>JAHDWL010000123.1 GCA_023384355.1 Anaerolineae bacterium
GTATCCCGGGCAGACACACAGGTCTGCCCCTACTGGTCACTCAATTTCACAATCCCTCGCCGGGCGACTATGTTGAAGAACAACACCACGCACAGCAACACCAGCGCCGCCAGCATCAGCGCCGACTGGTAGAGCGGGATCGACATCATCTCGCTGTAGGCATTGGCGATTAGCGCCGGCAGGGGGTAGGCGGCGTCGAAGATCGAGCGCGGGATGATCGGCGTGTTGCCGATGACCATCATGATCGCCAGCGTCTCGCCGAACGCGCGCGAGAAGGCCAGCACCACGGCCGCGGCGATCCCCTGCAGCCCGGCGTGCCGCACCACCAGCCACGTCGTCTCCCAGCGCGTGGCCCCCAGCGCCAGCCCCGACTCGCGCAATTGCGCGGGAATGTTGCGCAGCACCTCGTCAGTGACGGCCACGATGAGCGGAAAGACCATGATCGCCAGGACAATGGCCCCGGCCAGCACGCTGTAGCCGCTGGGGTTGGTGGCGGCGAACAGCGGGAAGCGCGTCCCGAGCGTGCCGCCCAGCGCCGGGGCAATGACCTCGCGGATGAGCGGCACGACGAACAGGACGCCCCACAGGCCATAGACCACCGACGGGATGCCCGCCAGCAGATCGACGACCGGCTTGACCATCGACCGCCGCCGCGCCGAGGTGTACTCGGCCAGATAGATGCCGCTGAGCACGGCCGGGCCGACGCCCAGCAGCATGGCGAGAAAGGTCACGATGAAGCTGCCGGCGATGAACGGCAGCAGGCCGAACGCCAGTTGGGTGGGGTGCCACTCGCTCGACGTCAGCAGCTCGAGCAGCGGGTTTTCCCGCAGGATGGGCATGGCCTCGCGAAGGAGCACGCCGCCAATCATCACCAGCAACAGGATCAGCAATACCGCCGCCGCGAACAGCACTCGCCGGGCGACGGTGTTTTTAATGGCGCGAATTCGGCCGCGCGGCCGGTGGAAATCGGGCGCGGCCGGCAGCCGTCGCGCGTTTTCGCCTGCTTTCAGGTTTATCGAGTCCGGTCGTGTAATTTCCATGAGATTTCTCCTTCTGTCGTCGGCCGGAAACGGCTACGGATTGAGGCCGGGCAGTCCGCCCCAATCCGTAGCCGGCTAATCCTTATTCTCCCAGCAGCCCGAGCGCGGCGTCGATCTGTTCGGCGTTCAGGTTTACATAACCCGCATCGGGGACGAGCGCCTGGCCCTCGGTCAGAACCCACTTGTAGAACGCCGCGATGTCGGCGTCCGGCTCGCCCTTCGTCACCAGATACAGCTCGCGGGCGGGCGGATAGGGGTAGGTGCGGGCGGCGATGGCCGCCGCGATGGCGTCCTTCGTCTCGTAGAAGTTCTCGTCGTCGCTGATCGCCCCGTCGCCGTTCAGGTCGAGCGGGATGACGACCAGCCCGTCCAGTTGCGCGCCGGTCTCCAGGTTATAGGCGAAGCCGATATTGTTGAAGCCGATGCCCAGCTTGTCCTGCCGCACCGCCTCGGCCAGTCCGGGGTCGCCGTTGACGGCCGTGCCCCGCAGGTCTTCCTGCACCGAGCCGCCCAAATATTTGGCCCACACTTCGGCCGCGCCGGCGGCGTCGGAGCGGGTGTAGACGGTGATCGCGTCCGTCGCGTCGCTGCCCAGCAACTGGCCCCAGGTCTTGGTGGGCTGGTCGCCCATCCAGATCGCCGCGGCCGTCTCCGGCGTCAGACCCGTCGCCAGCAGCTCGGCCAGGTGGGGGTTGTTGGCGTTGGCCGTCGGCACCACCGCGTCGATGGTGACCGGCACGCCGAACGCGCCCTGCCCCGTCTCTTCGGGCCGAATCTCCCGCGAGACCATGGCGATATCGACCGCCCCGGCCAGCACGTCGGTCATGCCCTTGCCCGCGCCGCCGCCCTGCACGTCGAAGCGAATGTTGGGGTTGAGGGCCGTGTACTGCTCAGCCCACACGGTCATCATCGGGAAGAGCGCGAACGCCCCCGACACGGCGATGGTGCGCGGCTCACCGCCGCCGGCCGTCGCTCCGGTCGCCGGTTGTTCGGACGTCGTTTGCCCGGACGCGCCGCCACAGGCGACCAGCGCCAAAGTGGGCATCATCAAAACCAACAAAATCGTCAGTCTCATAATTCGTGACATGGATATCTCCAATTCCTGATTCCTAATCCTTGATTCCTGGTTCGTAATTCACCGGCGGTTTGACGATCAGCACCGGCCGCCCCGGCCACGCCTGCTCGCCCTCGATGCGCGACAGCACCCGCCAGACGAAATCACCTTCGGCCTCGGCCGCCATCACCAGCAGGTCATACTCCCCGCGGGCAAGCTCGCCGGCGATCTGGCCCACCGGGTCGCCCTGGCTCAGGCGGATGTCCACGGCAAAATGGCGGCATCCGGTTTCGTGGAGGAATTGCCGCAGGTGGCGGCGCGCCGACGGGTTGCCGTTGAACGGCCCACCGTTGGGCCGTCCGGACTCCGGCTGCCCCGGCGAGAGCGGCAGCACAGTGGCCCCGGCTCCTTCACGGGCCAGCAGCGGGTAGACCCGTTCGAGGGTCGCAAAATCCGAGCCGTAGCCGCGCAACGCCACCAGCGAATGCTCGACCGGCGCGAAATCGCCGCGCACCAGCAGGAGCGAGACGGGCGACCGGCGCACCATTCGCTCCAGCCCGGCCCCATCGGCGGCGCGGGCGACGATCAAAGAGAAATCGTACCCGGCGCGGGCGATGACCTCGTCGGGCGTGGTTGTGGCGTCCAGGATGATGACCGGCCGCTCGAGGGCGCGGCCGAAGGCGTTGGCCGTGGCGATGACGGCATTGGCCCAGGCCGGGTCGTCGGTCCAGGCCATGATCGCCGCCTGGCCGGGCGCGGTCTCCGGGTAGAGCCGGGCGATAGTCGCCAGCAGTTCGTCCTCGGAGCCGGCCACGGGCACGACGGCCGCCTCTAGCAGCCGTTCGAGCACGCGCAGCGCCCCGGCATTGTCGGGGCAGGCCGTGGCCACCGTCACGCGGTCGTCCTCGCCGGCCAGCGGGACGGCCAGGTAGTAGGTCGCCACGCGCCGGTCGACGCGACGCAGCAGGTCGTCGTCGGCCGAATCGACAAATGTGTTCAGATCAAAATAGAGCGTCATATCTCCGCCTGATGAGGAAAGAGTATCAGGCGGCGGTAACAGGCGCGGTCGCAGGGCGGTAACAGGTTGGTAACAGGGGGGAGGCAGTTGTCAGTGGGTCAGTGGTCAGTGGTCAGTGGGTCGCGCTCTTCACTCGTCACTCGTCATTCGTCACTCCCAAACGCATAGCCAATCCCCGGCACGGTCTCGATGACGCCGGGGGCGTCGCCGTCTTCCAGCTTGGCCCGCAGGCGATAGACAAGTTGCTTCAGCATCGTCCGGTCGCCGCCTTCCGGCCCCCAGACGGCAGCGATGAGCGTATCGGCCGGCAGCACGCGGCCGGGCTCGCGCATCAGCGCTTCCAGCAGCTTCAGCTCCAGCGCGGTCAGGCGCACGGGCGGATGGTCGTCGCGCTGCGCCTCGCCGCGGGAGCGATCGAGCCGCAGGCCGCCGGCCTCAAGGGTGACCGGGGTAGCCTGGACGCCCGTCCGGCGCATGACGGCCCGGATGCGGGCGACGAGCTGGGCCGGGCTGAAGGGCTTGACCATATAATCGTCCGCGCCCATCTCCAGGCCGCGCACGATGGATTCATCCTCACCGCGCACGCTGAGGATGATGATCGGCACGGCGCTGGTGGCCCGGATGCGGCGGCAGACGCCCAGACCGTCGAGCTTCGGCAGGTTGAGGTCGAGCAAAAGGAGATCAGGCGCGGCCGAATCGAACAATTCCAGCGCCGCCAGCCCGTCATAGGCGGCCGCCACCTCATACCCCGCCCGACGCAGCGTGAAGGACACCACATCCGACAGGGCGAGATCGTCCTCAACGAGCAGTACTTTCATGGTGTTGAAATTGTAGCAGCATGGGG
>JAHDWL010000124.1 GCA_023384355.1 Anaerolineae bacterium
CTGTGCCGCCATGGCCGCGGCAACGGCATCACCCGCTCGATTAAAGACGGCATATACCCCATCACCCATGTTCTTGATGATATGTCCGTCATGGGATTCGATGGCCGTGCGCAGAATTTCATCGTGACGTGCCAGAGCATCGCGCATCGCAATTGGGAATTGCTCCCACAGCTGGGTGCTGCCTTCGATGTCAGTGAAGAGGAAGGTGACGGTACCCGACGGCAAGATGTGATTCATGGATCAGCTTCAATTATAGCCCAGACATCGCCGATGGCGCACCTGGTTTTCAATCCCGGCGAAACAAGCCCTTGCCATCCGTCCATGGTAGCCTCTGATTTGCGTAATTTTGCCGATATCCACGCTACGGCTGGCGTTGTACAATGCGAAACAGGAGGGTTGGGCATCCCCTAACGTGGGTTGTATGGCGTTCGCCCATCGTTTGATGCCCCTCAGGTTCTGTCATCAGCCGTAGTTGTATTGGTAATCCCATTGGCGCGGGCGCATAACCGCGGCGTTCCGCATCCGGCTTGTGTTGTATCGTATTCGCTCGGCCATTCGTCTGATCTCGGGAACATCGAGGAATACATCTTGGAACCACATCCCGGATGCGCGGGAGAGGCACAAGCTGTGCCCGCCGCGCTGAGCGCCGCACGAGCAGCGGCGGACGAACTGATGCGCGCCGGCGCATATGATGAGCTGGCGCGGCTGCTGGAAGCACAACGGGACGATGCCGTCGATGAGGCCCGGGCGGCCGTGCTGGAGGCGGCCGGGCAGCTCTGCCTGGCCTGCAGCCGGTTGCAACGCGAGACGGACGACCACCAGGCGGCAATACGGCGGATGGCGCAGCTTGAGGACGATACCTGCCGGCGCGTGGAACGGTTGCTGGATCTGCTCTGGGAAACACCCGCAACGGCGGTCGCCCCGGCGGCAAACCCCCACTCGCCCCACCGGCCGGGACTGCTGCAGCGGCTCGCGCAGAGCCTGCGACGACCGGCCGGGCGCGCCGCCGAATCGGCCGGGGAGCCATTTGCGTCGATGGCGGCTGCCGCGGCAAACGGATCGCCGCAGCCCACAACCGAACTGCCCGCGGCCGCGGAGCTTGAGTCACGGGCCGACGTTGATACGTCCGACGCCGTCGATCTCCACATTTATTGTCTGGGTCGTTTCCGCGCTTATTGTTACGAACGAGCCGTGGACGATTGGACGGGCAACAAGAGCCGCTCGCTGTTCAAATACCTGCTGACCTTCCGCGACGCGCCGGTTCATGCCGACCAATTGCTCGATTGTTTCTGGCGCGACAGCTCGCCCGAGGCCGCGCGGCGCAGTCTCTATCAGACCGTTTACCTCGTCCGCCAGACATTTCAGACGGCGGGCGCAGCCCGGCCGGTCGTTGTCCAGACCAACGGCGGCTACCAGTTGAACCCCGATCTGGATGTCCAGGTGGATAGCGAGATTTTCCTGTGTCGCTACCGGGAGGGGATTGGCGCGGCCGCGCGCGGCGATGATCGCACCATGATCGACGCCCTGCAAGCGGCCGAGGTGCTCTATGAGGGAGATTTTCTGCCCGAGGATCTGTATGAGGAGTGGCCAGTGGCGAGGCGTGAGCAGTTGCGCGACGCTTATCTCGACCTGCTCGATCGCCTGAGCCGGCAATTTTGGTTGGCTCACGACGATGACGCCTGCATTGCCGATTGCCGCAAGCTGCTTGAGATCGACAACTGCCGCGAGGACATCCACCGGCGACTCATGCGCGCCTTTGCCCGACGCGGCGAGCGCAGCCTGGCCCTGCGCCAGTTCCAGCGCTGCGTGGAGGCGCTGCGACGCGAACTGGACGTGGAGCCGTTGCCGGAAACGGTCAATGTGTACGAAAAGATCCTCAACAACGAGCTTTGATCCCAAAATGAAGTCCATTTGAACCCAGGTTGAAGAAAATTTGAAGACGATCCGCTATGGTGAGGGGGCTGAACTCGAGACAGCCTGGCTACACCTGACTGGTTCAACTGAATTTCACCGGATTTCAGCGGGTAATCGCTTACGGGTAAAAGTTTTCGTGAACCGGTCAGGATTATCATGATGGAGGTTAAATACCATGTTTGAACATATTTTTGGTCCATTGCTCGTAGGAAACGTGGTAGCGACTGTGGAAGACCCAGCCGGTGTCAATCCGCCGAGCACGATTATCCAGGCCGAGGATGCCTGGCGCGTACACGTTGACTGGTCGATCACCGCCGCCGCCGCCCCGTTTGTAAGTGGCGATTGGAAGGTGAGCGTTTACGCCGAGTCCATCGGCGGAGGGTTTGAAGGGTTGCTAGGGTCGGTTGTGGTGCCGTTGAACGCTGCGCCGCCTCTGCCGTTGCCGCGCAACTATCACGCCTTCGTCAATGTGGCGGGCAACACCCTGGCCGCGGGGGCTTATCGCCTTGTCACGCTGATCAACTATTCCCACCTGGGAATTCCCCTGGAGATGGCGGCTTTTGAAGAAGGGCCGATCATTCAGGTGTATGCCCACTAATCAGGTTGGTCGCGGGCAGGTTTAAGACATCGTGCCTTAAACGCCATTGTCGCCGGCCGCAAAGAATCACTTCGCGGCCGGCGATGCGTGGCCGGTGAACCCGCATATCCGGCATTCGACTGAGGGAAGACAATGGACAGGAACATGACGAACGAAAGCGGGGCAGACCTGCAACAGATCCGCGGCATCGGCCCCGGCGTGGCGCGGCGTTTGAACGAAGCCGGTATCGCCGATGCGGCAGCGTTGGCCTCGGCCGCGCCGGAGACAGTTGCCGCCGCGCTGCAGGGCATGCCAATCGTGTCGAGCGAGCGCATTCATGAGTGGATTGAGGCCGCCCGGCTTATCGCTCCACCACAGACCAGCGTGGCCGAAGAGAATGGCCAGCATTACGCCACGTTCCGGCTGGAGCTGCTGCTGGACCTGCGCAACGACGTCCGCCGAACGCGGGTCAAGCACGTGCAGAGTGGGAATGAAGAGAGTTGGGCGGGTTGGGCGGCCGAACGCCTGCTCCGGTTTGTCGGCGAGAATGCAGGCCTTCAACCCTCTCCGACGGCGGATGAGGTGGCTTCAAAGGGACAAGAGGTCGCCGAGGCCCGGCCCTTCGAGCCGTACCTGCACGGCCTGACCGTGGTTGACACCCAATCACGCGAGCCGCGCCACATCGTGCGCCGCGGGCAGCCATACGATGTGCGGTTCGGGCTGGCGCTGACGGGCGAAGGTGACACTCCGGGTGAGCCGGCCCGGATGCGGGCGGCGCTCTATGCCCGTTCGATTGGCGGCAAGCAACGCGTGACGCTGGGCCAAGGGACGGCCATGCGCCCGATGACGCCGGACCTCGACGTGGCTTTCGGCATCACACCGGACGTCGAGCTTTCCCCCGGCCCCTACCGGCTGGAGCTGGAGCTGGATGTGGAGACCGAAGACGCGCGGCGCTGGCCGACGGCCTCTCTTCGCGAGGGGTTGCTCTATATAATCTAAGCTCGCCCCGGCCAACCCCGGATCTTAATCGGCGGAATTGAACAAGCCGTCAATATCGAGCTCATCGAGCGCCGCCCGCAACTCGTTCGACAGGATGCGGTCTTCCGTCTCGATGATTTCGGTTGTGCCTATGCGCATCCCGCCCTTGCCACCGCTGTGGATAGCGTAAGGGTCGCCTTGCTCCAGGATAACCTTGCGGTAGTTCGGCGGCCAGGTCATCACGAAACGGTGGCCGCATTCCGGGCAGCGCCACTCCTCTGCCCCGGAGCCATGGGCGGCCACCATCGTCATCTCATGCCTTGCATATTCGCTCATCTATGTCTCCATCTGTTAACAATACATAGTCGCAGTCCCGGCGGCGCGGCTTCGGCAATGCGCAGGTGTGATGAGCGTCGTGCCCGCCGGTAAACAAAAAGGGG
>JAHDWL010000031.1 GCA_023384355.1 Anaerolineae bacterium
TGCTGGGCTTTGCCGCAATAACCGGCCTGATACTGGGTTGGGAGATCGACGCCCTTTTTCTGACAGCCGTGCTCACTATCGCCGGCTTCTCACTTCAGGACACCATCGTCCTGTTCGACCGGATGCGCGTGAATATTGCCCGCCGCCCGTTTGAGAAGATCGACCTGATAGCCAATCGCTCGATTGTCGAGACCATTCATCGATCGCTGGTGACACAACTAAACGCGATGTTTGTGATGGTTGCCATCCTGCTCTTTGGCGGCATATCGATCCGCCCGTTTATCGCCACGCTGTTTTTCGGTTTGTTGCTGGGCACATACAGCTCAATTTTTATCGCAGTACCGCTGCTTGTTACCTGGGAAGAGCGCATCAGCGCCCGCGCCCGGGCGGCATAGAGCTTTTCATGCAAGCAATTACCCTTTTCGATTCCCGATTGACTGTCCAGCCGGATTGGCCGCGGCCGATTCCCGGCCCTGATGAGGCGCTCATCCGGGTCACGCTGGCGGGAGTCTGCTCCACGGACCTGGAGCTCGTGAAAGGCTATGCCGGCGGGTTTAACGGCATTTTAGGCCACGAGTTTGTGGGCGTCGTTGAGCAGACAGGATCGCCGGATAACGGGGATTGGGTCGGGCGAAGGGTGGTCGGTTCGATCAATCTTGGTTGCGGGAGATGCGCTGTCTGTCTCCAGGACGGCCCCGAACATTGCCTTCAACGCACGACGCTCGGCATCCACAATCGGGATGGGGTTTTTGCCGATTGGGTCACCTTGCCGGTCGTTAATTTATTTGAAGTGCCAAGCGAAGTCGCCGACGAGGAAGCGGTCTTTACCGAACCTTTGGCCGCGGCGGTGCGCATACGGGAGCAAATAAACATCCGCCCCACACTCCGTATGGCTGTTGTCGGTCCCGGTCGGTTGGGATTGCTGGTGGCCCAGGTGCTGGCCCTTGGCGGTGGGGATGTAACGGTACTGGGACGGCGGCCGTCATCGCTCGATCTACCCGAACAATTGGGGTTGAAAACAGATCTGGTCGATAACCTGCCCGATAATACCTTCGATCTCGTCGTGGAGACGACTGGAAACGACGCCGGCTTCGCCCATTCTTCGCGACTTGTGCGGCCGCAGGGAACGCTCGTCCTGAAAAGCACTTTCCAGGGAAACGCGGATATCAATCTGACGAAACTCGTCGTGGGGGAGATAAACGTTGTCGGCTCCCGTTGCGGCCCATTTGCGCCTGCGTTGCGCATCCTCGCGGCTAGTGCCGTTGCCGGTCCGGCCGCACCGTCCGGCATGGCTGTGCAGGTCCGCCCCATGATAGAAGCCGAGTATACGCTGCAAGACGGCCTCGCCGCGTTTGAACACGCGGCGCGACCGGGCGTGCGCAAGATCCTCTTGCGACCGGGCTAGGCGTCCAACTCTGCGTACAGCGCCTCGCGGAACATCCTGACCATCTCATCGATTTGCTCTGCAGTGATGATGAGCGGCGGACCAAGCATGATCACGTCGCCATCCTTGCCGTCGGCACAACCCGTTGAGTAGTAGATGACCAGCCCCAGATCGAAGGCGCGTTTCCAGACGCGACGAGCAACGCCTTCAGCCGCCGGAAAAGGCTCCCTGGTAGCGCGATCTTTCACCAGCTCGATGCCCCAGAACAATCCCCGGCCGCGGATGTCACCTACGTTGGGATGTTCACCGATTTGAGCGTGTAGCGCTTCCCCCAACGTGAGCCCCATGGTCGCTGAATTGTCAATCAGGCGTTCGCGTTGCAGTATTTGCAGCGTGGCCAGGCCGGCAGCCGCACCCACAGCGTGATGGCTGAAGGTGCCGCCGTGGTTGAAATCGCCCAGTTTGCGCCGGAGTTGCTCCACGTCCTCGCCTTTGGCGGCGATGAAGCCGAGCGGAAAATAACCGCTGGCTGTTCCCTTCGAGGCGACCATGATGTCGGGCGTAACGTTCCAATGCTCCAACCCCCACCATTTGCCGGTGCGTCCCAACCCGACGAGGACTTCGTCAGCGATGAGCAAAACGCCGTAGCGATCGCAAATTTCCCGGATGCGTGGCCAGTAATCATCCGGCGGGGCGGCCGCTCCAAGTGATGCTCCACTGATTGGTTCGGCGATGAATCCGGCGATGTTCTCCGCGCCATAGCTCAGGATCGCTTCCTCCAGCCGGTTTGCGACTTCAACCCCTGTCGCTGAACTCCGGTAGGGGTAAGGCGTCGGGATATGGGGGACGTCGTGGAACATGTCCAGATACGGCGCGCGCAGGGAGGGGCGGCCGCTGACGGCAAGCGCGCCCAGTGTCATGCCGTGATAGCTGTTCCAGCGACCAAGCACGATGTTGCGCTTCACCTCGCCACGAGCGATCTGGATCTGTCGCGCGAGTTTTACCGCTCCCTCGACCACCTCAGAGCCACTGCTGAGGAAGTAGAAGCGCGCTTCGGGCAATGGCACAACTTTCGCAAGTTCGGCGGCATAACGCTCCAACGGCTCGCTCGTGAACATGATAGCATGGACGTAGGCCGCTGACTGAGCCTGCTTCATCATGGCGTCGACGATCTCGGTCCGGCCGTGACCGACGTTGACGACCAATGGCCCGCCACTGCCGTCGATGTACCGCTTGCCGCTGTCGTCGTAAAGGTAAATGCCCTCACCGCGGGCAATCATTGGCCGCGGATGATTCATTGTTCGATAAAAGACGTTGCCTTGGGGGTGTGAGTAATGCATGTCGCGCTCCGGCCCTGATATTTTTATTGTCAGTGCCTCATTGAAAATATCAGGTCAACGGTATAACCCCTGCGGGTCAAGTTGCTCGCGTATGATTTCCAGCTCGGCCGCTGACGGGGGGAGCATTTCGCGTAACTCATCGGCCACGCGCAACGGCCAACCGACGGCCGCCTGAACGCTTTCCACCGTCTCTCCCCGAGCGAGTTCCACCAGCATCATTTCCCGCTCAGGGTTATCGAAGGTGAACAACCCCTTGTCGGTGATAACCTTTTCCGGCCCCAATCCGGGCATTCCGAGACGACGACGGGTGTCGCCTCCGTCCACATGTCCCGGGCTGGTCATGAAGTCGAGCTTTCCCACGAAGGCGCGTTTCGAGAGACGCATGATCATGAAGATGCGCCGGGCGTTGATGGCGATTTCGCACGCTCCTCCCGAACCCGGCAGTCGCGTGCGAGGCTTGTTGTAATCGCCGATAACTGTCGTATTGAGATTGCCGTAGCGGTCGATCTGCGCGCCGCCCAGCAAAGCGACGTCGATTAACCCGCCCTGGAGATAAAGCATGAACAGATCGGCCATGCTTACGACGGATGTTGCTCCACTGACCAGCGTTGGATCGCCGATTGAGAGGGGCAGGCGCGCGGGCTGCGCGCCGAAAACGCCGCTCTCGTAGACGAGTTCCATCTCCGGGGAGTGGCTGCGACGCGCGAGATTGCAAGCGATGTTGGGGACGCCGACGCCGACAAAGACGGTGCGATTTCCCTTCAGCTCACGCGAGGCGGCAACGATCATCAATTCGGACGGCGAGATTTTATTGGTATCGTCCATCGTTAATCCTGTTGATTATTCGCAACCAGTTGCGAAGGCAGTATTTGACCGGTTAACAACTCCCGGAAAGTCGCCGCCGGATCGGCCGTGCCGCGTATCAGGTTGTGCCCGGCGGTATAGGTGAATATATACGACCGATAAAGCGGATAACTTATAAACCCGAAGGATTTCGCGGCGCGTTCCGCGGTCATGAGGCCATACGAGCGAAAATAATCGATCGTCTTCTCTTGGTTCAACTGACCTGTGTGATAGAGAATCGCGCCGTTTCCATTGACATAACGCAAATCTTTGGCAGCCTTCCTGATTTGGCGCATCTGATCGACGGCTTCCGTGGGGAAGGAAATTCCGGCGGCGGGGAACATAACCCCGGCGTTCCAGTCGAGGTGACTGTCGTCGGGAAAGATCATCTCCAAAGCGCATACAGCGATCCCTTCCGCGATGACAGCCGCGGGGGAGTGGAGAAGCATGGCCGATTGTTCGGCGTAGCCCTTCGCTTCGTAGAGGATTTGCTCCTTCAAAATCGCCTCGGTATGATGGCCGGGATACCCCTCATGGGCGAAAGTGTCGAGGAGCCGGTCGGCGTGGAGCGGCATATCGGTGTTGAACTCGATCAGCGACCGGCCGCGGCCGAGATACCAGTTGTAGGCGCTCCACGGCTGTCCCTTGACCAGTTTGACCTCTACGCTCTCACCCGGAGGAAGCGTCACCAGATTGCTTGTGCGGGTACGTGTTTCCGACCGTGCCAGTTCCAGAAGCGGCAAGGCTTGTTCGGTCTGAATCTCGAAAGTCTTTTGCCACGACTGGAGTCGCGCCTCGAGACTCTTGTCTGCGGGGTTGGTGGGGAGAACCTGATCAAGGGCGCGATGGGCTGCCTCGAACCTTGACTCGTCGACGAGTTGAGGCTGAATGTCGTAGAGCCGCGAGACCTCGTCGAGGTAATCAATATCCTCGTCGTTCAACATTCGGATGGTGCATTCAATCGCGCGCAGCGTGGCCGACAGGTAAGCATGTCGCGCCGGATCAGCCGTGGGGATTCGCGTCTGGAGATCGACCACGCGAGACAGCAACGCCGCCGGCTTTTCCGGCCCGTTGCTTTCGACCTCGTGTTTTATCTCCGGCGGCCCATAGTAAGCATCCACGTAGCCGTCGATGTGGTGCGCGTGAATCTCGAGGACGAGGCGCAGATAATCCTTGCCGAATGAATCGATAATGGTCATGACGCCCTTGTTCAGCCGTAGCGGCCGTAGTTAATCGGATCGGCCTTGAGATCGCCCGGAGACAGACGATCGAGTGTTCCCTTGCCGAGCTTCTCAAGATAAGCAGCGCGGTCGGGCAGCGCGTAAACCCATTCATCCAGCCAGGCCTCTGTCGTCGATTGGTCTCTCGACCACTCATCCCATTTCAGATAGAAGTCGTTATCGCGGTCATAATAGCCCTGAACGTAACTTGGGTGAGCACCGTAAGGTTCGTGAACTACTGCGTCGACTATCAGGCCGGGGATCAGCGTCCGGTTGGGGTCGCGCCGGATCACGTCCTCGTCGACAATCTCTTCGACGACGATGATGACCTTTTTCGAGGCGAAGGCGACTTCTTTCTGCGTACCCAGCAATCCCCACAGATGGGTGTTGCCACTAACGTCAGCGCGCTGGGCATGGACGAAAGTGACGTCCGGCTTGAGCGGCGGCACAACCGCGATCGGCCCATCGCCATAGGGGCTTTCCACGAATCGAATCAGATCATTTACGGCCGGCAAATCGCTGCCGGTGTAGCTGCGTAAGGGAAAGAACGGCAAATCGGCCGCGCCGGCCATATAACGGCCGACCATGCCGAAGTGGGAATACTCCTCGATTGCCAGCGGACGGGGCACATCCTGCTCGACCGCGCGGCGGATGCAATGCAGGCTGCCGACACCGGGATTCCCCAAATAGCTGAACACCAGCTTGGCGGCGACGCCGGCGGCTATCATCTGGTCATAGATGAGGTCCGGCGTCAGGCGGCATAGAACAAGATCCCGCTTCCGCTGACGGATAATCTCATGGGCCGCGGCAAAGCATATGAAGGCCGTGAAGCCCTCAATGGCGACTGTGCTGCCGTCGGTTACATACCTCTCGACGGCCTCGCGCATCGTAATCAATTTGTTGTTGGCGGACATGGTCTCACCTGGAGGAAGAATCAGGCCAAAGGGCGGACGGATAGAAAATATTCAAACCGCCCGCCCTTTGTGCCGGGGGAAATTAGTCAATAACGGTCTGGCTTTGTTCCTTCATGTACTGCTGGACGTAGTAGAAGCTGCCCGCAGCCTTGCCGGTGGAGCCGCTGCCCTTCCAGCCGCCGAAGGATTGATAGCCGGGCCACGCGCCGGTCGTGGCTCCTGAAGCGCGATTGACGTAAAGCACGCCGGCCTCGATATTATCGAGGAACCACTGGATTTCGTCCTCATCCTCGCTGAAGAAGCCGGCAGTCAGTCCATACTCGACATCGTTGGCCTTCTTCATGACTTCGTCGAAATCGTCGAACGCCTCGACCATGACAATGGGCAGGAACATCTCCTGTTTCCACAGTCTGTGATCCTCGGGGACGTTATCGGCGATAGTCGGCGCGACGTAATATCCCTTGTCGTTGACTTCCTTGCCGCCGAAGACGATATCGCCATGCTGGCGCAGGTCGTCGACGAAGCCCATGTAATCCTCGTAGGCGCTTTTATTGATGACCGGCCCCATCCAGTTATCTTTGTCCGTCGGGTCGCCGACGTTGATCTTCGACGTCAACTCGACGAACTTCTTCATGAAATCGTCCTTGACATCCTTGTGCACGTAGAGACGGGACAGCGCCGAACATTTCTGACCCTGCAGACCGAAAGCGGAACGCATCGCGCCCAGAGCGGCCTTGTCCAGGTCCGCCTTGTTGCTGACGATGGTCGGGTTCTTGCCGCCCATCTCGGCCACGCACGGGCGAGGATACTTGCCCGAGGAGAAGGAACGGATGATGTCCATGCCGACGTCATAGCTGCCGGTGAAGGTGATGCCGGCCACGTCGGGATGGTCAACAAGCGTCTGGCCGACGCTGCGGCCGCCGCCGGTGACGAAATTGAACACGCCGGCCGGGACGCCGGCATCGCGGAACGCTTCCGCCAACAGCCAGCCGGTGAAAGGCGTGTCCGAGGCGGGCTTGAAGACCACCGTGTTGCCCGCGACGAGCGCCGCGCTACTCGGTCCACCCGCCAGCGCGCCGGGAAAATTGAACGGCGAAATGACGACCCATACCCCATATGGCTTGAGCACGCTGCGATTGTGATGCTTGTCGCTCTCTGACTTGAGTGTCCGCGTAAAGCCGTCGTTGGTCTCCATCGCGTCGCAGTTGTAGCGGATCAGATCGGCGGTTTCTTCCACATCGCCCAGTGCCTCCAGTCGATTCTTGCCGACTTCCAGGCTCATGATGGCGCCCATCTTGAACAGGCGGGCGCTGAGAAGATCGGCCGCCCGTCGCAGAATCGCCACGCGCTCCTGCCAGGGCGTGTCGCGCCAACCGGGGAAGGCCGCCTTGGCTGCGGCGACGGCGTCGTTGGCGTCCTTTGCGGTTCCCTTTTGAAAATAGCCCATGACCATGTTCTTGTCGGTCGGGCTCACCTTGGCAAAGGTCTCGGCCGCGAAGCGTTCCTCCCCGTTGATGAACATCGGGTAGGTCTTGCCAAGATTGGCGCGGAAATCGGCCACGGCTTCGTCGTAGAGGCGGTGCAGTTCGGGATCCGGGCTGGCCAGCGTCGAATAAGTAACCTTGAATTTTTGTTCCTGGGTCATCGAAATCTCCTCGGAATTGATATTGCGGGAAAGTGTGGAAAAGCACAGGCGGGCTGCCTGCCACGCGGTTATCAACGATCTACAACCGTGCCTATTATACCCCGGATCGCCCTTGATCTGCCAATTGAGGAGAAATGAAAAAAGGCCGGAAGATCTGCTTATAGGTGATGCAGATCTTCCGGCGTTCGGTGTTATGCAGGTAATTTAGTGTGGCTTTATCCGCCGAGCGAATCGAGCGAGATCTGGGCCGGGTAGAAGTTTTCGTTCACTGAAAGGGCAGTCCTGTAGGCGGTGATTGCGCCACTGACGTCACCGAGATAGGCCAACGCATGTCCCTTATACCAGAATGTCTCTTCAACATTACGGCCGCCCTGGGTCTCCAGCGTTGCGTCGGCCAGATCGATGATATCCTGATAGCGGTCGGTACGGAGATAAGCCAGATACGGCTCGAACTGGTACCACAGCATGCGGGGCGGCAGGCCGATCTCCCTGGCCCGGTCGAACGCCTGTGCACCGCCCAGATAATATTGCGCTTCGCCGGTCAGACCGCCCATGCGGGTCAGAGCCGTCCCAAGGTTGAACCATGAAAAAACATCATCCGGTCGTTCCTGGGTTTCCTTCTCGGCAATGGTGGCGACCTTTTGCCACATCTTGAAATCGTCGAACATATCCGCGCCCATGAGAGCGGCGACAGTCTCCTCTTGTTCCGGCCGATAGACCACATAGAAGGTGTTATTGAACTGCTGCCAGAAGGGTATGAAATCGCGGTAAGCGTCGGTGCGGCCGCTGCCGTCGAACGGGCCGAGGTAGGTGTCCTGGCTGTATAACTCCTCAAGATCATCGTCGTAGCCGTACACCGTCAGATAGTGACCCCACCATCCGGATTCCGGCAGCTGATATCCTTTCTCAATGACGACCGGGAACCCGGCAGCGATGAAACGCTTGATCATCTCCAAATCGCCGCCGCTGCGGGTGATGGCCTTGTATCCGGGCATGTGTTCATTGACATAATCAGAAATCTGCCACGGGCTGACGTTGCGATCTTCCGGATTGGGCTTCAGGTAAGAGGCGACGTCGGTCTGCGTGATATCGGAACCATACCAATTAAGAACCTGGGTTAAATTGGCCGGGCCGCAATTGTTGAAGGTCTGCTTGACGACGCCCATGCCGTCCAGAACAACCCTCTTCGGCAGCGGCATCGGGGTCGGGGTCGGTTCAGGCGTGTTGGTTGCCGCCGGCGTGGGTGAGGCGGGCGGCTCGGTTGGTTGCGCGCCGGGATCGGCCGTGGCAGTTGTTGGCGTTGCGGCCGCCGGGAGGATGATTTCGTCGCTCGCGCTTGCAACGGTGCTCAGAGGCTCGGAGGCAATGAGCGATGCGATATCAACCTGATTTTGAGGCGCTTGCTGGGCGGCCGGCAATGATGTAGCCACCGGTGCGACCTGCGCGATGATATCCTCCGAAATTCTGCCCATGGCTGGATGATTCTCCTGCAGCCAGACCCGGTATCGGCCGGGAATGGCGCGGACAACCGTGGGCAAGGCTAAAAGGCCAAGAATTATCATGACCTGCCCCACAGCGACGAGCAGGATTATGCTTTTGGTACGTTTACGCATGGTAATAATATCCTTTCCCAAGATACCGGAGATCGGCTTAGCTTTCCGGAGCGGAGAGTCCGGCCAGAGCTTCTTCAGCCAGTGTAAAATTGGGGTTGAAGGCGATTGCTTTCATGAGGTTGTCGCGGGCGGCGGCGGTATCGCCCAGAGCCGCCTGTGCCAATCCCAGATAGTAGTAAGATTCTTCGAAGTATGGGCGATCTTTCAAGGTCGTGTTGGCAAGCAGGACGATATCATCGTAACGTCCGGTTTGGTAATAGGCCTCGTAGGGCCCGAATTGGTACCAGAGCATGCGCCAGGGCAGGCCTATCGCCAGGGCCTGATCAAACGCGACGGCCGCCTTGTCAAATTGACCCAACGCGTTGTAGCTGGACCCAAGATTGAACCAGTAGAAAGCGTTGCTTCCGTCGCGACTTGCGTCGCTTTGGGCGCGATTCAGGGTATCCCGCCACATAATCGTATCATCAAGTTCGTCGCCTAGCAGTTGGGTGACGAGCGCTTCCTGAGATGGATCGAACAGGACAATATAGGATCGGTTGAACTGGGCCCAGTACGCCTCCAATTCATCATATGCCAGCACGCGGCCGTTGGGATCGGCGTTCGTCTGGGGCACTTCGCTGGTTCCGAGCCAGGAATCGTAAACCCAAACCTGACTGGTATTGTCGTCATAGGCTACCGGCAGCAGGTAGTGGCCATACCAGCCCAGCCAGCGATACTCGCCCGGCGGATCGAGGCCGATTTCGATTATTACCGGGATATCATTGGCGAGGAGTCGTTTCAGCAGATTGAGATCGCCGTTGACCCGCGCCACGGAGCGCAACCCTTCCTGGGTGTTGACGTAATCTGCCATTTCCGCCGGCGTGACATTTCGGTCTTCCTGATTGGGTCGCAGGATACCCGCCAGATCGCGCTGGCTGCGGGTGCGACCGAAGTGGGTCAACGCCATCACCATAGTGGCCGGGCCGCAGTTGTTCCACTCCTGATAAACATGGGTGAAGCCGGTCATCCGGGCTGTGGCGGGGACGGGCCAGGGCGTTGCCGTGGGTGGTGGCGGTGTTGTGGGTGTTGCTGCAGGTTGGCCGGTCGCCGCTTGTATTGACTCCGCTGCGTTCGCGAGCGGAGTCGACGCGGCCACCGGGACGGACGTGACAATGGCCGGGGGAGGCAAATCCCGCGCCAAGAGTCCTGCGGCCGCCACAGGCGCCGCGACAGTGGGCAGTATGGGCGTTGGGTCAGCCGGAAGAGCCAGCGCTTGCAACGGCTCCGGTAGGCGCAGGGCATACCGGGTCGGCATCTTTCGCAGGATAGGCGGCAGCAAAGCAAGTGCCACCACCATTGCCGCCAAGAGACCAATAATCAGAACCAGCCGTTTTCTTCGCATAACACCGCCGATCATGGCCGGAGACCAGACCGGAGAGGATTGTAACGTATGCCGGGCAGGTGTGAAAGACGGCCGGCGGAGGGTTCAGCATATTCTAACGCCGCTAATCAACGGGTGCTGTACGCTCCATCCACACTGAAACACCGAGGATCAGGAAGAACACAAAAGCCAGATCGACTAGAAAAAAGCTGTGGTCAACCAGTCCATGGGCAAGCATGGCCGCCAGCGAGCCGCCAAACCCGGCCGCGACCGGCAGCCACTCAGAGCTGGTGTACCGGATATTTCTGAGCAAGGAGCGCCCCGTCTCCCATATCATCCAGCCGCCGGCCAGCAGCCCCAGCAGTCCGAGGCGGGTAGCAAAATCGAGAATGATGTTGTGCGGGTGATTGAGGTTAGGTTCCTGCCATGCGGCATCGAGGATGTAGCGGCCGCGATAGGCGTAGAGGAAATTGTCGAGACCAACGCCGAACCATGGGTGATCCATGAACATGTTGACCGCTGACCGCCACAGGCTGAGCCGGAAGAAGCCCGTCATGCCGAACAAGTCGAGACGGGCGGCGACAGCCGGGATGCGTCCCGCAACGAGCAGCGCGGCTATTCCGCCGGCCATCGCCAGAATCACCCAGGGCCAGGTTCGGCGGCCGGCCTGACGCTGCCACACCCAGAAGACAACCAGGATTGCTGCGGGCATGCCTAACAGCAATGCGCCTTTACTGAAGGTCAGCAACAGGGCCAGCGCCACAGGCGGGATGGCCAGGAGGTAGGCAACCCGCCGGCGACCATGGATAACGCGCTTCCCCAGCAACCACATGGCGAGGAGCAAGGGCAGCAATCGATCCAGGTAAAGACCGACATTATTCGGTGAGCCATAGATGGATCGCAACCGCAACAACCCCCCTTCTGCCGTTATGAGGTTTTGACCGGTGAAATATTGCCAAAGCCCATAGCAGGCGACAATGACACCGCTCAGGACGAATGCGTCGAGAATGACCCACATCTCTCCGGCAATCGGTCGTATGGCGCGAATCAGGAAGTAGAATAGAAACGGTTCAAGGATGACGACGCGCCATTCTGTAATGGCGACGTCCCGAAGTGCCGTGAAGAAGAGCGACAGGCATGCGACGAGAAAAAATGCTATTACCGCCCAATCAGGTCTCTGAAGCTTGGGCAATCGAAACCGCCACCCGTCCCGACGAGCAGCCGCTCCCGCGTCCAGAGTAGTTCTGGTCAACCAGGCGGCGAGTGTCAGAAGTGTGAATAGTTCGACCGGGGAGAATCGGTAGCCGAGGATGAGCTTCGGCAACGGTGGCACATAAAACGGCATCGTCAGCGTGATCAAAGCCAGCCCCCAGGCAGGGCGAAGTACAAGCAGGAAATAGAGGCAGGCCAACGCAAGCGTGAAAATAATGAAGGAAGGGGTCACATAAAAAACGGTTGCTGCCGCGGCCGTGGCGATGAGTTGTCCTGCGTCGCCCAGGCGGCGATAGATGCCAAGCGCGTCCGGCCCCCAAGTTAGCCAGCCTGTGAGGACAACGACGGCCGCGATCCCGCCGGCTAACATGATCTGGGCGCGATCGGAGAGCCGGTTAAAGCGATGGCGTATAGTCGCGGCCGGTTCTCCCCAGGCAGCGTGACGGGCGAAGAACAGCGCCAGACCAAAAAACAAAATCGCCAATCCGACGAGGGCCGGTGGAATCCACGATGCTGTGATGGATGCCGGCGTATAGCCTACGCTGAAGCCGTTGAGTGCCCACTGATCCCAGCCGCGGGAGGCGACCAGCTCCAGGGTGTGTAGGCCGGGGGACAGATCGCGGGCGATCCATTCGGTGGTGATGGTATCCTGATTCGGGTCAGGTGAGGTGAGCACGAGCGTCGTTCCCTGCTCATCCGACGGGAGCGCGTTGGCAGGCAGCCCGTCCACTGTGGCGTAAAATCTGGCGCGGAAATCAGCCCGACGCACCCGCACGCCGATATCAGTGCCCCAGAACGTAAATTGTACTAAGTCGCCGGATTGGCCGATATCAGCCCCAAATTCCGGTGAGAACTTCCAATTCCCGGTGAATTGTTGGGATGGCGAATCAGGCGAGGCTGGGTGAAAACCCGGCATGGCGATGTCGGGCGATAAAGTCGCCAGGTATGAAGCGATCGAATCGGCCGTAGGTCGCCCGGCAATGCTGAATCCCCAGCGCGGATCATCTGCCGCGGCGTCCGGCTCCCAGTTTTCCAGAAACATGATGCCCATCCATGGCCATTCGCGCCGGGCGCGTTCCAGCGCGGCGACTGTCCAGCCGGCGCGTGTCGCCTCACCAGTCTGTCCCCAGATCGATGGGCTGCCCGACCATCCGACAGGCAAACTGTTCCATCCCCAGTTGCCGGCCCAAATCGCTTTGTCTCCATCGCCGTGGGCGTCCATAACTTCGCGTAACAATATTGGACGGCTGAAGTTGAGGCGTTCATTGCTGACCGTGCGGTCATCCGGCCCTGTATCGAAGCCATAAGGTTTGGCGGCGACAATGTCGAAAGAATCGCCCGCATCGGCCTCATACAGCGCCTGCAAGAAAAGCGTTTCCGAAAGGTTATCCGGCCCGGATTCTGTTGTGGGGGCCAGAGGCCCGGCCACAATGACGGCATCGGAATCCACAGCACGGATTGCCTCGGCCGCAGCCGCCAGCAGGGCCGCATAGGTGGCGGGGTTTACCGGCTCGCCGCCCCAATGGCTCGAAAGGTTTGGCTCATCCCAGATGATGTAATGAGCGATCTGATCGCCGTAGCGCGCGGCAAACTCGCCAACCCACGTCGCATAGTCACTAATGCTGTTCGGCGGTGCAAACCCTGATGCAGGATCACCGTCAAGCAGCGGCACCAGCACCAGCCCCTCGGCAGCGACAGTGTTGACAATCCGGTCGGCCACCGCCCAATCAAAGTTATCGGAAAAATAAAAGGGTTGTTTGACATAACGAATGCCGGTGGCTCTGATGTCGTCCACCACGTCGGGCAACTCATCGCCGTATTTTTCCAGATGAACGTTGACGCCGATTCGCGCGCCGCCGTCGGCAATCGGCTGGGGCAAACCCTGAGGGACACCGCGGGTAAGAAATCTGTCACGGCCGGCGAGAGCGCCGACAGTCAGGAGGCAGACCACGCCTGCGAGCAGAAACAGGACGGTCAGCAGCCGTGGGTAGAGTGGGTTAGAGGGATTGCGGTCGGTGGACACTGCTGTTCAGGATTGTGTAATCAACGAATGGCCGCCGCGCCATAGGGAGCCCACGTTGGATGACTGCTCACGGTGTCATCAGACGGCGAGCGGTAAAGTTCATTTGTCGCAACATTGGTGATATGGAGCGCATTCTCAAATATGAACGCGAGTGTGTCCCCATTCGGTCCCCATGCCAGGGACTGGTTCGTTCGGGCGAATCGCCCTGTCTCGCCCTCGGGTGGGAATATTCGCTGGTCGTTGGTGTCGTCGGCATCGCTCAGCCAGAGCGAATAACCGCTGTCAATGCTCTCCTCAGAATTTGCTGATCGCAGGAACGCCAGTTGTGGCCCTGTTGATATTGGTGACCATTGCGCGGCCGACCAGATACCCACCCCGGGAACGAGGACGGCTGTCTCTGATGTTTGGGTATCCGTCACCCACAAGTCAAAGGCCGCCGTTTCATCGTTGTAGGCTGTGTGAGAGAGGTAACGGCCGTCGGCCGACCAGCTCAGGTTCGGCACCCATGCCCAGTCCGCGCCGGTGTCATAGGCAGTGAACGATTGGAGAACTGTTCGTGCCGGCTCCTCGGCAGCAAGGGCCTGCGCATCGGGGAGTTCGCCGTTTCCCGGCATGTCGATAATTCCGGTTTCGTCGGAGAAGGCATAAGCCAACCGGCTGCCGTCGGGCGACCATGCATACGCTCCCCCCCACCATCCCAGCGTCGCCGGGTAAGTCTCGATGATGCGCAATGGGGCGGCCTGACTACCGTCAGTCGGAAGGGTCAATAACCACAGGTCGTTGATGGCTTCCCAGCCCGGCGGCAGCGAGACGGTTCGCGCGGTCGTGTAGGCGATGCGAGGCGTTTCTATGGCGGTTGGATCCCAACCCGCCCACAGGACATTTTCAATCTGTAAGGGCTGTGGCTGAGAACCTTCCGCGGTGGTCGTGAACCACAACTGGTTCGCGAAACCCTCCCGGTTGCCGTCGGGCTTCACCGTGAACAGAAGATAACGACCGTCGGGTGAAAGCTGGAATACGCGACCGTCCAGCGATCCGTCGATCATGATCTGGCGCGGCGAATCGGTCGAGCCGGATAACAGGATTGCCCGACCGTCATCGATGTAAGCCAGCTGGCCGGACAACGGCATGGCATCGCTTCCCACGCTGACGCCATACATGATGATCTCGTCTTTCGGTGGTTCCACGACCGTTATCGCCGTCGGCCAGCGCTCGGCCTCAAGCCCGTCGCGGTAGACGATACGCACTGTCACCTCCTGGAAACCCGGCTCCCCGGCTTGCAGAAGGCGGGGCGGATCATCCGGAGACATGTCGGCGCTGCGCACGATGCGCCGCTGAAACGGGATGCTCTCGGGAATAATCTCCGACGTCTCTGTAACGCGAACGATGGTTACGGCGATCGGGGAGCCATCCCCGGAAAGATCCAGAGCGGTTGCCGGCGGTGGGGAAACCTCATCAGCCTGACCAATCACAATGCCGGCGGATTCAAGGGCCTGTCCAATCGTTTCGGCGCTGGTGACGATTTGCCGGGTTTCGCCATCGGCCGTCAAGGCAATTGTGGTTTCCGGACGAGGCAGGAGTGTCGGAGCGCCGGTTTGAGCCACGGGGACGCACGCGACGGCCACTGTTATGACGAAGGCCAACGCGATGATGAAAATGGAGCGGCTTTTTCCGGTAGAATTGGGCAAGTTAATGCGTTGAACCTGCGCGAACCTACGCGGCGTTCCACAAATCGCGAACTTCGGGACTGAGATCTCTGGCTACCTTACGACTGATATCATCGTCGATCAGCGCTTTGATGTAATGGAAAACGAGCCTTGTTTTAGTGATTCCGACCTGAACATCGGTGTTCCCACTGTTGCGGGCGACGTCCTTGGCAAACGTTTCAATCGTCATGTTCCTGTGCCGGATGTTGACAAGACGCCAGCCCCGTTTCAGTTCGCGACCGAACTCATCAGGCAGCGCCTTCGCCAATTCTCCCTTGACGCTTCTGCTAAGGTTAAAACCCAATGTGCGAAGGACCGCGAACGTTATGCGTGAGGCCTGCCCTGTTGTGCGCAGATTTCCATTCTGCATCATTGATTGGTAAAGCTTGTCCAAGGTCATCGTTTGATCGCTCATTTTTGAATCGCTCCCGGATTGACTTGCCGTATTTTACGGCTATACTTCTATATTCGATCTGGTTTTCACAGATTATAGCCGACAAGACGTTTAGTAAGGAATATAACCGCAGCGGCAGTGGCGATCAAATGAGTCGTCCACAACGGTGGATCGTGCGTGACCACACGCCTTCCTGAGGGAAATATCCGCTGCAGACAAGGTGGATACAGCATGAGTGATAGAATCGTTATTGAAGCAGAGCCGCGCGAGATCATCGGCAAACAGACCAGCCAGCTGCGTCGCGAGGGATGGATTCCCGGCATAATTTACGGACGCAAGACCCAGAAGTCCGTTCAAATGGAACAAAAAGCATTGCGCAGAGCCTTGCGCGTCGTCGGTACAGCTCACCTGGCCGACCTGTCGGTTGGTGGCACAACACATACGGTGCTCGTCCGTGAAATTCAGCAACACGCCACCCGGGGAGATATCATCCACGTCGATTTTATGGAAGTCGATATGAAGGTCAAGCTTCGCTCCGCGGCGGAGCTTTTGGGCACCGGCGTCGCTACACCGGAATCCGAAGGATTGGGCGTGGCGACGCAATTTCTCCACGAAGTTGAAATTGAGTGCTTGCCCGATGACCTCGTCTCCAGCATTGACTTCGATTTTGGAATGATCAAAACTCCTGAAGATGTCATCTTTGTTCGCGATCTGATCGCGCCAAGGAATGTCGAGATTTTATCCGATCCCGACCAGGTTGTGGCTCGTTTCGAATTCACGGCGACTGCGGAGGAAGAGGGTCTCGAGGATGGCGTCTCGGCCGATGCCGTTGAAGTCATAACCAAGGGTAAGAAGGAAGAGGAGAAATTCTGATTCTCTCCTGGCCGTGAACCGATTGCAGCGATTCACCCTGTTTGTTATCCTGCTGTCGGCAACCACCTTGCGTTTGACCGGTTTGAATTGGGACGGGTTCCAACACCATCATCCGGATGAGCGCTACATAACCTGGGTCGCCACAACGATTGAGTTCCCCGCGATCCACACAACTGATTGGGCTGCCCAGTGGCGGCCGGAAACATCGACATTCAATCCCTTCCACTGGCCGCCCGCGGCCAGCAGCGAAGGGATTGTTGTTTTACAGGATCAGCCGCGGGATTTCGCCTATGGCCATTTCCCTCTCTACCTTGGTGTGGCAGCAACCCGGATCACTGAAGTCATTGGGCCTGCCTTAATTCCGGTGCTGCCCCCAGGCTGGTCATTGACCGCCGATGTGCTGAACGGTGCGGGTCGGATCGAGTTCCACCATATTGCGGCAGTCGGACGCGCCCTGACGGCACTGTTTGATGTCGGCACCGTTCTGTTCGCCTTTCTGCTCGGCCGGCGGCTGTATAATCCGGCGACCGGCTTGCTGGCCGCGGCGTTCACTGCCCTTTCGGTGATTCACATCCAGCTGGCCCATTTTTTCACCAGTGATCCGTATCTGACATTTTTTGTCGTTGTCGCGATTTATTTTCTGGTCGTAGCCAGAGACGAATACGGGGTGGCCGGCAATCCTGGTTCTCGCCGTGTAACGATCTATCTTGGCCTGGCGGCGATGGCCGCCGGACTGGCGATCGGATCGAAATTTACGGCGGTCCTTTTGTTTCTGCCGTTGTTCTGGGTCGCCTGGCGGGTGTCTTCGAGAGGGAAACGCATTTGGGTTTCGAGCGGCATCGCTCTCGTTGCTTTCATCACCTTCGCGATAACGAATCCATTTGCGGTGTTGGACTGGACATGTTCTCCAGCTGGTGCGGCGGGAGAACCCGCCCCGATATCGAGTTACCTGGCACGATCCTGCTATCTGCAAAACATTATGACGCAGAACGCGATGGTTCGCGGCGCGAGCGATCTTGCCTTCACACGCCAGTATGACGGCACGCTCCCTTACCTCTATTATTTCGAGATGCTCCTGCGGTGGGGGCTGGGGCCGTTCATGGGCGTCGTCGGGCTTGCCGGGTTGGCGTGGGCTTCGTGGGTCGCGGCTCGGCCGTTTATAACGAGGCAGAAAAAAGATGGCGCGAGTTCGTTTTGGAGCCGTTTTGACCAGCCGGTAATGCCGATTTTGTTATGGGTCTGGCCCTACTTGCTTCTGACCGGCAGTTTCTATGTCAAATTTCTTCGCTACATGCAGCCCATCGTTCCCTTTATGCTGCTGTTTGGCGCGGCTATGATCTGGCAGTGGCGGTCGCCTGCCGGCCGCCGCGTCCTGGCTGGAGTGGTCCTGATTGCCGGGATGATCTACGCGGTGGCGTTTGTGCGATTATATGGCGAAGAGCACCCCTGGAATTCCGGATCCCAATGGATTTACGAGAATGTTCCCCCGGGGAGTCTTATTCTGAGTGAGCAATGGGATGATTATTTACCCGTCAATTTGATCGTCGACGGTGAAAAGCGCTCGCGCAAGGAGTATCCGAACGCCGAGTTGACCTGGCTCACCTATCCAGACGAGGCCGATAACGAGGCAAATCTTCGGGCTAATCTCGATTTGCTGGCCGAAGCCGAATATCTGACGGTGCTGTCTAACCGGGTATACGGTGTTGTGCCGCGCTTGCCGGAGCGATACCCGCTTTCATCCCGCTACCACCAGCTGCTTTTCGATGGCTCGCTCGGATATGAGTTGGTGTGGGTGGGTGACCGCACGCCGAACCTGTTTGGCCTTTCCCTGCGCGTGGACACGTTCGGCTGGCCGGATCTGCGCCCCCCCAACGCCGTGACGGAGTATTTTGAGGCCAAGCCGGGTTTGTCGCTCGGCCGCGCCGACGAGAGTTTTATCGTGTATGATCAGCCACTGACCATGATCTTTCGCAATACCGGGGAGCGAACCCCTGAACAGATGCGCGAGGCTTTCGGTGACCTGACCGAGGGGGTTGATTGATCCCAGGATGGATAGCTTCATCACCGAACAACCAGTCGTCAACCGCCGATATTTATTCCTGACCGTTTTCATCGCTGGCATGAGCACGCTGGCGATCGAATTCACCGCCAGCCGGCTGCTGCAGACCGTCTATGGGACGTCCAACATCGTCTGGGCTAACGTTATAGGCTTGGTGTTGTTGTCATTGACCGCCGGCTATTTCATCGGCGGGCGACTCGCCGATCGTTATCCGCTGGAGCGCTATTTCTATGCCCTCGTGACCCTGGCCGGGTTCTGTGCCATTTTCTTCCTGCTGCTGACCGGCGCGATTTTGCGGGATGCGGCCGCGGCTATGGCGGTGCTCAATGTCGGCGCGATTACCGGCTCGCTCCTTCTGGTAGTGCTGGCGCTGATCATCCCGGTCACCTTGCTGGGTTGCCTTTCGCCTTTCGCTATCCGGCTCGCGGTTCAGGACGTCAACGAGTCAGGGCGCATCAGCGGCCGCATCTACGCTATCTCCACGCTGGGCAGCCTGCTGGGTACCTATTTGCCGGTGCTCGTCGTCATCCCCCTGGCGGGTTCGCGAATGACGGCCGTGATCTTTGGCGCGATCCTGCTTATTGTGGGGCTTGTCGGATTATGGCGTTCGTCGAATAGCAGGAAAGTTCGGATCATTTCCCTGTTGTTGCCCATCTGCCTGGCTCCCGCCCTGATTCTCTGGTTGCGAGGCAACATCAAGACCGACGCGGGGCAACTGTACGAGACCGAGTCAGCGTATAACTACATTCAGGTCATACGTCGCGACGATTGCAACTATCTGCTGCTGAACGAGGGGCAGGCATTCCACTCGTTCTATTGCGACGGCGGTCGCGTGCCCCATGTGTCAGTGTGGAGCATCATGCTTGCCGCGCCGTTTTTCAATGAGGTACCCCGGCCGCCGGAGAAAATGGCAGTGATTGGCCTGGCCGCCGGCACCATCCCCAAGCAGTTCACACAGGTGTTTGGCCCCATCCCGATTGACGGTATCGAGCTGGACCCCGCGATTCTGGACGTCGGCAGGCGTTTCTTTGCCCTGAACGATCCCAACATCAACGCCATCACGGGCGACGGCCGATATGAACTGTCGCGCCTGACCGGGCCGTATGATTTGATCACCATTGACGCCTACAAGGTGCCCTATATTCCCTGGCACCTGACCACGCGCGAGTTCTTTCTCGACGTCAGGGAGCGGCTAAGCGAGGACGGCGTTGTGGCCATCAATGTCGGCCGCGTGCCCGATGACCGGCGTCTGGTCGATGCCATAAGCTCGACCCTGATGGACGTGTTCCCGGCGGTCCACGCCATCGACGTGCCCGGCACATTGAATACAATTGTTGTGGCGACCATGAAGCCGACCACGATCGGCAACCTTCTGGCCAACCAGGCTGAGTTGACGCCTGACGCGGATCCGCTCCTGCGGGATGCGTTGGCCACAGCCGCAGTGAACCTGGCCTCGGCGAGTTCGCGCGGGGTGGTCATTACCGACGATCGCGCGCCTGTCGAGCTGATCAGTGATTCCATCGTCGTTCGCTATCTGCTTGAGAACGGGCCTTCCGGTCTTGGGTTGCTGGACGAATAAATTATACGCTTGCAATGAGGTAATACCTTGGAAAACAAGACTGTTCCCACGATCGTTCGCTGGCTGGTCATTCTGGCGATGCCGTTTTTTCTGGGCTTGGGGACGATTCGCGCCATCATCGCCTGGGATTATCCGGCTTTTGAATACGGGCGGATTGCGCCGGATGCCTACGGCTTCACGCCCGAACAACGGTTGCAACTGGCGCGTGGAACCCTCGATTATCTGCAACGCCCGGAGCCGGCCGCAGAAGTGATCTATATGCTCACCGACTTGCGCTTGCCCGGCACCGACTCGCCCCTGTATAACGCGGCGGAGATCAGCCACATGATCGACGTAAAAGTGATGGCCGACGGCATGAAAACTGTCGCTTACATCAGCGGTGCGATCGTCATCGCCGGTTTGTTAATATTGCTTGTGCCGAAACGCTCCAGACATTTCGGCTGGCGCACGCTCATGCTTGCCGGATTGGCTACCGTGATCATCCTCGCGGCGATTGCTCTCATCATCCTCATTGCCTGGCCGATTTTCTTCGTACAATTCCACGAGCTATTGTTCCCGCCCGGCACATGGACCTTCGCCTATACTGATTCCCTGATTCGCCTTTTCCCGGAGCAGTTCTGGTTCGATATCGGCGTGATGATCAGTACCACGACATTGGCGTTGGGTATTCTGGTGACGGTTATCGGCTGGGTAATGAGCAAGCGCAGCCAACTGATGGCCTGAATCCTTTGAATTTGACGGGGTGGGAGAATGCCTTGATTTTTAGGGGGCGACGACGATCTCGACCCAATTCGTGCGGCCGGGATAGACCCACAATTCGGTCGTGAAGCGTCTGTCGCCGGCGTCGACAATCGCTTCATAGAAACCGGGCACTACGTCGTCAACGGCGAAATTCTCGTTCATGACTCCGTCAGAATTCGGTTCCCCGTTGGCGTACGTCGTCGTGGCCGTATAGGGGGCCGGCGCGTCGATTCTTACCAGCGTTACCGGGGCTTCGTACAGGGGTTCCCCGTTCGGCCCTGTAACCCGTCCGGCAACTACACCGGTTCCAGGTAACGGGACCAGCCAGAGCAAAGGATTACGGGTGGTGTAATAGCTGTTCTCGCCTACCCGTACCTCGAAATGGAGGTGGGGGCCATCGGCCACGCCGCTCGCTCCGGACAGGCCGAGAACATCCCCGGCCGCGACGGTTTGCCCCACGGCGACCTGAACCTCGGACAGATGTCCATAGAGGACAAAGAGCGGCGACCCACCGCTGTTATTATCCAGTTCGAGGACGACCAGATTGCCGTAGAAGTTTGTCTGTGGTCCATAGGCGGTGGTGGCATCATCCCCGGCAGCGACCACAGTGCCGGCGGCCGTCGCCAACACTGGCGTGCCCGTCGGCATGACAAACTCCACGCCGGTATGAGGGCGTAGCGTTCCCCCGCGCGTACTGCCGTATGGGTAAGATTTGTCCGTCCACGCCGGCCCCGATGTCGGGACGGGGCGTTGTAGCCACAAATGCTCGCCGGTCAGAGCGGGTGGCGGTGGGGGAGGGGTGAATGTCGGCGGTGGCGGTGTTTCCGTTACGGGAACCGTATCCTCGCCTGGCGTGGAGGTAGATAATGTGTCGGGCGCGGAAGTGGCTATACTCGTGGGAGTGGCCGGTTCAGCAGCCGTGACAACGATGATGGGTTGTGGCGGTGATGCAACCTGGGGCGTGGTCGTCGCCGTCGCCGGCGCGGGAGTCAGTGTGGGTTGGGTTTCAGTCTGAGGCCGGCAGGCCGCAAGAGCACCGAGCACGACAAAGCCGGCCGCCAAGAGAGAGGAGCGGCCGGCCCTACCAATTATGTGGAACAACTACAGCCCTCCGCGTTCCTTGGCGACGGCGATGGCGGCGCGGGCCAGTTCCTCGACCTCGTCGACGAGGGTATCGACCTCGGCCGACCAGGCGGCGGCCAGCTCCCTGTTCTTCAAACCAACCCCGTTCACCTTGACGTTGAGACCCGCGCCATAGACCGCAGCCCGCGCCATTATTGCGCCGACGGCCGCATCTGTAGCCGTGTTTACGTTGCCGATGGCGGCGATGGTTTGGGCAATACGGCCGGCGTCGCGACTCAATCGGGCGATGCGCAAAGGTACTTCCCCGGCATGCACCGTCGCCGCTTCTAGCGCCGCGGCTTTTTCTTCCTCTCCCAGCCCTTTGTTGCGGACGACGGTCAGGATTCCCTCAAAGGAGGCTGCGTCTTCCTCGATAGCCGCGGTCAATTCGTGCCTGATGGCCTCAGCCTGCGTGAGCAGATCCATGGCCATTTCATTAACCTCGATGTAGCGCTTCCGGCCGACCGTTAATCCGGCGGCCATCTGGGCCAAGGCGGCTGCCAGCGATCCAACCAGCGCCGAGACCGAACCTCCGCCGGGCGTCGATGTGGGCGCGGCGACTGTGTCGACGAAATGTCCGGGTTGCGGCTTGTCAGGCGCTGCATTTTCCGGCGTTTCGGCCGCGGGAGAGGGTTGCAAACGTAACTCCAGGACCTGTTCGTCCGAAAGATCGTCCAGTTGCAGATACCACTTGGCGCTCTCCAGCAATGCTTTTTGGGGGATGAGGCCAACCAGCTCGGCGCGCGTGATCGTCAAACCGTGTTGGGCTGCCTCCCGCCGGACCATCTCCTGCACGCGATGGATCGGCGTGCGCTCGAAGTTGGTCAGGTTCATGCTGACCTGGGCCTGACCTTCAACCAGAAAGCCGCGAGCCTGCACATACCGGAGGCCACCGCTGGTGAAACGAATGGCGCGGGCGATTTTCTCCGCGACGGCGTCATCACCCGAACTCAGAAAGAGGTTATAGGCGATAAGGAACGGCCGCGCGCCCATGACAGTTGCGCCCCATTTACGCGGCACGGCCGGTCCGTAGTCGGGTTTCCGCGCCGGGTTGGTGGTCACTTCATCCTTCCAGACTTCGTACTCCCCCTTGCGAATCGCGGCCAGACTCTCGCGTTCGGGGGTCGTCGCCGCCGCGCCATAGAGATAGACCGCCACGCCGAGCTCATCCCCAACCCTTTGACCCAGCTTCCGGGCCAGGCCCGCGCAGTCGTTCATCGTGACGCCCTGAACCGGGATAAAGGGGAATACATCTGTCGCGCCGATGCGTGGATGCTCGCCTTTGTGGTGATCCAGATCAATGAGGTCTTTGGCGACGGCGATCGCGCGAAAACCGGCTTCGACGACATCCTCAGGTGCGCCGACATATGTGACCACGGTGCGGTTGTGGTCGGCGTCGGCGCTAACGTCCAAAACTTGAACAGCGCTGACGCTGCGTATTGCATCTACAATGCGCTCATAAACCGCCGGATCGCGGCCGTTGCTGAAGTTCGGGACACATTCAACGATCGATTGCATGCTAGACTCCTGAAATTGACAATAGACTCAGTTTTAGCAGTAGTTGGGTGATCCGGCTACTTGTGTGGCCGAAGCTTTCCCTTCAACCGCGCCCACTGCTCCCGTATCGCTAACACCTTGTCCTTCTCAATGGGTTGGGGGCTGTAGCGCGCCTCCAGGAATGCGTCGGTCATTTCATCGAGGGCGTCATTGGACTCAGGCCAGGCTTCTTTGAGCTCCCGGGAAAATTCGAGCGGGGTCTCGCTCGTGCGTCGTCTGACGCCCTGATCGCTCGCACGTTGTACCAGGGCGAGGTAGTAAAACCGGATCTGGTCACGCGGCGAAGAGGGTTTTATTCCCGGGAACCATGACTTGGCTTTCGCAGCCGGAGATGGTGAAACTTCAGAGATACTCGCTGCTGGCCGCCTCATTAGATCCCGTCTGATTGAGTTCGCCCGTCTGCCCAGCCGACGCCGGACTTCTCGCAGCCATTCCCTTATTGTACCCAATCGTTCCCGGGCAAAATTTTTATCGAAGTGATAGCCGCGTTCCCGCAAGAAGAATAGCAAGGATGCGACAATTAGGGCGATGATAACAGTCCAGAACGCGAAGGTGATGATCGAGCTTGCAGCGGAGTTGCTTTCGCTCATTGGCGGAATAATAGGTGGATTGTAAGGCGGCCGTTCAAACTCAGGCGGTTGATTGGCAAGCTCTTCGGCGTTTTGGGTCATGGCGGCCGAGAATAATCTCGTCAGAGAGGACATCAACAAACCGATCAGATATCCGACACCGCTAAAACCTAATTTGAGGATCTCGCTGATGGCCAGAGACGAGCCGATCGGCAAAAAAGCCGCGACCAGTGCGATGCCGATTATCAGAAACAACGCCCCGCGTTGCCATCTCCGTTCAAAATCTGCTTCCCTGGCATACCCGTCCATCAGCCAGCGGGCATTCATCCGCAGGAGCCGGGCGTGGCTCAGCAGCCAGAAGCCGATGAGGAAGTAGGTAAGCAACGCGAACAACATGGCCGGGGCCAGACCCAACCGGGTTATTTCAAAGGGGCTGGTTATCGAGGCTAACTGACCAACCTCAAACGTGCTGAGAGCCGCCAGGAGGATCATCATGATGCCGCCGCCAAGCCAAAGGGTGAGATATTCGTTCAGCAATTGATCTCGCGCCATCTGGATCGGGCGATCGTCTCCTCTGTCTTTTTGCTCTGCGGGGGACATGGTATAGAAGTCCAATTCGTATATGCTGACATCAAGTCTGGCGAATATGCGACCCAGAAGAACGGTGAACCACCAGGCCACCAGGGTAACAAATGCCGTGGTGAAAAAGCCGCCGGCTGCCAGCATCGTGCCCGGCGATGTCAGAAACTGACGCATTGCTTCGGGGCTGGGAATGCCACCGCCAAACAAGACCCAACTGTAAATTCGTGCCAGCACGACGATCAAAACCATTTCGGCCGCCCGGTAGACGCTGCGATCCACCCCAAAACTGTCAGGATTGTTCAGCCATGCGGTCGTATAGGCTCCTTCCAGAGCAACAAGCAAGCATAGCGGCACGAGAGCCATCCAGGCCACGTCTGGCGAGGCGATGCGAACGATCACCAGTAGGGCAACGGCGACTGATGTTGCCAACAAGGCGATCATCACTGGGCGCAAGAGCCGTCGCGTCCACGGGTCGGTGCGAAAAGCAAGCCGGGGCGCGGGCGGAGGCGTCCTTCTCAGCCGTCCGGCGGCGATCGCCCCGTCGGGTCGAATTACCCGGCGGCGACTCATTTCCTGACCTCCCCCACGCCGGGTGTGGCCAACGGCCGTTGCCAACGGGATAAATCGCGGCGGTCAGAGACGTTGAACGCCTGGAACCCCAGGCGGCGAGCACGTTCCCGGACGAGACCGAAGTTGGCGTCAGGCTCGACGGCGATGAGGACCGGGTTGTAGCCGCTCCGCGTTAACTGGTGCAAGGCGTTGCACGTCGCCGCATCGCCCTGAGCGGTTATCGCGACCACTGTGATGCCCCAACCCAGGCTGGCGGTGACGCGCGGTGACCATTCTGGCAGAGGAGTTGTGTCGCGAGGGGTAAGCCTGGCCAACACCTCCAGAATTTTCATCAGATGGGGGCGACCGGATCGCGGGTTAATCGGCGCGGCAGCGAATTGGACTGATTGGTTGGTGGTAGCTTCGGGTTCAAAGAGCAACCGACCGGTCGTCTCGTCAAAGACGCGCGCGCCTTCCTGTTGTCGCAACGGATCTATGCCGTTTGACGCGAGGCCTACCGCCTGTCTCTGATTGATAAGAAAGGTGGCGACTGACGCGGCAGTGACAATGGCCCATTCAGTCGAGTAATGGCGCTCCCGACGCTCGTATGCGGCGCTATGGAGGTCGAGCAGGATCATCGTCTCCAGGGAGATGGCCGGTTCCAGCGTGCGGACGAGTAAATTTTGGGTGTGAGCGCTGGCTTTCCAGTTGATTTGTCGCAGGGAGTCGCCGGAGCGAAAGTCTCGCACGCCCATCGGCCGCGCTGGATCCTCAAAGAGCTTCTGGCGGCCGCCGATTGTTCCGAACGGCAGGCGGGAGGGAAGGCCAAGTTGGGTCAATGATATGATGCGTGGATAGACCGTCAGATAGCCGGGCGGCAAAACGCCATGGCGTGGCTGGACAAGACCGAACAAGTCGCCACTCGACAGTTGCAGGGGGCCAAGGCGGTAGTAGCCGCGCTGGAGCGCCTTGACCTGATATGAAAAACTTTGCGATTCCTTTCCTTTCAGCGATAACGCGCGCTGGGTAGACGGTTCCAGCCTTAGCTCCGGCGGGATGCTCTCGTGAATCTGTAACCACGGCACACCAAGACGACTTTTGTTAGTCAAGTTCAGCTGAACCTCGACTGTTTCGCCCAGGAAAGCTCGTTGCCGATAGTGACGCTCGGCTTGCAGATTGTGCAGAGCGCGATTGTTTGCCCACCAACTCCAGGCATATACCCCCACAGCCACGTACAGGATATAGAATACAAAATCTACCCGAAGGAGAAAGGCAACCGCCAGAAGCAGCAGAATTAGCCACCGGTAAAGCGCCATGCCTACAGGTCCCCGATTTCGAGCGGAGCCTCCTCGATTATCCTTGTCATGACCTCCTTGATGCCTGTTCCGCGCAAGGCACTCTCCGGGTGGAGGAGGCAACGATGAGCCAGCACGGGGGCGGCCAACCGCTTGACGTCATCAGGCAGAACGTAATCCCTGCCTTGAAGAGCTGCGTAAGCCTGCGCTGCGCGATACAGGGCATGGCTGCCGCGAGGGCTGGCACCGAGGACCAAATCGGGGTGGGATCGCGTCGCGAAAACCAGGGTGACGATGTAGTCCCGGACGGTGTCGTCGACATGGATGTCCCAGACCTGACGGGCCAGGTTGGGCAGCTCGCGGCCGTCGACGACCGGCCCAATGGAATCAATAGGGTGCGCACCGCCCAGATTCATCAGCATCCGGCTTTCGGAATCCTGGTCAAGGTAACCGAGGGTGAGCTTCATGAAGAAGCGGTCGAGTTGGGCTTCCGGCAGCGGGAAGGTTCCCTCATACTCCACCGGATTCTGCGAGGCAATCACCAGGAACGGTCGCTCCAGCGGACGAGTGACGCCGTCCACTGTCACCTGGCGTTCGCCCATAGCCTCAAGCAGGGCGGATTGGGTGCGTGGGGTGGCCCGGTTTATTTCGTCGGCCAGGAGGATGTTGGTGAACACCGGGCCGGGAATGAACATGAATTCCTGCTGCCGCGGATCGAACACCGACACGCCGGTGACGTCGTTGGGCAAGAGATCCGGGGTGCATTGCAGCCGCTTGAAGTCGATGGCCAGACCGGCTGCCAGAGCGCAGGCAAGCATGGTTTTCCCTGTGCCGGGCACATCTTCCAGGAGGACATGCCCTTCGCATAGAATCGCGACCATCATCAATTCCAATACGTCACGCTTGCCGATGATAACCCGCTCGATGTTGTCGATTACTTGCTGAGAGAAGTTCTGGATTTCGTTCATATTGCTCCTGGTTCATCTTATCACAGGATCGATTGCTAAGATATATCACGAGGTCGACTAAACAACCCCAATGTTGCAATTGCCCGAAGGCCATTTCTCCTTACAATAGTCGCGATGTGTCCGCCAAAAACCACGCTGCCAATCGATTCCCGGTTCGACGTCGAATTTGCTGATTCGATGGCGCGATATGAGACGTATAACAAACACCATTACCGGCCCAATACCTATCTCCACAAATGGTGGGGCAGACGATGCGGCAGCACGTTTCGGCTTATCCTGAAAGGATTGGTCGAGGAACCTGCGCAACAATCTTATTATGCGCCCGGTGGTTTGGAGGGGAAAGTCATCCTCGACCCGATGATGGGCGGTGGAACCACGCTCCACGAGGCGATCCGGCTGGGCGCATCAGTTATTGGGGTAGATGTCGATCCGATCCCCGTCCTGCAAGCGCGGGCGACGTTGACCGATCGTTCGCTACCGGCCTTGAAGACCGGGTTCGCTCATTTCTTCGAAGGTTTGTCTGAATCAGTCAGTGCCTGCTTTCGAACTCATTGCCCTGTCTGTGACGAACAGGTTCCCCTTTGGTATGCCCTTTACGGGCTTCGCCGGCGATGTGCTTGTGGGGATGTCCTGGTCGTGGATTCGCTCATCATCCGTCATGAGCCGGACGGTACCGTTTTGCGCTGGTGCGAGCGATGTGGCGAGATTTGCACGGACACCTCGCATATCTGCCACGGGGTGGGGCCAAGGCTCGTCGAGAAAGGCCAGGACAGGTGCGAGGTTTGCGGTGAGCGCCTTCAGGATGAACCCGATACGCCGTTCTATCGCCGCTATGAGATGCTGGCCGTTGCCGGGCATTGCGCTGAACACGGCTTGTTCCATAAATCACCGGATGGGCGCGATCTGGATTCTGTGCGCGGGGCAAACGAGCGCCGGGCCGAACTGAGTCTGCGGGTCGAGGAGTTTTGTGTTGTCCCTGGCGACAAGTCGATCCAGCTGTTGAACCGGGGGATCGACAATTACCTTGACCTGTTCTCAAGCCGGCAACTCATATACCTCAGCGAGGCGGCCCGCCTGTTGCCGGATGATGACCCGGTTCTTCGCCTCAACCTTGCATTACTGGTCTCAACCGCGCTGGAGTTCAATTCCATGTTGTGCGGTTTCAAGGGCGTCAAAAAACGGCGAGCCGGAGCTGTGCGGCATACCTTTTCCCATCACGGATATTCTTTTCCCTATACGGCGCTTGAGAACAATCCCGTTTATCCGCGACGGGCTTCAGGAACGCTTCAAAAACTGTTTCACAGTCGCATTGTTCGTGGGCTCACGTGGGCGCGAGAGCCATTGGAACGGGTTGTTCCCGACGCTCAAGCGCGCTTCGTGCCAATCACCGGCGAGCTAGACATGGGTACTGAGGTTCGTTCGGCCGAATCGTTGTTCCCGAGCGTACGCAACTTCTTTCTGATACAGGGTTCATCCGTACAGTTGCCCGTTCCCACGGCTGGGATCGATGCCGTGGTAACTGACCCGCCGTATTTCGACAGCATTCAGTACGGCGATCTCTCCGCGTTCTTTCGTGTGTGGCTGCGCCGATTCCTGCCGGACGCGGCCGATTGGGATTACGCCCAGAAATCTGCGGCGGTAAACTCTGAACGCGACACCATGGCCGATCATTATGTTGAGTTGATGACCGCCATTTTCCGGGAATGCCGGCGCGTATTAAAGCCGGATTCGGGCAGGTTGATCTTTACCTTCCATCACTGGCAACCACGGGCATGGGCGGCGCTGAGTATCGCCTTATATGATGCCGGGTTTGTGCTGCTCAACCGTTATGTGGTTCATGCCGAAAATCCGATGTCGGTCCACATCAGCAAAATGCGCGCCCTCACTCATGATGCGATCCTGATTCTGGCCGCCAGGGAAAGGGTTCACGAGACGCGCTGGAAGAGTGACATCTCGCCATTTGACCCTGAAAGTTATCGCTTTACCCATCGTTGCGCGACGATGTTGGGTTGGATCCTCGATCAGCCGGGATTGTCACCCTCAGAGATTGAAAAGTTTTGGAATTCTTCGCTGCACGGGGATGAGTTTTCAGGCACTCTGGATGGTCCACTGGCGGATTAATCGTATTCCAGCTTGAGTTGCATCTGTTTGCCGGCAGTCGGGGATGGTTTATCGAAGCGGCCGCAAAAAAGGAGCCCGCGAGCAATCTCGCCTCTCTGGAATTCGAAACCGGCGTCATCCAGCAAGCTTCGCCACTGCCGGTCAGTCGGAAGCGGATAAGTCAGGATGCCTGTGAGCAGAGGATTCCTGCAGGAGCGGATAGGTTCGGCCAGCAACAAACGTCCTTCAGGAATTAGTATACGGCGGATTTCATCCAGCAATTGCTCTTGCTCCTCGACAATCCAGAACTCGGACAGAATCTGGTTGATGTATACTGAATCAACGCTGCGATCCGGCAGTGGGAGCAAACTGGTGCTGCTGTCGATCCAGTTGAGGCGCGGGTCAGAAGGTGTCCTTGGGGCGCGGGCGCGAGCGCGACGCAGTGCCGCACTGGTGTTCGATTGGGGGTTAAACACATCGATAACGGTGACTTTGCCGGTCGTCAGGTGACGAGCGATGCTCACCGCGGTAACGCGCAAGCCTAAATCAATGCAGACGACCTGATGGCCCGGCTCGCCCTGTGCCAGATCAAAGAGGATCTCGGCCGCGGTGCCGCCAGGCGCATCATTGATCTGATAAGCGACGTAGGCATGCGCAATAAGAAAGTAGGAAGCGACCAGCAGGATGGCCAGGGAAAAGGGGATGAGAGAATACCAGTCCAACGCCAACCCCATCCCAATAAAGAGCATGGCCATGACAAGCAACCCGTAGAGCGCGATGAAGATCGGCCATCGGTCGCGCATGTAGCGTATGGACCGATCATAACGTCTGTTACTGGACATGATTCATGGCTGAGCGCATAATAAATTCTCGACGACGACACTATTGTATGTTTCCGGACAGAAGTCGGCATCTTCAAACCCACAAGTATGAACGAAAGCGACGATATATATAACCGTATTTTGAGCCGTTATGAGGAAGGGAGCGTGCCATGGGACAATCCCATGCCACCGCCCGAGATCGAGGCACTGGCGGAGACACTGCAACCCGGCCGCGCGCTGGATCTCGGCTGTGGGTTCGGCCGCACGGCGATTTTTTTGGCCCATCGCGGATGGTCAGTCGATGGCGTCGATTTCATCCCGCAAGCCATCGAAGTTGCCCGGGAGCGGGCGGCCGAAGCGGGAGTCTCCTCGCGAACGCATTTCCACGTCGGCTCGGCCGCGGCCCTTGATTTTCTCACCCCACCGTATGATTTGGCGGTCGACATCGGTTGCATGCATTCATTTACCGACGAATTATTGAGGGGGTATCGCCATGAGCTTTCGAGGCTGCTGCGGCCCGGTAGCCTGTATGTTTTGTTTGCCCATCTCCGCGACGATTCAGCCCCTGTAGAGGATGATAGCCCTCGTGGGATTCCCGAAGAGACCATCATGGGCACCTTGAGCGATGATTTTGAACTGGAACGTGTGGAGCATGGAGTGACCCAGGTGAAGGATCGGCCGCTCTGGAACTCCGGCTGGTTCTGGTTTCGTCGCCGCTAATCCTGACCCTCCACTAGCCATCCGGCACCGGGTGATCTCCAGGCTTTATCCAACCATTGTGCCTAATTCTTCATCGTAACGGGGCGCCAAAACTTTCCAGTCGAAGCGAGCGGCGGCCGGCGCGAGTCGGGCGGCGATAGCCCGCGCTGCGCTTGGATTCGCGGTCGCCCATTGCAAGCGTTGAAACAGATCGTGGCGATCGTGGTACAGGCAATCGGCATGGAATGACGCCGGGATTAGCTCAGGATAGCTGAGGCGCGCGGGCAATAATGGAAAAGTTTGGCAGTGCATGGCTTCAAGGATCGATATACCGAAGTATTCGTGGCTGGCGGTCGAAATCGTGATGGCTGATTCCCAGAGCAGCTGGCGATAGAGGGTCGGTTCCGCAAAACCGTTGTGGATGACACGCTCTCCCAGTTTGGCGACGCCTTCCTCCCATTTTTCGCTCGACTTCCCGAATCGCTCCCCACATAACGCCACCCGGAACGCTGCTCCCTCGGCCGCCAATTCGACGAGAAGCGCGATGAAATTTTCCGGATTTTTGTCATATTCAAGACGCTGGTTCCAGAGAATGAGGGGCGGAGCCGTTGTATCTTCAGCAGGCATTACCGGGTCGAGTCTCTGCAGATCGATCCCCACAGGCAAGACCGAACTCCTGGCTCGCAAGAGATCGACAGTTTCCAATTCGTTGTATTCGGGATAGTGACGGAGGAAAGCCGGCAGCGCCCCGAAGAAATTGTCAAGATGGTAACGGGAGTTGAAGAACACCTTATCCGCGGCCAGCATGGAGATATAGTTGATGAACGCGTAATGCCGGTCGCGCTCTCCGAGTTGGCGACGCATGGGGCCGATGGTCGGATCGGCCGGCAGCGGGTAGGTCAACTGGTTCTCGTGCATGTAGAGCGCAACGGGAACATCGGCCGTCTTGTGTCGCGTGAGAGCCAGGAAGGTGGTCAGGTCAAGCAGGTCAGTGGCCAGGATGAGATCCGGTAACTTTTCCGAAAGTGTATCCAGCCAGAACCGGGCCAGAGTCACCGCGCCGCCATGCATCCGCCATTTCCAGAAATGAGCCGGCAGGGTCAGGAGCGACAGTTTGTGGGCGCTGTTGGCCTGGTACCCCTCGGCCCAGGCGCGATGGCTGCCGCCATGATATGGGGAAAGAAGGAGGATTTGCATGGGCCTTACATACGCGCAATTTGCCGGATTAGCGGATTGATTTATCCTTGCAACAATTCGACCATCTGCAGACTATCGACTATACTTGTTAGCGATCTGACATCAGGGAACCTGTTTTGACTGATCCGGAACCTGAACTTTATTGGGATTCGACATACGCCATCGTGGTTTCCCTTATGGATCTGTTTCCATCATTGAGACCCGTCGATGTGGGTCTTGAAGAGTTGCTCAGACTTGTCGAATCGCTGCCTGGATTTCGGGATGATCCGGATATGGTCACCGAGCAATTTCTGTTGGATATTTTAACCGTTTGGTTTGAGGAGGCGACACAGCTATGACCGTAGCAAGTACGGAAGCCGCCAATGGGGACATCCCCGTTCCCGATGAAGTGGCAAATAATGTGTTCATCACGAACATTGCCAAGCTTTTGGACCCGGTTTACAACTGGTCACGACGCAACTCGATTTGGCCGGTAACCTTTGGCCTGGCCTGTTGTGCAATCGAGATGATTTGCACCGCATCGAGCCGCTACGATCTGGCGCGGTTCGGCATGGAAGTGTTCCGGGCCACGCCACGCCAGGCGGACCTGATGATCATCTCCGGCACTGTAACCAAGAAAATGGTGCCGACTATCGTTCGTCTTTATAACCAGATGCCGGAGCCACGCTATGTCCTGAGCATGGGGGCATGCGCATCAGGCGGTGGGCCATTCAAGGAGGGTTACAACGTAGTCGACGGGATCGACAAGTTCCTGCCGGTCGACGTGTACGTTCCAGGATGCCCGCCAACTCCCCAAGCTCTGATCAACGGCCTGATCGCCCTTCAAGAGAAAATCGATCAACAGTCGATCGCCACAGCTCCATGGTATAACAAGAAAGACGAAACCGCCGGGCTTTATCCCGTGCCGGTGTTGGGGCCTGACCTCGTGGACTTGCGGCAGCTGGATATTATTCGCCAGGAGGCCGCCAAATATCAGGCCGAAGCGGTTGCGGCCGACACCGAAGCGGAACCGGCGGCGGTTGCTGGATAACCTGATCATTCGCTAATTTACTGGAGAAGCGATGAGCGATACTACTCTCGACCAAACTGCGGAAATCCCGGAAACCGGCGTCGTGCAGACACCTGCCCAGGAAGCGACCGCGAAATTAAAGGAACTCCATCCCAATATTGTTTCGGATGACACTCGCGAGGGCTACGAAGGCCTCATTGTCTATGCCGACTCGATCGCTGAGGTTGCCAGGACACTTCGCGACGATTTGGGATTTAATTATTTATCCAGCGTCACCGGTGTCGATTACATCGAAGAGGGCAAACTGGAGGTTGTCTACCATCTCTATAATATCTCGCGGGGTGGCGGGCCGGTTGTCCTGAAGGCCCAGGTCGATCGCGATGCTCCGGTGTTGCCGTCCCTGGTGCCGGTGTTCCCCGGTGCTGATTATCAGGAACGTGAAGCCTATGACATGTATGGCTTCCATTTCCAGGGGCATCCTGATCTTCGTCGTATTCTGACCTGGGATGGTTTTAATGGTCACCCGTTACGCAAGGATTGGAAAGAGGCTTTCTACGAGGAAGATTACAAACCGTTTGGCAGCCGCTGGCCGGATGGCAGCGTCTTCCGCGCCGAAGAACGCAACCCGTATGGGAAGAATGTCAAGTATCCCCCGGGCTGGGTTCCCACAGGGGATGAGTACGACGTTGAGACAGATGTCTACCTTGGGCTTTCTTATTCCCGTGATGCAACCCCGGGTCTCAAGACCGATAAGGTAACTGTCAATCTGGGGCCGCAGCATCCCTCGACCCACGGCGTGTTCCGCATGGTCGTCACCATTGACGGCGAGACGATTGTCGATCTGAAACCGGTGATGGGCTATCTCCACCGTAACCATGAACAGATAGGTGAACGCAACACCTTCAACATGAACATGCCCTACACCGATCGACTGGACTATCTGTCGTCTATGTCGAATAACCTTGGATACGCCATCACGGTTGAAAAACTGTTCGATCTCAGTGTGCCGGAACGGGCAGAGTGGATTCGTATCCTGATGGTCGAGCTGACCCGTATCTGTAATCACCTCTGGGCTTTGGGTTTTCTGCTCAATGACCTGGGTGCCTTGCAGACGCCAATGCTTTATTATTATCTGGAGCGCGAATTAATCCTCGATTTCTTCGAGGCCTCAGCCGGGTCGCGCATGATGTGCAATTTCATGCGCTTCGGCGGCGTTGCCTACGATCTTCCCGATGAAGTTCGTGGGACGCCGACGATGAAGTTCCTCGAGGAATTAATCTACAACCGCTTGCCGCGAGTTCTGGAGCAAGGCGACGTCCTGATGACCGGGAATGAGATCGTCAAGGCGCGTGCCATCGGTGTCGGCATATTATCTCCTGAAGATGCGATTGCCATGAGCGCGGCTGGTCCTCTCTTGCGGGCCAGCGGTGTGCCCTATGATGTCCGCCGTGCTGAACCGTACTCCTATTATGAGTATCTCGACTTTGATGTGGCTGTTCGCTACAACGGGGATATATACGATCGCTATCTCATACGAATTGATGAAATGCGACAAAGCTTGCGCATCCTGGAGCAGGTATTACCTCACTTGAAGCGAACTACCGGCGCGCCTGTCTTTGGCGAGAAGCCCCAATATGCTCTTCGCGCGCCACGCGCCGGTGAAGCATACGGCCGCGTTGAAAATCCAAAGGGTGAACTGGGTTACTATGTAACCGCCAAACGCCGGGGTGGCAATCCGGAACGCTATCACGTTCGCGCCCCATCTTTCATCAATCTCACTACGCTTGGCCCTATGTCGCGCGGCCATAAGATAGCTGATGTTGTAGCAATTTTGGGAAGCATCGATATCGTCCTCGGTGAGGTCGATCGTTAAGTCGTAGCTGAGTCTACGTGACGAGACGGGAGTATTCATGTACGGATTAGGGATTGTAAAGGGTATGGGGGTTGTCCTCCGCCATTTCATACAGAGCTATGTCGACGATTTGAAGTGGGCCGGTAAAGGCGGTCGCTACTATAACGACGAAGCGTTCCAGGTTCGTCAAGGCCCTTATGGAGAGGGTGTTAAAACCGTCTTCTACCCGGAAGAAAAACTTTCGACACCGGAACGCTTTCGGTTCGTACCCTTCCTGGTGACCGATGATCCTCCGCCAGGGCAAAGATGGGGCCATGATTGGTGTACATCGTGCGGCATCTGCGCCAAGGTATGTCCCCCGCAGTGCATCTGGATCGAGCGCGGCAAGCAACCCAACGGCCGACCGAAGCCCGAACCCGAGAAGTTCTTCATCGATATCGACTTGTGCATGAATTGCGGGTACTGCGCGGAATTTTGCCCGTTTGACGCGATCAAGATGGACCATGATTACGAGCTGGCAAGCTATGATCGCTCATCAGCCCACATTCATGACAAGGAGCGTCTGAGCAAACCTCTCAGTTATTGGCGGGAGATTGCGCCCAAGAAAGCGGAGGCAGAGGACCTTGCGCGACAAATGGCCGAGGCTGCCAAAGCTAAAAAGAAAGATAAGGACGGCGAAGCGCGCGAGGAACGACTCGCAGAGGCGGTTTCGCGCCAGCTTTATTACCAGGGTTTGCAATATTAGGTGTGCGAATTTCGGCGAACGGCAATGTGCCGGGATGCAAAGGCGTTTCGTTAGCGAGCTTCGCGGTTCGTATTAACAATTGAGCGCTGCTGGAAATCGCTCCACAGGAGCGATTTCATTTTTATACGAGATTGGAGAATGGTTATGTTTGGACGAAGCGGTGATTCACAGGGAGTCACTGAAGACATGGTGCTGAAGGCCCTCTCGACGGTTATCGAGCCGGATTTGCATCGCGATCTCGTCTCCCTGAACATGATTCGAAACTTGAAAATCGATGGTCGTGATGTTTCTTTCACGATTATGTTGACGACACCAGCCTGCCCGCTGCGTGGCAAGATGGAGAATGACTCCCGCGCTGCGCTCGCTCGTGTGCCGGGCATGGGTCAAGTCACTATCAATTGGGACTCCAACGTCCCGTCTGACCGCCGTATTGGCGACCAGATCGGACAAAACTTCCGCAATACGATCGCTGTTTCAAGCGGCAAGGGTGGTGTGGGCAAAACGACTGTCGCCGTTAATCTTGCGATCTCACTGGCGATGGAGGGCGCGCGAGTCGGCCTTTTGGATGCTGATATTTTAGGTCCAAATGTGCCGATGATGATGGGCCGGCAGGAAATGCCACCACCTGTT
>JAHDWL010000032.1 GCA_023384355.1 Anaerolineae bacterium
TACGCCTCACGGCCGTGTTGTATTATCAGAGCCGACTACTGAAAGACCCTGTTGCTTATTCACGCGATCGCCAATAATTCCCCCGCCCTTTCAAGTCCCTCAAAGCGTTGCCCTTTGGCATTGACCCACTCAACCTGGCGCTGTGAAGAAAGCTCCACCAGGACTCGCCACAGGTCAGCATTGGCAACGGGCTGTCCGTCCTTTTTGTGCCACCCGCCGGCAATCCAACCTTGCACCCAACGTGTTGCGCCCTGATAAAGGTAATCGGATGTTGTGAAAACCTGCACCCGATCTCCGGTAGAGATTAACCGCAGACCCTCAATCGCCGCCATCAATTCCATCCGGTTATTAGTCGTGGCGCGCTCGCCACCGGAGTAGCCGGACCACTCCCCCCTTGATTCCAGTTTTACAGCCCAGACACCCGGACCCGGGTTCCCCTTGCACGATGCGCGCAAGTATAGTCTGAGGGCATCCATGGACAAGTCAACCCGAGGAGTTATTTCGAGACGCGCCTGTCGGGCGAGTTGATCCACCCGCTCATTGGCGGGATCGCCACTGTGGCCTTGCACCCAATGCCAGTTGATTGTGTGCCGGTTTGCGAGAACACGCAGCTCTTGCCAGAGATCAGCATTTGGGATGGGACGGCCGCTCTTCGTTTTCCACCCCGCGGCCGCCCACTTCTCAACACCTTCGGTGATCCCGCGCCGGACATATTGCGAATCGGTATGAAACTCAACATCACACGGCCGCCGCAATGCGCGCAAAGCTTCTATCGCGGCTTGCAACTCCATCCGATTGTTAGTCGTTTTGGGATGATTCCCCGTGAGTACCTTCTCTTTGTCACCATAACGCAATAACGCCGCCCACCCGCCAATACCGGGGTTCGGGTCGGCTCCTCCGTCGGTATAGATGACAACTACATCGGACATTGTGATTTGAACGGTGTCGATTATTCCCTCAGCGCCGCCAGCATATCCTCAATGCGCGTGAACTTAACTCGCGGGCGACCCTGTTCCTTCCCCTTGTTCAATTCCATGGCATCCAGCTGCTTCCAGTCAGCGTAGGTCACTAATTCCGGCTGACGTTCAAGGACGAAAGCAGCGGCCGACTCGGACGTGGCATGGGCCGGGGCAAGCAAATCACCATTGCGCGCGTCTTCAAGCATGCTCTCCACTGTCTCGGCGGCGTCGGGTTTGTTGGTACCGATAACGCCAGTCGGCCCGCGCTTGATCCATCCGGCAGTGTATAAACCGCAAACGGGTTCTTTCGTCTGCATATCAATGACCCGCCCTGCGTCATTAGGAATTACACCCCAGCTATCGTTGAATGGTACACCCGGCAGAGGAACACCACGGTAACCGATGGAACGGAAAACAAGACCAACGTCCAGTGTTTCCGTCCGATCTGTTGAACGCGATCGTAACGAGCCGGCATCCGTGGCATATAACTCATTGTGGACCAGTTTCATTTGCTTCACGTGGCCAGCCTCATCACCGATCAACTCAGTGGGCGAAACAAGAAATCGCAGGGTAAGGCGTTTCGCTTTACCAGTCGGTTGGCGATGAGACAACTCCTGAATAATTTCGACTTTCCTGACGTCTGCGCGATCAGCGCTGGCCATTGACGCCAGACTCAACGGATCAAGTTCAGCCTCGGCCGGCGGCACCAGCGTGTCGCAATCCGCCATCTCGCCCAGTTCTTTCGCCTCGGGAGCCGTAAATGCTGCCTGTGCAGGACCGCGCCGTCCCAGAATGTACACTTCCTTGACCTGACTTTTCGATAATGCCTCAAGCGCATAGTCGGCAATATCAGTTTTCATCAGCTCTTCCTGGGTCCGACATAAAATCCGGGCGACGTCTATAGCCACATTTCCGACACCAATGACGGCTACCCGTTCCTGGGTCAGATCAAACTGGCAATCACGAAAATCGGGGTGGCCGTTATACCAGGCGACAAACTCTGTTGCCGGGTGGCTGCCAATAAGCTCATCGCCGGGGATGCCCAACGGTCTGTCAGTCTGGGCACCAGTAGAGAACAGGATCTGATGATAATTCGCCTTGAAATCATCGAGCGATAGGTCCCGGCCTAACTCCACATTTCCGAAAAAGCGAAAGCGCGGATTATTGGCGATACGATCAAACGCGGCCGTCACCGACTTGATTTTCTGGTGATCAGGCGCAACCCCATTGCGAACAAGGCCAAAGGGGGTTGGCAACCGGTCGAACATGTCGACTTCGATGACAAGCTCAGTTTCCTTAAAAAGGCGCTCGGCAGCGTAAAACCCGGCCGGGCCTGCGCCGATAATTGCGACGCGCAGCGGTTGCGCGGCGGTTCCAATTAGAGACATGGGATTATTCCTCTCCTTCAGCAATGATCATTGTTTCAAGGGTGTCCACTTCGCCCCGATATGCATCTCGTTGGGTTTTGAGAACGTCGCCGATCGAAATGATTCCGATGAGTTTGCCCTCATCCATGATTGGCAAATGGCGGAAACGCCTTTCCAACATCGTATGGGCAACTGCGATGACATCATCCTGCGGCATACCGACGATGACCTCTCGCGTCATGATTTCGCCCACGGGGCGATCGAACAGATTCTCATCAGACGCGGCCGAGCGCACGATGTCCCGTTCGCTCAGAATTCCGACCAGCGCCCCAGCTTCGTCTGTCACTAATAAAGCGCCAATGCGACTTGCAGCCAGCATCGCAATCGCGCGACGGACCGGTTCATCAGGCCCTATGGTGGCAAGTTGACCCTTCTTGGTTGCCAGAATATTTCTAACTTTCATGTTGGTTTTTCTCCAAGGAAGCGCGGCTCCCGGCCGCTGATGACTTAATAAAGTATAAACGCAAAAAGGCGCAAAGGGTAACCTTTGCGCCTTGAAAAACTGGATTAATAAACTTCGACGTGGTCTATTTCAGAGTTTCACAAGCCGGGCAACTCCCGTCAGGCCGAATCATGGCGTAACCAGCCTGTGGATCACCGGCCGGGTCAAAGAACGTGAAGTCGACGTTATAGACGATCATCAGACGAACCCGTCCACTGTCTCTGGAGAGATCCTTGGCCTCGCCCAACCATTGAGCATGTTCCTGCACAGACGTGCCGGACGCCCATGAGAAATTCGGGGGTAGACCGCTGAACCCCTCTCCTGAGAGATAACCCAACTCTGTGAAGCAGACCTGTCGCGCGCCGCCAAAAGTGTTGTAGTACAGATCCAGCATCGGAAAGAAGTACCAGCTGTAATGCGAGCCGCCGGGATGGCCGGTTGTGGCGCTCGGTGATGTGGCTCCAGCGTTGTAATGAACACCGATGCAATCGGCGTAGTTGGCTGCTCCGGCAGCGCGCATTCCGGCAATGTAACGATTATCAGCCCAGGCATTGGTCGTATTATCGAAACCCGTCGGGGCGGGTGCTCCGGAAATTACGCCGACGCTGGGGTTGGCCGCCTTAATAGCCTGATATGCTGGCGCGAGCATATTGTTCACATAAGATGCCGGATCGATCTGGCCGGCGGGCCACTCGAAGTCGATATTTTGCTCGTTCCAGACTTCGATCGCATCAGGACCAAGGGCAGCAAGCGCACCCATGAATTGGGTAAAGGAGGCAAAATCAATGCTGTTGGGCGCGGGATAGGTTGTCTTGCCTGTGACAGACACCAGAACCTTGAACCCCTTTGCCTTGGCGTCTTGAATCGCGGCGGCCATGGCATCGGCCGAATCTCCGGCCGTCCACTTGTATTGGAGCTTTACCCAGGTCATGCCCGAATCTTTCATGGGTTGGGGATTGGCAAATGTTTGGGTTTGTCCGCCCAACTCAAACCCGGTGACGGGTGACGGTGGCGCGGGAGTTGCCGGATTGGGCACACTCGTAGGCACCGGTCCCGCCCCAGGAATGACAAGCACCTGACCAACAAAAATCAGGTTTGGGTTGACTATGTTGTTTGCCTGGGCAATCGCCTCTACGGTCGTGCCGTACTGCCGGGCGATCCGGCTCAGAGTATCTCCCGGCTGCACAACGTATGTTTGAGTGGCCGGGGGCGGGGATGTCGGACCTGGCGCTACGGTCGGCGCAGGTGTCACGGGTACTGGGGTCCCAACGCCGGGGATTTCCAGCGTTTGCCCCACATATATCAGGTTCGGATTCGGGATGTTATTTGCCTGAACGATGGCATCTACAGTGGTTCCAAACTGGCGCGAAATACGCCATAATGTATCACCCGGTTGCACGATGTAGGTTGCCGCTGATACAACAGCAGCTGTGACGAGAAGCAAGACGACGACCATGGTGGTTGCTGTCCAGCGCGACCTTTTCATGACTTCACTCCTTCACAAACGATTGAGGGTAACTTACAGACATTATAGACATAAGAAATATTGACCGCAAGATATTTTTACATAATCTTGCACATGCATCATGCCAGATTTGCCGGTATCATTGCATAAATCCCGCGTGAATTCTGACCGAAGGGGTGTTAAAAATATGAACTTGCCGTCGCCCAAAGTGAACATCCAGACAAATCCAATGAATATGGAATATCATAACGATATCCTCAGCACCATCGGTCAAACCCCATTAGTCAGATTGAATTCGGTAACCAGCGGCCTGGAACCCTTGGTTCTGGCCAAGGTTGAGTATTTCAATCCCGGTGGCTCGGTTAAGGATCGTATCGGCTGGCCGATCATCGAAGATGCAGAGCGTGATGGCCGTCTACGTACCGGAGGGACGATTGTCGAGGCAACCTCCGGCAATACCGGTGTCGGCCTGGCAATTGCCGCGGCAATCAAAGGATACCGCTGCATATTCGTCATGCCCGACAAGATGTCGCAGGAGAAAATCCTGTTGTTGCGCGCCTACGGGGCAAGGGTCGTCGTCACACCGACGGCCGTGGAACCGGATGATCCGCGCAGCTACTATTCTGTCGCTCGCCGGCTCGTTGAAGAAACACCGAACTCGATTCTGGCCAATCAATACTACAATCCGGTCAATCCCCAAGCCCATTACGACACCACAGGCCCGGAAATCTGGACCCAGACAGCCGGACGCATTACCCATATGGTTGTTGGCATGGGAACCGGCGGGACAATAACCGGCGTCGCACGCTACCTCAAGGAAATGAACCCTGCCACCTGTATTGTCGGCGTTGATCCGATAGGCTCAATCCTTTACGAGCTGCATCGTTCGGGCGAGTACACTACAGCCGAAGGGTACAAGGTTGAAGGAATCGGCGAAGACTTTCTGCCGGGCACAACTGACCTTAGCGTCATCGATGAGATTGTTCAGGTGAACGATCGCGAAAGTCTGCTGATGACCCGGCGTCTCGTGCGCGAAGAGGGTATATTCAGCGGCGGTTCAGGCGGCGCGGCCGTCGCCGGCGCGGTGAAGTATATCCAGCAACACGCGCTCGGGCCTGATGCCGTGGTAGTTGTGGTTTTGCCCGACTCCGGCTCTCGCTACCTGAGCAAGGTGTTCAACGATGACTGGATGCGCGAAAATGGTTTTCTCGATCAGGTCTGGAGCGACATTCGAGCGGGCGATATCCAGTCAAAGAAAGACAGCGGCCATATCTATACCGCCCGGGTCACAGACCTCCTGCGGGATGTTGTAACCCTGATGAAGGAATACAACGTTTCACAACTGCCGGTGGTCAACAGGGATGACCGGTTGATAGGCCTTGTCAGCGAAATCGATCTCCTCAATCATATGCTCCATGCTGATCACGTTCACAAGGCTGATGAGACAATCGAGGGCATGATCAACACCGACGTGCCGGTCGTTGGGCCAAATGCACGTCTTGAGACGCTCATGTCGCTCTTTAAAGACAAGGCGGCCGTCGTGATTGTTAATACCAACGACCGCGTCGAAGGAATTCTGACCAAGATCGACATTCTGGACTATTTATCCTCTCAAATACGATAAGTGCCCGTCAACCATGGAAAACAAAATGATTGCGGATGCGGCTGAACGCCTGCGCGACAACATCCAGAAAGTAATCGTCGGCAAATCAGATGTTATCGATCTGGCTCTCATCGCCATACTGTGCGAGGGACATTTGCTCCTGGAAGACGTGCCCGGAACCGGCAAGACTACCCTTGCAAAAACTATCGCCGCCTCACTGGGATGTTCTTTCCGACGTGTCCAGTTTACCCCGGATCTCCTCCCGTCCGACCTGACCGGCATCTATTATTTCAATCAAAAGGCACAGGAATTCGAATTTCGACCTGGACCAATCATGGCTCAGATTCTTCTGGCAGACGAAATAAACCGGGCGACGCCGCGCACCCAGTCAGCCCTGCTGGAAGCCATGCAGGAGCGACAGGTTACCGTCGATATCGCTACCCATAGTCTGCCGCGGCCGTTTCTGGTTATGGCTACCCAAAACCCGATTGAACTGGAAGGGACATTCCCCTTGCCTGAAGCACAACTCGATCGGTTTCTGATGAAGGTCGCCCTTGGCTATCCCGATGAAGATAACGAAAACACGATGCTCCTGCGGTTCGAACGTGATGATCCATTGGAGACTATCCAGAGCGTCATCGGGCCGGATGATATCCTGGCCATGCAAACCGAAATACGCACCACCCGGGTTGAGAATTCCGTCCGTCGGTATATTGTGAATGTATGTCGCGCAACTCGGCTACACGAAGAAATCGCGCTGGGAGCCAGCCCTCGAGCCACAATGGCACTATACCATACCTGCCAGGCACGGGCGGCAATCAAAGGCCGGGATTTTGTAATCCCTGACGATGTAAAACAAATGGCACCGTTTGTTTTGACACATCGTCTGGTCGTTAACCCACAAATCCGCCTGCGTGGTCGGGAACCGGAGGACGTCATTCGCGACATCGTTAACACCGTTCCCGTGCCTGTGGACAGCGACTGACCACGGCGGTTCCGCCATGCCCGAAAGCTACCTGGACCTGGAACTGACAACTCGCGAGACGAAGCAGGAGTCCGCGCGACTTGCCAGGCAGAATCTCGTGCAGGCTGCCATCAGCGGCAAGGGGATCGATCCGACCGATTTGGCACAGGCGCGGGGACTGGTCCTGCGCGAGCGGGAGAACAGCATTTTCAGCGATGCCTGGGTGCCGCTGGCTATTTTGTTTTTGATTATCGGTCTCCTGGCAAACCTGAATGCAGGTTTCATTGCTCTTGGGGCCGTTCTTCTGATAATTGTCGTTGTCAGCACCCTTTGGAAAAACCTTTCACTCTATGGGGTGAGCTACGAACGGCAATTCGACCGAACAAGGGTTTTCCCGGGTGAAGCGGTAGAACTGACCGTCACGATTCAAAACGATAAGCACCTGCCCCTCACATGGTTGCGATTTCGGGACAAACTTCCCGTCCCGCCCGACACGTTCGACTCACATTTTTCCCTTCTTGGAGAACAAACAGGGAATTCCATCCTTCAGAGTGTCCTGTCGATGCAAAATCGGGAACGCGTCAGCCGCCGGACGGTACTACGCTTCCCCACACGAGGTTTTTACCAGCTCGGTCCTGTGACTTACGAGTCGGGCGATATCTTCACCCTCTTCACGCGCGAACGAGAGCACAAATATATAGACACGCTTATCGTCTATCCGCAAATCTGGCCGTTGGCCGAGCTGGGGTTGCCGCCGAAAGAGCCGTTTGGGGAGGTGAGAGTCAGGCAGAGTCTTTTCACTGATCCGATTCGAACGCGCGGTATTCGTGACTATAGCCCAGGCGATCGGTTCCGCGATATCCACTGGAAGGCCTCGGCCCGTCGTGGTCATCTGCAATCCAAGGTGTACGATCCGTCAACCGGCATGACGATGGGCGTCTTCCTGAACGTGGCCACCTTTGCCCGCCATTGGATGGGATTTGACCCTGAGTTACTGGAGCGCTCGGTGAGCGTGGCCGCTTCCATCTGCAATTACGGCGTCCAACAGGGTTGGGGTGTCGGACTATTCGCCAATGGCGCGGTTCCGGACTCGGATCAATCGATCAAGGTGCGGCCTGGACGGTCGCTGGATCAGTTGGGCAACATCCTCGAAGCTCTGGCCGCAGTTACCGAATTCGCAACCGGCTCTATCGACGTAATGTTGCTACGCGAAAGTCCATGCCTACCATGGGTTTCAACCATAGTTGTGGTGACAGCCGTCATTACCGATGAACTACGCATCGCGCTCGTTCGCTTGCGCGAAGCAGGGCGACGCGTTGTATTACTGGCACTCGGCGATGAGCCGCCCCCCTTGATGCGAACGAGATATGGCTCCGAGTCTGTGTTGACCTACCACATACCTGCCGATGTTCCCGCGTTTCAGCGAAACCTGCGCAGCGCCTCTGCGATCGAAGCCGCCTTAAGCGATATTCCAACGCCGACACCGGTTCGACTGAAGCTGGAGGAGGTAGGATGAGCCTCACCCAACCCTTTATCCCCCCCGAGCCGGCGAGAAATCGCCCTCTTGTCGCAACATGGGCCACCGGATGGGGATATGTTCGTCATGAGTTGCTCTACCTGGCGTTCGCTTTAATGGAAATCGCGCTGAGTTCGCCGGTTGTCCTGGTAATCCTGGGCTGGGCACGTTATTGGCCTCCTTATCTGGTAAGTCTCTGGCTATTGCTGATTATGCTGTTGCCCCTGAACCTCATCCGTCTTACAAGTTTGTTGCACGTGAGTTTGAGGCGCCAGCGATGGGTAATGGCCGTCGCTCTTTTTCTGACGATCTTCCTAAGCTGGCGTCTGTTACTACACGGCACATCTTCAGCCTTTGATTTCGGTTGGTTAAGGGAATTCGCGCGATCTCTGGGCGAGGAAAACAACCTGCTATGGACAAGGGATCTCTCGGTGTTCATTATTACCGCATTCTTCTGGTGGCGAGGTATCAGGCTGGTGATCCGTCGACCTGGGCTCAACAATACAGGCTTGCGGATGCGATTGGGAGGTTTGATATTCCTGCCCCTCATCATCTGGTTCGCCGGCAATTTTCTGGTGATGAGCATCGTTCCCTTTATCCTCTTGTTCTTCCTGTCGTCGTTAACCGTCATCAGCCTTGTCAGGGCGGAAAATATTGAACAGGATCGCAGTGGAAGTTCCGCTACCCTGAACATGCGTTGGTTCGCCACCGTTGCGGCCGCCGCCCTGGCCATTGTCATCGCCGGCGGTATCTTCACCATGCTGCTCACAGGCGATTCCCTGTTCGTGGTTGTGGCATGGCTGGCACCTCTCTGGCGGGCGATGCAGTTTACCGCCACGGTGAGCGGAACAATTTTATTCGAGCTAACCTACCCCTTGCTGGAGGTGGTCGCAAAATTCGCCCTGATCCTGACCAACCTGCTTGCGGGACTGATGGGGCAAATATCGGTCACTTTGGGCGTGTCAAATTTATTGGATTCACCAATTATTCCTGAACTTCCCGCATCCGAGGAAACAGCAGGAATAATTCTCCCGCCCATCGTGGGCAAAGCGACGACCGCCGCCATCATGCTTGGCTTACTGTTTCTTATCGCCCTGGCGCTCGTCCGAACCTATCGTAAAGCGACGTTCGCCACCAGGGACTCCGATAGAAGTCGTACCTCAAGCCGTGATGAGCACGGGCCGAATTTCGGTCGTCGACTCCTCGGAAGGTTCGGGGATTTTCGCCAATGGCGTGCGGCCGCCTCGGTGCGGCGAATCTATCGCCTCATGTGCCGGGCGGCCGATGAGGCAGGCTTCCCTCGGTTAGACAGCGAGACTCCCTATGAATATCTCGTGACGCTGGCCAAAGCCTGGCCGGAACACACAAGGGAAACCCGCTTAATCACCGAGGCATTTATCCGCGTTCGTTATGGTGAGGTTCCGGAGACAGGCGCCGAACTGGAGGCAATTCAGGCCGCCTGGCGAACGCTGGAAACGGCAGAAATACGTCACGTAACGGAAGCTGATGGGCAGCTTCCCGTCCTGACCAAGCGTGAATGACAGATACCCGAATAACTCTTAATACCTTCCGCAATCGTCGTTCGTCAGCGAGTCATCCACTTATCCGCCTATTGTTATTACTTTTCTCTTTCCTGATAATCCACCGCGGCGATCATAAAAGAGTTAAACAGTGGATGCGGTCGGTTCGGACGACTTTTGAACTCGGGGTGGAATTGACTGCCGAGCATGAAGGGATGGTCCCGTAACTCAGAGATTTCGACCAGGCGGCCGTTGGGCGACAGACCGCTGAACACCATTCCCCCCTCCTTCAGCAACTCGCGGTAGGTATTGTTGAACTCCCAGCGATGGCGATGGCGCTCTGAAATCGTATCCTGACCGTAAGCCTGGAACGCCTTCGTGCCGGGGATGAGGCGTGCCGGATATGCGCCCAAGCGCATCGTGCCCCCCATGTCAGTTAATTCGTGCTGATCAGGCATGAGGCTAATGATTGGGTGTTCGCAATTGCGATCGAATTCAGTACTATTGGCTTCGTCGTTGCCCAGTATGCTGCGGGCCAGCTCGATGCACATGACCTGCATACCCAAGCACAAGCCAAGATAGGGAACACCGTTTTCCCTGGCCCAGCGAGCGACTTTGATCTTGCCCTCGATCCCTCTCTCGCCGAAGCCACCAGGTACGACAACGCCGCTGACATCATGCAATCTTTCCCAGCCCTTGTCCTTTTCCAGATCGCCGGAATAAATCCACTCAATTTCCACCTGACGATTATTTCGGCTCCCGGCGTGGTAGAGGGCCTCGCGAACACTCATGTAGGCATCGTGCAATTCGACATACTTGCCCACAAGGGCAATGCGAATAACCGGCTTGGGACGTCTGATCTCGTCGACCATGGCTTCCCACTCCGACAGATCGGGGGAGTTGGACTCCACAAGGCCCATGCGTCCCATTACGTAATCCGCCAGACGGGTTTCTTCAAGAAGAAGCGGGATGTTATAGAGGACATCGCTCGTCACGGCGGGGATGACAGCCTCTTGGGGGACATCGCAAAAGAGCGAGATTTTATGCAAATGATCCGCAGGGATCGGGTACTCGGCACGCGCAACGATGACATCTGGTTGAATTCCAATCCCGCGCAATTCACGAACGCTGTGCTGGGTGGGCTTTGTTTTCAGCTCCTGACTGGCGGCGATATATGGCAAGTAGGTAACATGGACGTAGAGCGTGTTTTCGCGGCCGACGTCTGATCGCATCTGCCGCAGTGCTTCCATAAACGGCAGACTCTCGATGTCGCCCACCGTGCCGCCCACTTCGACCAGAACAATCTCCGCTTGACTCTTCTCCGCAACCTGGAGGATGCAGCGTTTGATCTCGTTGGTGATGTGGGGGATAACCTGAATAGTCCCCCCAAGATAATCACCCCGCCGCTCACGAGCTATCACTTCAGCGTATACCCGGCCGGTCGTGACATTCGAAGCCTGATTCAGGTTGATGTCGATAAACCGCTCGTAATGCCCGAGGTCGAGGTCTGTCTCCGCGCCGTCATCTGTGACAAAGACCTCGCCATGCTGGTAGGGCGACATCGTTCCCGGATCTACATTGATGTAGGGATCGAGTTTCTGAGCGGTCACACTGAATCCGCGCGCCTTGAGCAACCGGCCAAGTGCCGCGGCCGTCACGCCCTTGCCGACCGAACTGACAACGCCACCGGTGAAAAATATATATTTGGTCATTCATACTCCAAAAAAGAGAGATGGGGCATGTCATCCTGGGTGACATGCCCCATCTCAATCAGGTACCTGTAAAAGTACGCTGCGTGTCTTTATCTCTTGCGGATCGCATCAATGCCTACCGCCTCCGACGGCGAAAAGAATAGCATTGTTTGCATGTATGGGCAAGCAGACGGAGAAAATCGTTAGCTATCACGGACCGTGGTTATAGCTTGCCGGGTGGAATCTGTTCCATGATAATGCACCCATCAAATTGAGAGGTTTGTGAATATGCTCGATTTTACCGAGAAAGTTGTGCTCATTACAGGTTCATCGCGCGGCATCGGCCGCTGGATTGCGCGGTTGTTTGCCGCCCAGGGCGCGTGTGTCGTCGTTCATTACCTGAGCAATCGCGAGGCGGCCGAAGAAACTCTTGCCCTGCTGGAAGGTGAAGGTCACCTGTTGGTACAAGGGGACATCGCCGACCCGGCGGCCGTTACCGCCATCGTCGACAATGTTGTGGCTCGTGCCGGGCGAATCGACATTCTGGTCAACAACGCCGCCATTTATGAGGATCACCCCCTCGCTCAAGTGGATTTTGAGGCGTGGCAGGCGAGCTGGCGGTCAACATTCGACACGAACGTCATCGGTGCGGCCAACATGAGCTATTGCGCTGCCCGTTACATGATCGCCCAGGGTGGCGGCCGGATCGTGAACGTGTCATCACGCGGCGCATTCCGGGGCGAGCCAACCGCACCAGCTTACGGAGCGAGCAAGGCAGCTCTAAATGCCATGAGCCAGTCGCTCGCCAAATATCTCGCCCCATACAACATTTCGGTCGCGGTCGTCGCGCCGGGATTTGTTGAAACGGATATGGCGCGGGATGCGCTCAGCGGCGAGAGCGGCCGGGAGATTCGTGGCCAAAGTCCTTTCAACCGCGTGGCCAAACCGGAGGAGGTGGCTTATGCCGTGCTCTTTCTCGCATCAGAAGGCGCGGAGTTCATGACTGGAGCCATCATCGACATCAACGGCGCTTCCTATTTGCGAACCTGACATACCCGATTTACTGGTCGAGTTAATCGAACCTGCGTGGCACCCACCTTAATCATCGCCACCGGCGGCTCGTGGCCAAGAGGACGCCCATAATTATGAGCGTTCCACCAATGATGCCGAGAGCTGATGGTGCTTCCCCGAACAACAGCAGCGACCAGCCAATCGTCACAACCGGGCTGAGAGTCAGGATGATGGTGTGGATGCTCATAGGCATACGGCGAAGGGATAAATAGAAAAGCGAACGGCTAATCACGACATCGACCGTACCGGCCACAAATACCAATAGCCAGGATATAGGCGTCGGCCAGACGAGTTGGCCGCGCGCGCCCGCGAATAGCAGCAGAAAAAAGGCAATAGAAGCAATCCTGTACAGGAAAAAATCACCGAATTCGACACCCTCTCCATGACGCTTCACGATGGCGGTATGCAAGGCGTAGAGGAAGGTTGAAACAAGCACCATCAGCGAGCCGAGGCGCAAGAAATCCCCCGGCTGAAAACTGATAATGAACGCTCCGGCCAGCGCTAACCCTGCCCCAATCAACTCGACCGGCATCAACCTTTCACGCAGCCATATGACCCCAAGCACCAGGGAAAAGACTATGGAAGACTTCCCCAGCAACGACGCCGTGCCCGGATCGATGAATTTTACCGCCGAATAGTCAATGACAGTCGACGCTGCCACGAGGACGCCGATCACCGTGTAAAATCGCCAATACTCGCGAAAGGCGGATAGATGCAGCCGGCCACGCGCGGCCTGGTAAGCCCCCACCTCCAGAGCGGCAATCCCCAACACCAAAAATGATGACATTTCGGAGGGAAGATGCGGCAGGAGCGCACGGGCAAATACGAAATGCAGGCTGTCTACGACGAGGAGAACGGCAAACAGAAGAGGCGTATTGACGCCTGCCATGATTGGGGTCGGCTGTGAGGTGTTCGACACGAATTTTCCGCAGCCGCGAGAGCTTTAAATGACGGGGCGAACTGAATCGCCCACCGTAACGATTCCGGTTTTTAAAACACGCGCGTAGGCACGCGCCCAGCCGGGGTTCGTTCGCCACGATATACGATTGAAATCCTGATCGATGAAGGATTCGCGAATTGTCTTGCAGGGCGTTACGTAACGGGTTATTTCGATCTCTACCTCATCACCGAGGCGCAACCGCAAACCCACATTCATAAGTGACCAGTCCAGACCGACGAGGGTTATATTTTCGCCCGTGGAGCCGGGAAAAATCGGGTGTCCTTCATTCTGCAATGCGCGTATGAGTTCGAGCGAGTACAGGCTGAGCGCTCTCTCGATTCCGCCATGGTGGACGGTATCGTCATGGCCATCATCGACCAGCCCCAGAGGGCCAACCTCTGACTGTCGCACGGCCGATTTAGGCACGCCGCCGGCGGAAGTGTTGATCTGGAAAATCTGCGCTGAGGGAATTTGGTGCTCAATCATATGCAATAACCTGTAGGTGATGAGTTTAGCTTTCGCCCTGGGCAGTGTCAATCAGTGCACATTCACAATATTTAGCGGCATGAAACAAAACCTGTTCCCAACGTCAGAGTATCCTTAGAGGTCGCCATCGCGCCATTGGATAGGCGATTTGTCCAACTATAATCCGGCATGTATGGTATTTTTGCGGAAAGGTTGTCTTACATTTTTGGCCTTGATCATCCTCCTGATCGTGTCCCCGGTGTTGTGGCGTAATATCGTGAAGATTTACTATAACCGGGCTATCTATCAGCAACAGGATGTACCCGAAGGGCAGATCGCCGTGGTATTTGGCGCGGCCGTCTATGGTAACGGTCGCCTAAGTCCGGTGCTGCGTGACCGCGTAGACACTGCCATCGCCTTGTATAAGGCCGGTCAGGTGAGCCATATCATTTTTAGCGGCGATAATCGCGAAGAGGACTATGATGAACCGGGGGCAATGATGGCCTATGCGATCGACCAGGGTGTCGCTTCGGAAGATATCACTGCCGACCGCGCCGGCCATCGCACCTATGATACTTGCTACAGAGCGAGCCATGTCTTCAACGTCAAGAATGCTGTACTCGTCACACAGCAATTTCACCTGCCCCGTGCCCTTCTCACATGCGAGGGTCTTGGTATTAAAGCCGTCGGGGTCATCGCCGACCGGCGGCCTTATCGTGATGCACGTTGGTACGAAATCCGCGAGACGGCAGCCACACTCGTTGCCTTATGGGATGTAGTTCGGCGCGAACCACCCCAGTTGGTTGATGCTAGCCGCCCGTCCAATATCATTCAGCCTGAGCAGCCGGATCAATTAGCCGGAGGGAACTAGCGCGGTTACAAACGGGCAATGACGGCCTCGGCCGCTGCCCAGCCGGAAAGCGCCGCACCCTCAACCCGTGGGCCGTCGAAAGCATCTCCAGCAAAAACCAACAATCCCTTATGCGCTGATGGAAAACAGCGATCCGGATAGATATCGACCGGCACTGCATATTGCCAGCGCTCCAGTCGTGAAGCGATTAGGCCAGTTCCGGTATCAATCCAGGGCGCGATTTCACCGTACATCCAACGCAAGACGGCCGCATCGTCGGATGCCCATCTCTCGTCGCTTGCCACAGGGCTCGCATGAACTGTCAGAACTCTCGCGCCGGGCGAAATGCCTTTAGCATCATTGTCGCTGACCCAGCTGATAGCCTCGCCCGGACGTTGTAGTGCGCCGGGTCGTGGGAGCCGGCTACGGCCGTCAATGAGAAACAAACCGCAAAGGCAAGGCGCGTACCGGATGGAGCGCAGTGTAACCCTCTCATTTTCGGGCAAACACACCTCGCCATCCTCGAGTAACCTGAGAGACTGGGGCACAGGCGGCGTAATAATCACAGCCCGACTACGCCATGCATCTCCGGATTCTGTTAAAGCCCGCCACTCGCCATTAACGTATGAGATCGAGCTCAGCCGGGTCGAACAGTGAATATCCAACTGCTTCGCCAATCGCCCCGCCAGAGCGGAAAACCCGCCTTTCGCCGCGTATCGCGGGAATCCGTCATCGGGCGAAACCAGCAAGGAACCATCCGACCAACCCCGAGACCACTCGTAGACCAGCCCCTCGGCCAGCCAGCTATCGACTTCGCGCCGGAATTCGAGCGTTCGAACGGTGAAAAATTGCGCACCGCTGTCGGCCAGGCCCGACCCAAGAGGAACAGTCGACAAGCGCCCCCCGGCCCCTGAACATTTCTCCACCACCGCAACCTGAAATCCAGCGGCGCACAGGCGACGAGCCGCCATTAGCCCGGCGATTCCCGCGCCAACGACAAGGATATCAGATTGATAAGTAGCCATTCTCAATTACGGCGCTGGCGAACAACGACCAACGACAACAGACCTCCGAGAAACACGGCCGCGCCGATGAACCACCAGGAAGCGGAGCCTTCACCCGAAGGGGGATCCATGGGTGAGCCATCGCCCGCGTCTCCGGTGGTTTGCGCCGCCGAATCGGTTGACAAGGCGGCCAATTCCTCGCCCTCGCCAGATACGGATGCTGGTGTTGGCGAGGGCACCGCTGTCGGCGGCGGTGAAGTCGGCGAGGACGTTGCCGTAACGGTAGGTAGTGCCGTAACAGTAGCCGTTGGTTCAGGCGTCAGGGTGGCGGTTGGCTCGGCATCGGGCGTTTCGGTCGATGCTGCACCGATTTCGGTGTTGGCACTTGTGGGTGACGGTGTCGGCGATGGCGTAGCGGTCGCCACAATCGCCGTTTCCGGGTCTATCGCGGCCATGCTGTCAATGTCCACTGGTTTGTCGACGGCCTCAACGAGAAAAACAGGGGCACCGCCGATATCACACTCCGGCGTGCAGCGCGCGCCGCGCAAGTGAATCCGATAATGGCCCCGGTAGGCCTTAACAACCCGCTCAGTGTCGCCGGTTGCGGAGACGATCAAGGCTTCATCGGCCAGAGCCGGAACCTTGAGCACCAAATCGGCGGAGTTACGCGACCAAAGTATCCTGGTCACGCTATCGGGACGGTTGAAGGTAAAAGCATAGAAATTTTCGGCACGCTGACGGCCGACCGGGAAAGTGAAATCCCTCAAATAGCGGACCACGGTTTGATAAGCGTAAAATGCTGGCCGCCGGCTGCTGTCAGGACGAAGGATGCCGAACGATTCGCCACCCTCCGGCAACAACACGTCCATCAGTTTGTAGATGCCGACGGAAGTGCTGTCAGCACCAAAAGCGAGTGCGTGAGCCTGCACGATGAACCAGGCCTGCTGGTCAAGGTCAACCTGGAAATTGGGCCTCTCAACCGGCCACAACGGATCCAGGTTAGGCGAGGCGTTTGTTTCATTTATCCAGATCGGCTTCTGCAATCCATATCGCCGTTGAATATCCCACGTCTCATTGACAAGCTCTTCCACCGTCTCGACACGGAAATAAATATGGAGCGTGATTATGTCGAAGAAATAATTATGATCTTTGGCTTCCGGATCAGCTACAGCAATCTGCAGGAATTGACCCAACCAGCTGGGATCATGCCAGTAAGACCAGCCCGCAAGGTGGATAACGGCCTCTGGATCGTTAGCCTTGGCCACTTGATACGCGACCTTGAGAAGTTGGTAGTAATCACTCGTTGAGCCGCTGAACTCGTGGCCGTAAACTCCGGCCTCAATCTCCGGCTCATTCCAGATGATCCAGTGATGGACACCGAGCGGGGCGTAATACTTCACGACCTTGGCCACATAACCGGCCCACAGGTTTCCGGGATCGTCTACCGGCAAATACAGGCCGCGCGGCACGCCGGAATACGGTTCAGCATCGGTTGCCCAACCTGGCGTATTCTTCAACAGACCCATGACGAGACGATCATGCTCTCGCGCGTCATCGAGCCACTCCTCCAGCACATGCAATGTGTTCCAGTCATCAGGGCCGGTGGGTTGTATCTCGTTCCAATAGAACAGAATTCGATCCCATCCTACCTCCAGTTCGGCCGCTTCCTCGGCCTCCCAGAAGGATTCGACCACACCAAAACGGTGATCGACAGTCGATTCAGGTAGATCAGGTGTTTGCGTAGGTGTCGTGGTCTGGGCATTCGCATCTTGACTTGATCCGATAATAACGGCAACACTCGAAACAACCACGGTGAATAGAAATATTGAGAATTGTTTGAACGTCATAAAAATCAAAAATCCGGCCGGCAGGATGCCGGAAGGTGAACGGCTGATTATAATGGATGTAGAAGGTCTCCTCCAATGAACATACCCAACGACACCCCTACATTAAGGTTACGTCCAGCCCAGGAAAAGGTTCTGGAATATGAGAGCGGAAAGATGGCTATCAGCGCCGTCCCGGGCAGCGGAAAGACTTTCATACTCTCGCTGCTGGCGACCAGATTGATCGCCGACGGTAGAATAAACAGCGCCGCCGGCCAGCAAATCCTGGTCGTCACCTTTCTTAATACCAGTGTCGACACATTTCGCGTGCGCATCCGCAAGCGCCTCACCGAGTTGGAGTTGCCTGATACGGGTTACGACGTCCGCACACTGCACAGTCTGTCACTGGAGATTGTGCGCTCGGCGGGTGAAACACCCGGCGATGAGTTGGCCGTGCTCGACGAGCTGCAAAGCCGTCAATCCCTGGACGGAGCCGTAGACGGGTGGATAAACGACAACACGAGACTGTGGGAGGCATTCCTGCCAGAGTCAAATCGGGAGCACAGCCCACAGATGATCGCCCGCTGGCGCGACATAACCGCCAGCACGGCCGCATCTTTTATCAGGGCGGCCAAGAACAGCAGACAAACACCGGATGCAATCCTTGCCGCAATTCGCAAGCAATCCGAAAAGGCCGAATTTTCCGACGATGAACCCAATGTCGCCCGATCACCGCTGATGCAGATGATGGCCGGCATCTACAGCCGCTATCAATTCTCCCTGTCGCGTCAGGGCGGGCTGGATTATGACGATCTAATCTGGCGCGCGGCCGATCTGCTGGAGCACAGGCCCGACCTGGTGATGAGTCTGCGCGCGCGCTGGCCGTTCGTTCTTGAGGACGAATCTCAGGACAGCGTCCCTCTCCAGGAGGCGCTTCTGGATCAACTCACAGGGAGCGACGGCAACTGGGTACGTGTCGGCGACCCAAATCAAGCCATCACCAGCACTTTCACCGCGGCTCACCCGCGCTTCTTCTCCCGGTTCATCGACCGGCCGGATGTTGTAGCTCGAACGTTGCCGAACAGCGGCCGATCCGCGCAGCTCATCATCGGTGCGGCCAATGCCATGTTGAACTGGACGATTGACAGTCATCCTATCCCTGAGGTCAGGCGCGATGCCTTCCGGCGACAGGACATCCTCCCCACACCGCCGGGCGACGCACAGCCCAACCCACCCGACAGCGAAGCCGAAATGCGCATCCGCGTTTTCCGCCAGCGTGAAGACGAGGAATGGCCGGAGGTTGCCCGGCTGGCGGTTGAATACACCCACCAACATCCGCACCACACTATCGCCATCCTCGTGCCGACCCATCAGGCAGGTTACGCCATCGCCCAACATCTTGACGCGCTGAAAGCCAACTATGATAACTTGCTCCGCGGCAGCGGCCGCGAGCGAGAGGTTGCGGCGGCACTCCATGCCGTTCTTGCTGTGCTGGCCAACCCACTTGACACCAAAGCTTTACAAGCTGCCTACAACGGCGTGGCCGAACTTCACGAATCTGGCCCATTCTGCGAATCACCACAAATGGAGAGTGATGATAGACCTCGTTTCCAGGCGTTGTTGCGGAGCGTTTTCCGGCCAGAGTCGCTGCTGTTTCCACGGGGCGACGAGACTTTGATCGAGTTATTGCCGGCAGGCGTCGCATCGGAGGATGACATCATTCGTCTGGAACGGCTGAGCGAGTTTCTTCGTCAAAGCTTTGAATTGCGGGAGCTGCCGATAGATGATCTGACCTTGACCCTGGCTGACGCCTTGTTTATACCTCCTGCGACGAAATCGACTGAAGGCGAAACCTCACACGAACTGGACTTGGCCATCGCTTACCAGATCGCCAGTCAATTGCGACAATGGCGGGAAGCTCAACCAGACTGGCGGTTGCCTGAACTGGTCGCCCAATTACAGTCTGTGGCGACGGGCAAACGTGTATTGAATATCATTCGTGACGATTCCGGCTACGAACCAAAACCCGGCCGCATCTCCCTGGCAACCCAACACAGCGGCAAGGGTCTGGAATGGGACGCCGTCTTTCTGACGGGCATCGACGGGTTGTGGATCCCCGGAAGTCTGGAAGCGCCGTTTCTCGGCGTCCACGACTTCCTTGGTGGCGACCCCAGCGCTGAGGCTACGGCACAACTATCCTATCTGATGCACAATGATGCGGGTATCTATCCTGACCGGACAGCTACCGAATCCGCCCATATCGAGGTTATCTGCGAACGGTTGCGCCTCCTCTACGTCGGCATTACCCGGGCGCGCCGCTATCTGCAGATCAGTCGCAGCCGGAGCACGCGCCGTCAGAACCGCGAGAGGGAAGCGGAACCGGCAACTGTCATGAGTATCCTGTATCTTTACCTGCAGGGACGCGCGACAGACGAACCGGCGACAGACTGAAATTGTCCGGCCTAGTCCCCACCAGGTTCGTGCCCGCAACAATGCGACCATTTGTACCCATTATGGGCGATAAGTTGATCGGCTTCTGGCGGGCCCCATGAGCCTGATTCATAGAAGTTGAGTGGTGGCGCGTATTTCGAGTCCCATCCGGTAAGGATCGGATCGATCAATTCCCACGATAATTCGATGGCATCGCTACGGGTAAACAGTGAAGCATCACCCTTGATTACATCCAGCAACAATCGCTCGTAGGCCTCCGGGATGGAAAGGGCTCCGAATGATTCTTCGTAATTAAATGACATTTCGACATCCCGCATCTCAGCCGCGGTATCGGGAACCTTCGCCTGAAAAGAGAAAGAGATACCTTCATCCGGCTGAATACAGATCGATAGTCGGTTAGGCGCGGGTTCTGTACCTTCCGGCATTGGAAACATCACGTGAGGTGGCCGTTTGAAAAAGATGGTGATCTCGGTCACCTTGGCGGCCAACGCCTTGCCGGATCGCATATAGAACGGCACACCTTGCCAACGCCAATTATCGATAAAAAACCGCAAGGCCGCATACGTGGGAGTATTTGATCCTGGAGCTACTCCTTCCGTATCACGGTATTTTCTGTATTGACCGCGCACAGTGCACTTGGCCACATCTTCAGGACGGATGGGTCTGATCGCGCTGAATACCTTCGCTTTCTCGTTCCGAATCGCTTCCGCGTGAAACGACGCCGGGGGCTCGGCCGCCACCAGTGACAGGAGTTGCATGACATGGTTCTGGATCATGTCGCGCATGACCCCCACACCATCGTAAAAGCTCGCTCGATGACCCACGTCGACGGTTTCGGCCGCGGTAATCTGCACATGGTCAATATAATTTCGGTTCCATACCGGTTCGTAAAGCGAGTTTGCAAACCGGAAAACCAGCAGATTTTGTACGGTCTCTTTCCCCAGATAATGGTCAATTCGATAAATTTGGGATTCAGCCAGGACCTGGTGCGCAGCGGCATTCAGCTGTCTTGCGGAAACCAGATCATGACCAAAGGGCTTCTCGATGACAACCCGCCGCCATCCATTTCCCTCATGAACCATGCCGGCTTTGCCCAGATTGGCTATTGTATTTTCATAAAGGCTTGGGGCGATCGATAAGTAATAAATTCTGTTTGCTGTGTCGTCTCCTTCCCATTCGGCCAAACTCTTATCCAGTGCCGTCAATTGTTCAAGATTATTGATATCTCCTTTCAGGTATGTGATGTTACTCGCGAACTCGCGCCATTACTTGCCGACAAACTTCGCCTAGGCAAATACCCTCACGCCTTCTTCAATGTGCTCGCGAAAAGCATCGTCAGAGAATTCGCTGCGCGCCAAGCCGACAATCCGCCATTTTTCGGGCATACGTCCTTTACGGAAGAGATCGTAAAGAGACGGAGCAAGCTTGCGTCGCGTCAAATCGCCTGACGCCCCGAAAATTACTATCGTATATTTCTCGCTCATGGGGTTAGCCTCGATAAATAGTGAGTCGACTTCGGCCACAGCGGCCGACAGCGTGAATGCGGAGAATTTGGGTAATGTAGCCGATGTTTTAAGTCATGTCCAGAGTAGATACGAAGCGCCAGACGATCTTTGGAATAACTTACGGAAATGAAAAGCGGGTCGTACAACCTCGCGCGACCCGCACAGATTACTGGATTAAAGCGACCAGCAAGCTATATTTTCGGAAAGACATCAAGCACATCAGCCACCAGATCGTAGCGACCGAATGCAGGCATGATATAGAACCCTCTCACATAGGGTCGTAATTCTTCAGCGATCTCGCGAGCAATCTGAACCCCTTCGCCTACCGGTTGATCCGCTCGCCGCATCCGCTCTCTTTTTTCCTCAGGAATTGTTATCCCCGGCACTTCGTTGTGCAAGAATTCCGCGTTACGGCTGTTGTATAGAGGCTTGATCCCGGCCAGAATTGGCGGTGGCGGTTCGTCGTATGTGCGTTCGTAGGCCTCTATGAAGGCGACAGCCGCCTTTGTATCGAACACTGGTTGGGTCAGAACAAAGTCCGCGCCGTGTCTGGCCTTCTTGCGCAATAACTTGAGTTCTGCGTCGATGTCCTTTGGGGTCAGGGACAAGGCACAGCCGACAACGAAGCTTGTCGGCTGATCGATCGATTGCCCGGCCTTGTCGAGGCCCTGATTAAACTGATTCTTTATCAGTTCGACCAGGCCGGTGGGGACAATATCAAAGGTGTCGGTCGCCTCAGGAAAATCGCCGATCCGGGTAGGGTCGCCCATGACCACAAACAGGTTTCGAATGCCCATCGCATGTGCAGCCAGCAGATCACCCTGGATGCGCAACAAGTTTCGGCCGCGAGTCGGGAAGTGGAGCACCGTCTCCAGTCCGATATCCTTTTGGACAAGGTATGCCGCGGCCCAGGCGCTCATGCGCATGCGAGCCAGCGGACTGTCGGCGATATTGAGAAAAGTCGCACCTGCCTCACGCAGCATCCTCGCGCCGGCCAGCAAACGCTCAGGAGCTACCCCTTTCGGGGGGTCCATCTCCACGGTCAGGATGAGCTGGTCACCGGCCAGATGTTGGGCCAACAGCGTCGGTTGGGTGCCTGTGGGGACGGCGGTCTCACGCCGGCTCGTGATTCTTATACGGGGTAGTGAAACTGAGGCTTCTCCCGGTGTGTCGAGCGCGTGGCGCATGGCCTTTATGTGAGCGGCCGTTGTTCCGCAGCACCCACCAATCAGGTTAACGCCGGCGTTGACATACGCCCTGGCGTAATCGGCGAAGTAATCGGGCGTTGCTGGATACATTACCCGGCCGCCCTGCATCTGCTCCGGCCAACCAGCGTTAGGGGAAGCCGAGACAGGGATGTCCGGAGCTACCTCCCGCACAATGCTGATCAGGCGTAGCACCTGGGCGGGACCACCACTGCAATTGATGCCGACCGCGTCAACGTCCAGTGCTGCCAAAGTGGTGGCTACTGCCTCCGGCGGGTACCCCAACATGGTTTTATCGTCGCGGGTGAAGGTCATCTCCACGATGATCGGGATGTCGGCACTTATCGCCCGCGTTGCCGCAACGGCCGCCTCGATCTCCTTAACATCCGACATCGTCTCGATGATTATAAGGTCAACCCCTTGCGGCTCGGCTGTGATAAGGGCATGGATTTGCTCGCTGAACGCTTCTTGCGCTTCCTCCGGAGACACTCGACCGAGAGGAGCCAACCGGACACCCAACGGCCCCACTGATCCGGCAAGCAGAATATCCTTAAAAGATCCGGCGATGACACGGCGGGCTACGGCAACCGCAGCTTTGTTAATCTCCTCAACCTTGCTCTGCAGGCCGTTTTCACCCAATTTGTACCGGTTGGCACCGAAAGAGTTTGTCTCAATCAATTCGGATCCGGCATCAATGTATCCTCGATGGATTTCCGCAACCAACGCCGGTTGGTTAATATTCACAGCATCGAAAGACTGGTCAATCGGGATCCCCCGACCGTGCAGCACAGTTCCGAAGGCTCCATCCATCAGCAAGGGGCCTTTCTCCAGGCGTTCCTTAAATTGTGTTCTGTTCATGATGATGTTCCTGGATGCGCACAGCATCCCAACCAAGGATCACTATATGCATGATCCTTAAGGGATAACTAACGCAATCCTGAAGCTTAATCCGTGCAACCCGTTCGCGCAAGGGTGGAGTTACTGATTGAAAAGACTCTGGATCAATGGCATGGCTGTATCGGCATTAAGGAGCAGGACTGACGCGCCGCCCGGCGTCCTGAAACTGGTCACATAATCCTGATCCAGAACTTCATTGCGCATATTTTCTGAGGGGATATCGCCGATCGTCTTTGCCAATCGTAAAATCTGCTCCAGGCTTAAATCGGTGCGGACTCCGTCTTCGACCTCGCGATACAGGGATGGTGCGCGCACCAGCATCTGGGTCAAACCCAGACTGAGGGCTTTACTGCGGGCAGCAAAGAGAACCTGTTGTTGGCGGTATGCGCGATTGAAATCGCTGTCAGCATGACGTGTGCGGGCATATTTCAATGCCGTCTGCCCGTCAAAATGTTGCAAGCCAGCCGGAATGTAGAGCGGATCATAACCGTAATCCATGTCAGGATACATCGAGTCATTGATCTCGTAGGGAACCTGGACATCGATCCCCTCCAGCAGGTCGATGGTGCGCACAAACGCGCCAAAATCGACCAGTACGAAGTGATTGATTGGTATGCCCAGATTCGACGAAACCGTTTGCATAGCCAGGGCCGCACCGTCGAGATAATCCCCTTCACGCGCGCCATAAACCAGCGCGGTGTTGATCCGGTCCTGACCATAGCCCGGAATCTGCACGTACAGGTCACGAGGGATGGACAGGATTGAGGCGGTATCTGTTTGCGGGTCGACGGAGATCACCATCATCGAGTCCGTTCGGGAGACAAATGCTTCTCCGGGCCGGCGATCAATACCCAGCAACAGTATATTGACCCTTTCATTGCCTTCCCACGCCCCGATAGTGGGCAACGGCGTTGGAGCGATGGAAGTCGCGCCGGCGTTGATTGGCACCGGTGCCAACCCGCCTTCGACCTGCTGGAGCCCACCGTCCAATGGTTCATCTCCGGAAAGCTCGTCGAGCGGCTCACTCATGAGATGCTGGACGGTTAGATACGCGAAAAATAGCACGGCAATGGCTGACAAAACGAACGCGACCGATAGCAACGCGCTCAGCCAGCCTGGTAATAGTGGCTGTCGATTCAACTTTACACTCAAACCTGACTATAAATGGCGCTTTTACTCGATAAAAGCGATAATATTATACTATCTAAACGATCCAATCGTTGCCCGTGTTCCCGTCGGATGCCCTCTGATTTCGCTACTTCTCATTCACCATTTTCTATGATAATATTGATAATAATTCAATAAACAGGTTGGCGAGTTTTAGTGCAATCTGTACAGTGATATCGATGTCGACAACCCGGCTTTGGGTTGCCGATCCTAGCTACACCGGATCAAGATCATGGCTTTCGATCGCTTCGGGCGAAATATCAATTATCTGCGCATCTCCCTGACCGACCGCTGCAACCTTCGTTGCGTATACTGCATGCCGGAAGACATGATCTTTCGACCTCGCAGCGAGCTTATGCAAGATCATGAGGTCATCAGGCTTGTCCATCTTTTCACTAACCTTGGTTTCCGTAAATTTCGCCTGACCGGTGGCGAACCGACTGTGCGGGCGAATCTGGTTGATCTGGTGCGAGAAATCGGGGCAACCAAAGGCGTCGAAAAGGTCGCCATGACCACCAACGGAATCCTGCTGGATCGCCTGGCCCAACCTCTGGCCGACGCCGGATTGACACGAGTCAATATCAGTATCGACACGCTGGACGCCGACAAGTTCCGGCAGCTAACGCGCTGGGGAAAAGTCGAGGACGTTTGGCGGGGGATTCGCGCATCCCAGGCAGCCGGATTGGAAATAAAACTGAATTCCGTCGTCGTTCGTAATTACAACGAGGGTGAAGACCTGGTTGATCTGGCAAGATTGTCACTCTACCAGCCATGGCAGATCAGATTCATCGAGATGATGCCGTTCGGCGATGTGGCCGATTTTCAGCTCGCCGGGGTCGTCACACAGGAAGAGATGATCAGTACGATCGAATCAGCCCTCGGGCCGCTGACGCCGGTGAATCCCGGCGAACTGGACGGCGAAGCCAGCCTCTATTACCTCGAGGGAGCACCGGGGAGGATCGGATTCATCAGCTCCATCAGCCATCCTTTTTGCGCCAGTTGCAACCGGACAAGGCTCACCGCCGACGGTCGCCTGCGCCTGTGTCTCCTGCGCGAGAAGGAAGTCGACCTGTTATCGCCGATGCGTGATGGCGCGACCGATGATGAACTGCGCGCGATCATTAGCGAGGGGATCTGGTGGAAACCCTGGGGGCACGGTTTGGCCCAGGACGTGGTTCCACTCAACCGGGTAATGTCAGAGATCGGCGGATAACTTTCGGGTTGCCGATCAATTTTCAGGCGCGCTACTCGTGCCCATCGGGGGCGCAAATCGGCCAAGCGGCGCGTTTTCCAACCCCCAGCTTTGCTGGATAAGATAAAGCGGCCGTCCTTTCACCTCATCGTAAATCCGCCCAAGGTATTCCCCGATGATACCCAGACTGATGAGTTGCACGCTGCCCAGAAAGAGGACAATGACCAGTGTCGTCGCCTGCCCCAACAGCGGCTCATGCGGCCCAAATAGACGTATCGCGACCACAACGATAATCCCCAGGACGCTGATCGTGGCGATAATAAAACCCAATATAGTGGCCAGCTGCAAAGGAAAATAGGAGAAGCTGGTAATGGCGTCGAGGGCGAACGGCAGCATCTTTTTCACGCTGGTAAACTTGGCCTCGCCGGCATAGCGGGCATCCCGATTGTATTCCACGCCGATCTGCCGAAAGCCGACCCATGGCACCATCCCCCGCAAGAAGCGATTGCGCTCGTTCATGCCCCGCAATGAATTAATAACGCGCCGGTCCATCAGGCGAAAATCACCGGTATCCAGCGGGATATTGATGCTTGTAATCCGATGGATCAGGCGATAAAAGATCTTCGCCGTGGTCAACTTAAACCACGTCTCGCCTTGGCGGCTGGCTCGCACCCCGTAAACTACATCGTAGCCCGCGCGCCACTGCTCCAGCATCGCCGGATAAACTTCCGGAGGGTCTTGCAAGTCGGCATCCGTCAGAATCACGGCGTCACCACGAGCGTAATCAAGGCCGGCGGTCGCGGCAATCTGAAAGCCGAAATTGCGCGAGAAACTGATTCCCTTGACGCGCGCATCGCTCTCATGCAGTCGCGCGATCACATCGGCCGAACCGTCACGGCTGCCGTCATTGACCAGTATCAGCTCCCAATCTTCTCCCGCATCATCGAGCACGGCTCGCACACGCGCATAGAGCGCGTCGAGCACGACCTCTTCGTTATAAACCGGAGCGACTATCGAGATAAGATCTTTTCGTTTATCCACGAAACCCCTAAACTTCCAGCCCAACCAGCAAGCCCACATGATCGGACGGATAAAGAGTATCATCATCGAAAGCGGCCTTGTCGGCAAAAAGACCTGCCCTCGTCACCCTATACACAGCCGGCGAAAGAAATACGTAATCCAGACATGCCGCAGGAACGGGCTGTGGCTGAACAAGGTTTGTCGGATATGTGGCGTACATATCGCGGCCACGATGTTCCGCCACTGCCGACCTGTAGGTCTGGCGCATGAAATTTACAGAACCACTCTCCGGCATCTCGTTAAAATCACCCGCGATCACCTGCAATGGCACACGTTTTTTCTCGTTCAGCCACCCAACAAGATTCATCGCCTGTTCCAGCCTGGCCTCTCCGGCAGCCGCACCATGATGCAATTGAACACTTACAAAGTCAAGCGACTGGCGACGGGTGCCGGCCGCGCCGGCGGGAAGCTCTATATTCGCCCTGCAGGCCACACCATCATAACCAACAAAAATTGTGTCGTGGTAAATAATAGGCATTCGAGACATGATGCCGATTGCATGAGAAAAATGACGGAACCCGGGACGACGAACCTGAATAATCCTGTATGGATTTTTGCCATCGCCGGACAGACGAATATTAACCTGTCGAGCAACCCACCTTCCCTGTCCAATCGACAGGTCGATCTCTTGCAAGGCGATAATATCAGGGAGACGATCGACAATTTGGCCAACTAGCAGATGCCGGCGAGCCAACCATCGTTGCGTCCGGCCGCGAAGGTTTATGGTGGCCGCCGTGAATTCAAACATCAGTAACGAATCAGGCCATCACTTGAAAGAGATATTGAAGTCGCCGGCGGGTACGGCCACTTGAATGGTCTCGTGGTCACCATAAATCGCCAGGGTAATCGGAGCGTCTGTACGGACATGGACGCTTTCGTCGTCGCCGACAAGGTCGATGGTCCCCTCATTGCCAAGCGGCAAATTGCGAACTCCATACGATTGTTGCCGATCCAGAAGCCGCCGCCAGGTTATCTGCCTCAGAGGCCAATCGACGGCGAGCCCCAGAACGCTTTCCAGGACCATAGGGATAATGGCCGATGCCGTTGTCCCTGAATTATCAACCTCGGAAGGATCGCCGGGAACAGCTTCCTCCGGCGCGTAATTTTCCCAGAAAAACCCGGTATCCTCATAAACCCGGCGAACAACTTCAAGTTGATTGACCGCCAGTTTATGGGCCAAATTCGTTTGTTCGTTGGCGTGCAGGCCACGCAGAACCATGTAAGTCAAGCCAGGCCACACCGCGCCGCGCCAGCCGTTTCCGGTGCGACCGTTATAGGCATCCGCATCGGCCGAAAGGCTCGGAACTACATTCTCGGTATGAAACGACCAGGCGTCCCGCAGATGCTGGACAAAGGGTATCAATCTCTCTTTGGGAACAAGATAGGGGTTTAACAGAGTCCAGTAGGCGGCGATGCTTTTCACATCGCTGAACCCATTATCCGGGCCGATATCCTGATAGAAATGAAGTTCCTCATTCCACATCTCAGCGTTTATCACCCTCACGAGCTTCTCTCGCTCGCTTGTCACATCATTGACTTGTTCCTGTTCTCCCAACACGGACGCCATCCGTTCCAACATGGCGCAGTTGATCATCGCCTGGGCACTGGCATCGATCCAGGCCCAATGGTTATGATGATAGCGGCTCCCACTCACACGGGGCTGATTGAGAAGGCCGCTCGCGTATGCCGTCGTCCAGTAGAGGCCATTGCGCCAGGTCCGGTTGGCTCGCGACCAGCGGTGAAGGGCAAGAAGAGGCCAGAAAACGGACGCGACGCGATCTTTGTCTCCTGTCAGTCGGAAATGACGCCATTCCGTCCAGGCCAGTAAATTCGGCCCGGTACTGTTCGGGTTGTACGCGTCATGAACCGCCTTCCCGCTTGCAGGGTCGATCTCACGACAAATGAAACCATCATCCTGTTGGGTGGCATAGAAGTTATCGAGAAATTCGACCAGGCTGAAAGAACCAGGGATGTAGCCGGCCAGGCTGGCCACCAATCCACTGCGACCCATCTCGATGTAGCGGCCGGGCTTGGGTTGGTTATATCCCGCAGAAAGTCCTGATCCATCAGCAGGTTGCTTCAGGCTGCGCCAAAACAAATCCCATGACGTCCAATAGATGGACTCCCATTGGGTGTCCTCAGGCAAGACGGGAATCGGCAGACGCGCGCGAACGTCCTCGAAATCGGGGATTCTGCCTGGCGCGCGGTCGCGCTGCCTGAACAGATTTTTCTCGACTAACGGCTCGACGGGGGTGATAGATATGCCAGTCACCGCAAATTGCCGGGATGTCACACCCGACCTTATTGAACGCTCAAAAAGGTCGGGTGTGATGATATGTATCTAGGGAAGAATTTCTTCGATGGTGATTCGTGAGATAGTATCGCCGGCGGGCGCAGTCGGGTTTCGGGAGGGGTCGCGCGGGGTGATCGCTTCAACCACATCCATACCTTCAATCACTTTCCCAAAAATAGTGTAATTGCCGTCCAGTTGACTGACATCGCCATAGGTGATGTACCACTGGCTGCCGTTGGTATTGGGGCCGGCGTTAGCCATGGCCACAACGCCTTTTTCATCATGGGACAGGCTCTTGTCGATCTCGTTCGGGATGTAATACCCGGGACCACCTCGACCGGTGCCACTCGGGTCACCGGTTTGCGCCACAAATCCGGGAATGACGCGGTGGAACGTGATATTGTCGAACCACCCGTTCTTCGCAAGGAAAACGAAGCTATTTACCGTCAGCGGCGCTGACTTCGGTAAAAGTTCAATGGTGAACTTCCCACCGGATGCCATCTCCACGTGGGCCAAATAGCGAGCATCAGGATTGATTACCATTTCCGGCGCCGACTTATATTGCCGTGCCGCCAGTTCTTTCAGTTTGATTTCGTCTTTCACAAATGCCTCCCAGGCATCAAAATCGCGTGGCAGCGATTCGCCGGCGACTATCTGTCCGTTTACAATTGCCGATGGCGTTCCGGGCAAGCCAAGAGCCGCGGCTTCCTGTTCCGAGCCGGACACGTATTCGGCATAAGTTCCGCCGTCCAGTTCAGATGTGAACTGATCGATATCAAGACCTACCTCTTCAGCCAGAGCGATGAAGAAATCTCGCGCGGCCGCCGCGTCCAAGGCACTCCAGTCTGCCTGGCGCTCGAACAACAGATCGTGATATTCCCAGAACTTTCCCTGTGCCCCGGCCGCTTCAGACGCTTCGGCCGATTTCTGGGCATTGGGGTGAATACTGTTCAGAGGAAAGTGACGATAAATAACCTGGATATCATCGGGGTAAGCGTCTACCAGACGCTTTAGCAGGGGGGCGAACCCTGCACAACCCGGTCATTGGAAATCGCCGTATTCGATGATCGTTACCGCCGGGTTAACCGTGTTCCCTTCTTTCCAGTCCCGTTCGCGGACCTGGGTCGGGTCATCGACGTCTCCTGAGGGGACGCCGGCGACACCTCCGGCCGGTTCCGCGCTGTCCGGGGCCGCGGTCGCCCTCGCGCTCGGCTCCTCACTCTCAAACTGTTCGGTTAGATTCGTAGCGTTTGAGCCACAACCTGCCGCGAACAAGATCATGAGAATAAGGAGCAGTCCGATTCGTTTCATATCAGAATGCTCCTTCCAGGAAATATTGAGCATGACAGCCAAACATTATTCGTCGATTGACCACCATGCTCGAATAAACATCGGGATTATCTACGTTGCGGGCGGCCGCCACGATCACCACCGCGGTCACCTCGTCGATCACCGCCGCGATCGCCACCACGACCGCCGCCATTACCTCCGCGAGGCCCGCCGCTACCCTTTCGAACGGCGTCCTGGGCCTTTGCTTCTTCCAGGCTCCAGCCTTCGAGAACTGCACGACGGGAGAGCCGGATCTTGCCCTCGCTGCTGACGTCAGTAACCATGACCATGATCTCGTCGCCCATCTTGACTGCATCTTCAACTCGTTGCAGATGCTCGGAGGCCAATTGAGAGATGTGAACCATGCCGTCCTGGCCGGGAGCAAGCTCCACGAATGCGCCGAAATCGGTAATTCGAACCACCTTGCCGGTGAAAATCTCGCCCAGATCGGGATCATGGGTCAGCATATGGATGCGATCAAGCGCCGCCTCGGCCTTCAAACCATCCACGCCGGCCACAAACACAGTGCCGTCTTCCTGGATATCGACCGAGACCTCGAATTCTTCTTCCAGCCCACGAATCGTTGCTCCGCCCTTGCCGATGACTGCGCCGATCTTTTCGGGATCGATCTTGATTGTCAACATGCGTGGCGCGTAGAGGCTAAGCTCAGCTCGCGGTGCGGAAATGGTTTTCAGCATCGAATCCAGAATCTCGAGCCGGCCCACGCGGGCCTGCTCGAGTGCTTCGGCCATGATGCCCATATCCAGACCGCTGATCTTGATATCCATCTGCAAGGCCGTGATGCCGTCACTCGTGCCGGCGACCTTGAAATCCATGTCTCCCAGGTGATCTTCCAATCCCTGAATGTCGGTGAGGACCGCGTACTTCGTGCCGTCGGTCACCAGGCCCATCGCCACACCGGCGACCGGTCGCTTGATGGGGACGCCACAATCCATCAAGGCCAGACTCGACGCGCAAACGCTGGCCTGGCTGGTGCTGCCGTTCGAAGAGAGAACCTCGGATACAACCCGGATCGTGTACGGGAAGACATCCTCAGAAGGGATCATCGGCAGCAAGGCGTTCTCAGCCAGTGCGCCGTGCCCGATCTCCCGACGGCGCGGCCCACGCATCGGCCAGGTCTCCCCGGTGGAGAACGGCGGGAAATTATAATGGTGCATATAGCGCCGGCTATCCTCGGGCGACAAGCCATCCAGCTTCTGCGCCTCGCGCGGCGTGCCGAGGGCGACAATGGACAAGACCTGAGTCTGTCCGCGCTGGAACAGCCCGGAGCCGTGGGCGCGTGGGCTTAGGCCGACTTCGGATGAAAGCGGCCGAATGGTGGTGTAATCACGACCGTCCGGACGGATGCCATCGTACAGAATACGGTGGCGCACAGCCTTCTTGATCTCGTCGGCGAATACCTCGCGAACGGCCTTCGGGTCGACGGCCTCGTCTTCGCTCAGGAAGCTGTCAACAACTTCATCACGCAATACATCGAGCGCTTCATTACGGTCTTCACGTTCAGTAGTTTCGGCAATGACGCCGGCGATTCGGCCGCCGATACGGTCCTTGGTAGCGGCGACAATGGCGGTATCAATCGTCGAGACGGTCGGTTCACGTTTTTCCTTGCCAACGGCCGCCTGCATCTCCTCAAGAAGAGTGATGATTGGCTGGAGTGCCTGATGCCCAAAGGCGAGCGCTTCCACCATCAAGTCTTCGGGGATTTCATTTGCCGCGGCCTCGACCATGATAATCGCGTCACGCGTGCCGGCGATGCGCAAATCGAGCTTGCTTTCCGCCATCTCCTGGATGGTGGGATCGACGACCAATTGACCGTCGATGTAGCCGACGCGAACAGCGCCGACCGGCCCATTCCAGGGTACATCGGAGATGGTCAGCGCGGCGCTGGCGGCATTGACTGACATGATGTCGAGATGGTGAATACTGTCAGACGACAGGGTGGTGACGATAACCTGCACCTCATTCCGCATGTCATCCGGAAACAGGGGGCGGAGTGGGCGGTCGGTCAGGCGTGAAGTCAGAACAGCCTCGGTAGTCGGCTTCCCTTCGCGGCGGAAAAAACCACCGGGGATTCGCCCCGCGGCATACATCTTCTCTTCAAAATCAACACTGAGGGGGAAGAAGTCCAGCCCTTCGCGCACATTTTTGGACATTGTCGCTGTGGCCAGGAGCATGGACTCGCCAACTTGCAGCGTGATCGCGCCGCCGGCTTGTTCAGCATACTTCCCTGTAGCAATCGTGAGGCCATGACGACCCACGGTGGTTGTAAATTTGGTTTCTGTTCCCATTAGATTCCTTGTAATTTATGGTTCACGGCGCCATACGCCTCGAGGGTCGGGAACATGAAACAGGCAGCCAAATCGGCGCTGCCGTTTCAATTCCCGCAGATGCTCCTGTCAGGATAGGCGAATCCGTATACGTTGATTGGGGAGCAGATTAGGGTTAGGGACTGGGGATTGGCTCCTACACGCACCTCACGATGTAAGCGACAATACCCAATTCCTAAACCCCGCCGATTTTCCGCTCCTAGAAAAAGGGCGAAGCCATCTTCGCCCTTTTTATTATCTCAATTTCAATTAACGACGCAGACCCAGGCGACCAATGATGGTGCGATACCGATCCGGGTGCTCCTTACGCAAGTAAGCCAGCATACGCCGCCGCTTGCCCACCAGCTTGAGCAGCCCGCGTCGCGAGCTTTCATCATGCTTGTGGGTGTTCAGGTGCTCCTGGAGTTGACGAATCCGTTTGTCCATGAGCGCGATTTGCACCTCGGGCGAGCCGGTATCGCCTTCATGGGTCGCAAAGTTGGTAATCAATTCGGCTTTCTCTGCCACAGTCAAGGGCATCTTGTTCCTCCGTATTATCTATGTAACTTCTGAAATCTTGAGGCTGCTCGCCTCGGCCGAAAAGCCGTCGTGCCGATAACGTCGTACCTTTCCGCCAAACAAGTATTATAGCTGAGGATCGCCTAATGGCAACTGCCGCGCGGCGTTTTCTTAGCTGTGGGCACCTTCCATGGTCTCACGCCACCAATATCTCTGTTTCAATACCGGCTTCACTCAACATGCGCCCTATCTCGTCCCGATAGTTGCCGTTCATGATGATGACAAAATCAGGCTTAAGGGCGGGCAATTCTGTAGGAGAGATAATGAGTTGGCCGGTTCCAGCCACATATTTTCCCTGCTTGCGAGGATTGATATCCACCACCGCCAGAATTTCTTCGCCGGTGTTGAGCGCGTTCAGAAACGTGACGCCTTTCGATCCCGCGCCCCAGATGACGCCTCGTTTGCCGGCGGCCGCCATAGAGCCGAGCACCTCGCGCCATTCCTCGCGCTTGGCGCGATAGCCGGTCGCGAATGCGACGGCGTCAGATGTCAAAGTGGCAAGGTCATCCGAATAATCACGCGCTGCGCTCTCTCCATCATCAGGGACGGCCTCGATCGTCAAAAACTGGCCGCCGAAGACCTCGTTGACCGCCAGGACGCGAAAGCCGTGCTTGCGAAACAGAAAGGCCAGGGAGTACGGGCTGAAATATGAGCAATGTTCGTAAATGATATCCCAGATGCCGCCTTGGCGAAGAGTCCAGAGGGAGTTGGGCACTTCGAAAAAGACGACTGATTTCTGGTCTCCCACCGCCCGGCGAACTTGACTGATGAAGGCGTCAGGATCCTCGATATGCTCCAAAACGTGACGGCAAACGATGAGATCAGCCCGTTGATGCGTGTATTTCTCGGAGTAGAAATCCTGAACAAAGGTCACATTAGGCGCGGTGTAGCCGGGTTCAGGTACGTAGCTCGGATCGTAACCCCACCCGCGGTTGCCGGTCTTCGCGCACAGCATGATGAGGAAGTCGCCCTTGCCGGCTCCGATCTCGACGATGTCCTTATCATGGAGATCGTACTTTTCGATCAACCCATCCGCCAGCGCGGTCGCATACTCCTGGAATCGGGGCGAGAAGTGGAGCGAATTCTCGTACTCCTGGGTGTACTCCATGACCGAAGGATCGAAGTCAAGGTTATAGGTGTGCCCACAAGATGGGAAATAGCCCAGACGGATATCGCCGCGAGGTGCGCTGAGCGCCGCTTCGCGCGTCGGCCAAAGCACATTGCAATGCACCGGCACCTGCTTCATTTCGATTAGAGGCAACACCTCTGATTCGGGACAGACAGGAAGGTTCTTGTTTTGATTCATCTCTAGAGTGTGCGGATTTCGGGGGAAAGACCCATAGCAGCCAGATCGCGGGTAATCTCTTCCCGATATACGGGGTTCATGATTATCACCACGTCGGGGCGATACTCTTTTAAAAACGATGGGGCGACGATTT
>JAHDWL010000033.1:0-33294 GCA_023384355.1 Anaerolineae bacterium
TACGCCTCACGGCCGTGTTGTATTATCAGAGCCGACTACTGAAAGACCCTGTTGCCCAGCACAGGTTTCTGGACAAACCTATCCTCAAAACCTACCCTCGGATAGGCGATAAACGACTGGTAGGGAAATACAATAGGGTTATCAAGGCAAGGTCGTTCCAGTTGAGCAAGACAGGTACAGGCCGCTTTTCCCGGAGGACGAAACCGCGACACGCGGTTCCCGCTGGGAGGAGAAGCGACGTGATGGCTGAAGGCACACACGGTTTACGAAGTCACGGTAACTGCACCTGGTCAAATGGCCAGGATAAAAACCGGCCCATCGTATGACCGCAAGCCTGCTCAATGAGAGGAGGCGGCCGGAAGCCGTATCTTGTAGGCTGTGATCAGAACCGGTATTGAGTATCGATATCAGCATCTGATGGAATGGAAAAAATCATGACCAATCTTCTTTCACTTCGCACGAAAAAGTCGGGGGGCGTCTATTACGCCTTGCTTCTCGGCCTGCTGCTGCTTTTGGTGGCGGTGGGTGTGTGGCAACAATCGGGCGTCCCCACGCGCGACCGTTGGTCGAGTGTGGAAGGAGGCCGAATCCAGGAAAGCGAGGAAGGCGAGACGTTTCCTTTCGGTTTGCCCGTGGACGAAAACCTGATCGCCGGCGACACCCCGCTCACAATCAAGGCCAGCGGTGAGGTGATCAGCGGCCGACTTGGCTTCGAATTGCGTGCGCCCGACGGGCGCACGGTCTGGAACTCGGGGACGATCAACCCGGGTGGTTTCTCCATCAACAAGGAATATCACCCTCCCGCCGGACAAACCGGCATGTATACGCTTGGCATGGTCTACAGCGCAAATACCGAGGCGACCTACAACCTGGGTTGGCAGGCTGTCCGGCTGGGGCCGCTCGTCCTGTTGCCCGGTTTGGGCATGATCATGGCAGGCCTGGCGTTCATTGTCTATGCCTCCCAAAAGCGGCTGTTGAATCGGCGCTATCTGGGGCTGGGGGCGCTGTTCTGGCTATTAACCGTGGCCATTAAATTCACAGTGGCTGCCTGGCTCAATCCCCTCGCCTTCCAGGCATTGGAGGTGAACCACGAGAATCTGTTTGTGTTCAATAACCTGATCGCCTACCTGTATGTCGGCGCGTTGACGGGAGTTTTCGAGGTTGGGTTAGCCTGGTTGATCCTGAGCAAGGTGCGCTGGGGTAAAGCCAACTGGAACCAGGCGCTATCATTTGGGATAGGCTTCGGGGTCTTCGAAGCGCTGTTGCTCGGACTGGCTGGATTTGGTTCGGCTCTGGTCGCTTTCCTCGGGCCGGACACTTTGCCTGTCTCTGTATTGGGTGGGTTGGCAAACAACGCCACCGTGGGTATGGGATTGGCCCCAATCATCGAGCGGCTGGGGGTCATCTTTGTCCATATCTTCACCTGCGTGCTTATCTTCTACGCCATAGCCAGTGGTGAGACCAGGTGGGGCTGGCTGGCCTTGCTCTTCAAGACCGGGTTGGATGCGGTTGCCGGATTCGCGGCCTTTTGGGGTGCCAACACCTTGGGCAAAATATGGGCGCTGGAAGCGATTATCCTTGTCTTTGGTCTCCTCGGACTATGGGGAACGCGCCGGATCGCCCAACGCTATCGGCAGTTAACGGTTGAACCAGCAAACAGTGGTCATTGAAACAGACTGACTGGACTACCGTTCGGTCATCGCAACAAATTTGTTTCGTCCGGCCGTCGCACTTGTTGGAAAACGATTTCGGGTTGATTGACCCACCTTCAACCCAGGGAGTTGTGATGATAACCAAGCGCACAATATGCCGGTTGGCAATCGCCTTAACGTTGATATTGCCTTTGGCAGCGTTCCTGGTGCTGTTTCCCCCGCACGAGCCGCTTGCCGTCACCGGTCCTCGCCCAGTTTCAACGATACGATACAGCTACGTCAACAAGGGCAGCATCGAGCAGAACTCGGCCGGCGGCAAAGAGCGGGTCGTCAATGTGACGTTTTGGTATCCGCAAGGCGATGATGACGACGAGACCTACCCGCTGGTGCTTTTTTCCCATGGCGGTCTGGGCACGGAGACCAGCAACGAATCCCTCTATCTGGAGCTGGCGAGTCATGGCTATGTCGTCGGTTCCATCGGCCATCCGCGCCATTCGTTGTGGACCAGGGGCGATGGCGGGCAAATCACATTCGTAAGCCGGGAATACTTCAACGAATTGAAATGGGAGGATGCCAAACAGGACAAGGAAAGGAGCTATCGCTATTATCAAAAGTGGATGGCAACCCGCACGGCCGACATCAATTTCGCGCTCGATACCATTTTGGAGAAAGCTGCCGCCGGCGAGATCGGCGTCTATGGCCTGATCGACCCAAGCCGGATCGGCGTGATGGGCCATTCGCTGGGCGGCGCTGCGGCACTGGCCATCCCGCGCCAAAGGGCCGACGTCGCGGCCGTCATCGCGCTGGAATCGCCATTTCTCTATGACATCACCGGCGTGGCAAACGGCGAATTCGTCTGGCTGGATGAGGCTTATCCCGTGCCGGTTCTGAATATCTATTCGGATGCCGCATGGGAACATCTGACGGAGTGGTCACAGTACGGACGGAACGCGGCATTGTTGGCCAGTCCACAGGAGACGACCGTCAGTCTGCACCTGCCGGGCGCTGGTCATTTCTCCCTGACTGATTTTTCGCTGGCCAGCCCCCTGTTGACGAGACTGCTGGAAGGTGGGCAATCTACTCACGATCGGGAAGGGTATCTGTCGGAGGTAAATCGGGCATGTCTGGACTTTTTTGATCGTTACCTGAAAGGGCCTGATCGAGACAACCATTCCTGATATCCACCGCGGTCGTATTGTTATATAATCGGTTGGAGAGGGAGCTTCATGCCTCAACAGATCGACCATGAATGGCCTGACCCCGAACAGCCGTTCAATCTTCTGAACCTGCTGTTCGAGCGCATGCCCATGGGCGTCGCGGTGCTGGATCGCCGGTTTCGGATCCGCCGCTACAACCCTACATGGGGAGACTTCGCCACTCGCTACGCCCCGCCTTCCGGCGTCCCCCTGGCGCCGGGTGTGAACTACTTCGACCATCTTCCCGGCACCGAAAGTGTCGTGCGGCCGCTGTTCGAACGCGCCCTATCCGGCGAGACCGTTCAGGCAAATGGGGTGCGCCTGGAATCAGGCGGGATTACGACCTGGTGGGATGTCGTCCTTAGTCCACTCATCGAAAACGGCGAAACCGTCGGTATCCTGAACGTAGCGGTGGATGTCACCGAACAGACACAGCTGCGGCAAAGTCTGGAAGAACAGGTCCACGCCCGCACAAAGGAACTGCAAGTCCTCCTGGAAGTGTCCGCCACGGCCAATCGCTCGCTTCACCTGGACGAGATGCTTCGAATCACACTGGACTTGATCGTGCCGCTGGTGCGGGCCTCCCGTGCAGGGGTCATGTTGCTTGACGAAGACACGGGCGAATTAATTCCGCATACACTTCGCCCGGAAAGAGCGATGGCCGAAATTGATTTGTCCACCATTGTCCAAGTCGCGCAGGTGGTGCTTGCCGGGAGCGAGACCCTGTACGTCGAGCCGGTTTTGGAGCGGGGCTTGCGGGAACCGGGCGCTCTGGTTCCCCTTCAGACCCCGGACACGAAATTGGGCGTGCTGGTCATCATCGGCCCGGAGGGCGGTCGCTTCACCAGGGAGCAATTGGCCTTATTCCAGTCGATTGCTGACCAGTTGAGTATCGCCATTGAGAACGCGCGATACTTTGCAAAAGGAGAGGAGGCCGCCGCCGCCGCCGAACGCAACCGCCTGGCCCGCGATCTGCATGATGCGGTCACTCAGACCCTTTTCTCGGCCGGTATGATCGCCGAGGTATTGCCTAAAATAATGGAGCGAAATCCTGCCGAGGGTTTCCGTCGCCTGGAAGAGTTGCGCCAACTGACGCGCGGCGCGCTGTCGGAGATGCGCACCCTGCTCGTAGAATTGCGCCCGGCCGCACTGAACGATACAGATCTGGCCGATCTGCTTGGGCATCAGGTTAATGCGTTTGTCGCCCGGGCCAGGTTGCCCGTCGCGTATGAGCATGATTGTATATGCAATCCACCCGTCGAAATCAAAGAGGTCTTCTATCGTATTGCCCAGGAGGCGTTCAATAATATCGTCAGGCACGCGGAAGCCGGGCATGTCCGGGTGCATCTGGATTGCCGGCCCGGCGAGGCAACGCTTGCGATCGAGGATGACGGGATTGGCTTTGATGTGCAGGCCCACGACCATGAAGGTTTGGGGTTGGGCATCATGCGCGAAAGAGCCCGCAGCGTGGGCGCGAGACTGGAGATTGATAGCCGGTTACATCATGGAACACGCCTGCGATTGATTTGGCAAACCCCGAACCAGGAGGAAGAGACATGACCGAAACGAAAGTCATTCGCGTGATGCTGGTAGACGACCATGCCGTTGTCCGCAGCGGCCTGAGCGCCTTTCTCATGGCTTATGACGACATGGAACTGGTCGGTGAAGCCGGGGACGGAGAACGCGCCGTGTCACTTTGCGGACAGGTTCGGCCCGATGTTGTTTTGATGGATTTGATGATGCCGGGGATGGATGGGGTGACTGCTACCGGACTGATCAGGAAGCGCTTTCCTGAAATTCAGGTCATCGCCCTGACCAGCTTCAAGGAAAAGGAGTGGGTAGAAGGCGCTGTGAAGGCGGGCGCTATCGGTTATTTGCTAAAAGATACCACGGCGGACGAACTGGCGAAGGCTATCCGGAGCGCGGTAGCCGGTAGGTCGACCCTGTCCTCCGAGGCTGCGCAGGTGCTGATCCAGTCTGCCCGCGCCGGCGAAAAACCCGGCGTCGATTTAACCGGGCGCGAACGCGAGGTGTTGGCCCTGATGGTAGACGGCCTGAGTAACCAGCAAATCGCCGAACGACTGGTGATCGGCGTCTCTACAGCCAAGTTCCACGTCAGCAGCATCCTCTCCAAACTCGACGCGACGAGCCGAACCGAGGCGGTATCGATCGCCTTGCAAAACCACCTGGTCAAATGACCAGGGAAAAATTAAATATACAGGCCAGGTACAAGCCTCCCCGTTGCGCCGATGCGCAACGGGGAGGCTTTTTTTTATAGTGGGGTCATATCCGATTGTCCAGTTCAAGGATAGGGAAAAGATAATGAACAACAAAAACCAAATTGCATTTCTGATCATCCTGATCGCTGTCGCCGTCGCCACGCTGTTTTTTGTCATCCTGCCACCCATTCTGTACGGAACGGACCAGGAAACAAACACGTCAGCGCCGGAGCAGGTCGTCCAGGAATTTTATGACTGGTATGTGTCATATCAGGGCAATCCGCTGGTGGACAAGGCCTATCAGACCAACGAGCTGTTAAGCCCGGCTTACATCGCCCATCTGGACGATTTCACCCAGGGCGGCGAGTGGCGAGTCGATCCGGTATTGTGCGCCCAGGATGTGCCCAATGAAGTGACAGCGCTTCCGGCCGTAGTTGCCGGGAACGGGGCTACGGTTGAAGTCAACACGAGCTTCACGGGCCATATGTTCACGGTCGAGTTAGCGAACATAGACGGCAACTGGTTGATCGACAAGGTCACCTGCGCCTCGGAATAACAGGCATCAAGGACTCCCCATTGTATTCGCACATTGGGGAGTCTGCTCATTATACAGTAGCCGCCCCTGCTCTCAGGGCACGCAAAAACCGGATTGAAAAGCAGTAACAGATAACCAAAAGGAGAAAGGTAACATGACGTACCAGTGCGAAATTCGTGAACAGCCCGTCCAGCCGGCTTTGTCCATTCGTGCCCGTACTCCAGTGCACTCTTTACCTCAACTAATTGGCGAGACGCTCGGAACGATAATAGCTTATCTCAGCAGCCTGGGAGAAGGCCCCACCGGACCGTCTTTCGTCGCTTACCACAACCTGGACATGGACGATTTGGATGTTGAGATCGGCTTTCCTGTTTCCAGAACAATGCCTGGCAAGGAGCGGGTACAGGCGAGTGAGCTGCCTCGCGGCAAAGTAGCCACCTGTCTTTTCATCGGGCCATATAGCGAAATGGCGCCGGCATATGATGCGCTCACCGAGTGGACCAGGCAGCAAGGCTATGAGCTTATCGGCACAGCATATGAGTTCTATCTCGACGATCCGGCTCAAACGCCGCCCGCGGAGTTGCGGACACAAATCATGTTTCCGCTCAAGCCGTGACGTTGGGCGGTGGTCGTTTTTCAAATGTGTCTGTTCAGGTGATCTGTTGGAGCATCCCCATCAGCATAACCTGCAAGCTGGCCTGACAGTAACTGTGACAGGGTGATTTTCTTTCAAACGGCAATCGAGATTGGACAAGGAGAATGATGTGAAAACACTTTTTCTCGCGGAAAGTGAAAAACACGTACTGGATGCCCTATGTCTGATGATCGAGCAGCAGGACGGAATGACGGTCGTGGGCGTGGCGCACTCTGTGGAGGCGATGCTGGCCCAGGTTTGCCGGCGTGCACCGGACATCATCCTGCTGGACTGGAATTTGCCGGGCATTCATCACCAACGGCTGATTCGTTCCCTGCGCGAATGCTGCCCGGCCACGAAACTGGTTGCGGTCAGCGTCAAGCCCGAAGACGAGCAGACGGCCGGAGAAAACGGCGTGGACGGGTTCATCTCCAAGCAATTACCGGCGGAGATATTCATGGCGTCGTTAAACGCCTTTCTCTAAGTCGTTACCCCTCTTCGAAGTTGGGCGCCCTGAGCGCATTTTCCTGAGGGCACCCTCGTCAGTGTTTTCACAGGCAAGAACAGGAGAAAGCCATAATGAAGAGACTATTCACCATCAATGTCGTTGCCAGGAGCATCATCCTCTGGTTGTTGTTCATGCTGGTTATGTGGTCCGTATTTGCGTTGGGCTGGTTCACGCATCAACAGGCCTGGAACACCGGGGTTGAAGTCCAGCGTGAAACAGGTTGGCAGGTCTTTTGGTTTATCCTTTGGCATAACCTCCTGCTGATCGCCCTCATCGTGGTGGGCAACCTGTTCGTCCGATTTGGCAGTATCACGCCGGGATTATTGATCCTCGCCTATCAGGCAGTCGCAATCGGCTGGACTGCCGGGACCAACAATTTCATGGAACCGTTCCCAACTGTAGGAACGGCCAACGAAGCGTTTCTGCGTATCGGCTTGTGGGAAACCACAGCCTACGTACTCCTCTGTGCGGTCACTCTGACCAAGTCGCTCTACATTGCCGATACCTTTCCCGCTAAAGAATGGATAGAGACCCGGCGCCTTCGGGACCTTCGGTTCAGTTTCGCCGATGTTTTGCTAATCGGGTTCGGGCTTCTCAGCCTGATGTCCGCAGCGGTATTTGAGGCGTTTCTGCTGAAGTGATGAGGGCTGTCATGAAACCTTCACGGGAGACTCTTTGGATACTGTTCAATCTGGTCCTGGGGTTCGCCGCCGGTTTGCTGGTGGGCTGGGGGCCACTGGGCGCATCAACGTCGATGGTCGTGGTATTAGGGTTGACCGGCGGGCTTGCCGGCGCATTGCTCGGCGCGTGGTCGCACTTTCGTCCCAGGCGGCGTTACGTGTGGTGGGGACATTGCGGCGTTCTGCTGATCATCGCGCTGGCAACAGTCGTCCCGCTTTATCGCATCGGCATGATCGCGCCGCCGAGCGAGTTGCCGGCGGTCAACTTCAAACGGCTGCAACGTGCTTTGGACTACGCCTACCCGTACTTCGCGCTGAAGGAAACGGATTCGGCGGCGCTTTTCGCCCGCTATGCGCCTCAAGTCGAGTCGGCCGCCGATGATGCTGATTATTGGCGGATCGTCGGTCAGATGCTGGCCGAATTGAACGACGGCCATACCGGCTTGCTATCGCCGTCGGCGCGATCGGGCCGGCATTATTTCGCCACCTGCCGGGCCATCGGCGACGCGATCGTGGTCGATGAGGTGGGCCAGATCGCAATGGCTGCCGGTTTGACGCGAGGAGATGTAGTGCTGGCAGTCGATGGACGTCCGATCGAGGAGGCTTTGGAAGCACTTTCGCCCATCCTGCGTGCCGGTTCATCGCCGCAGCAGCGACGCGCCAAAGCTGCATTCAGCATCCTGAGCACAAATCACAGATCTCTCCGAACAACTGTGACCGGCCCGACCGGAGAACGCACGATCACGCTGGCCCGACCCGATGAATCGCCTGCCGTGGCGTCACAATCTTCCAGAATCGAACAACCACCGATCACCGGCGAGCGTCTGGTCTCCGGTCTGGGTTTGATACGCATCCCCGATTTCGAGGCCGGCGGCGAACGCGATCGGATCGCGGAGTTCGATATCGCACTGAACGGTTTGCTGGACGCACCGGGCATCATCCTCGATCTTCGCGGCAACGGCGGCGGTAGCACTTTCGTCTCCGATCCAATTGCCGGCCGCTTCTTCGACACCCCCTTCACCTACGGTCACGATGAGTTCCGTGCCCGACTGCCCCAGCGCGGCTGGCGCGCCCGCTTCGATTATCGCGTGACGCCTCGACGCCCCACCTATACGGGACCGCTGGTTCTGCTGATCGATGAATACAACTTCAGCACGGCCGAAAATTTTATCGTGGCGCTGGTCGATTCCGGTCGAGCCACTACTGTAGGGCGGCTCACCGCCGGCGGCAGCGGCAACCCGCTGACCTTCAGACTGCCGGGTGGCGGCCTGGTGCGTTTTTCCTCCGGAGCCTTTCACCGTAACGACGGGACGCTTGTTGAGGGACACGGTATCGCGCCGGATGTAACCGTCGACTGGACGGTCGATGATTTTCGTGCGGGACGCGACCCGGACCTGACGGCTGCGGAATCGTTTATGGCGTCGCTGAACGCCATCCTTCCATCATCATTCGACTAACCGGAGTAACCATGAAAACCTTATCGATTGTTGTCGCGCTCATCCTCATCCTCCACGGGCTTGTCCATCTGATGGGGACGATTACATACACAAAATTGGGCACGGTACAGGGGCTGACCTACAAGACCACCCTGCTCGGCGGTCGCTGGGACCTCGGCGAAAACGGGATCGCCATCTATGGCGTGCTGTGGGCGGTCGCGGCGGCCGGCTTTGTCGTAGCGGCAATTGCCCTGCTGGCCGGTTGGGGATGGTATCGTCCGGTGTTGCTGCTCATGGCCGTGCTCTCTCTTGCCCTTACCGTTTTGGATTGGCAAACCGCAAGGGCGGGGGCCATCCTCGACATCATCATCCTGGCGTGGGTGTGGCTCGCTCCGGCCGTCGGACAGTAGCGCTCACCACTCCAAAGAGGATAAAAATCATGAATCACATACCCATCCCCAAATGGCTTGTTCCCGCGATTGGTATATTGGCATTCATCGCTGCGGTGGGCGGTTTGCTGCCCGGCAAGGGGCAGCCCTATCCGATGACAAATTTTCGCGGCGAGCAAGTGATCATCAACGGCAGCGGTCTGTATCAGTGGGACACAGTGAGTTCGGCCGCCCAGATGCAGGCCAACGACGTGGTGACGCTGGCGCTTGGCCTGCCCCTGCTGGCGATCGCCTACAGTCGGGCGCGACGCGGCTCCTTGCGCGGGCAACTGCTCCTCACCGGTACGCTGGGGTTCATCCTCTACACCTACATCACAATGTGCTTCGGCGCGGCCTATAACCAATTCTTCCTGGTCTACGTGGCGTTGTTCAGCCTGAGCCTGCTGGCCTTCATCCTGAGCATGATGTCATTCGACCTGAAGACCCTTCCAGCGCAGTTCTCACACAGGTTGCCTCGTCGCTGGATCGCCGGTCTGCTCTTCTTCATCGCCGCCTTTTTGTCGCTGGCATGGCTGGGACGCATTGTAGCGACCTTTGCCCCCGGGGCCGTTCCCCTATTGGAAAATGTAACCAGCATGTTCATTCAGGCCCTCGACCTGGGGATCGTCCTTCCACTTTGTGTGCTGGCCGGTATCCTGATCCTGCGTCGAAACGCCTGGGGATACCTGCTGGCTTCGGTGGCCCTGATCAAGTTCCTGACCCTGGGCGTCGCGGTCAGTCTGATGAGCCTCAACATGGCGCGGGTTGGCGCGACAATCAGCGCCGCGGAACTCATCATGTTCCCTGCAATCGCTGTCGCCACTCTCATCACGGTTGTGGTTTTATTGAGGAACATAAGCGGGAGAATCGACGAAGGAGAAAAGGGGCAAGAAGTAGGTTTTCCTGCATCGCTGCAGGAATGATCGTTGGGCGGTTTCAGTATTGCTTTAGGCATCGTGCCGGGAGTCGCAACGGCCAAATCACTCAAGGGCTTGGCGCAGGTATTTTCCCCGGTGACGCCTTGGTTCTCATTCGGCCCCGTGGTTGGGATTTTCGCTGCGCTTTGTGTAAGTGAGTAATGATCGCCTGCCGCCAGGCGCACTGTTCTGTATTACTTCAAAGCTGATAAGGCCCCCGGTTTTCCGGCGGCATCAGCGCGGCCATGTGGCGCATCATCTCATGCCCCATTTCATCCAGCATGGCGCGGCGCTCGACCTTGGGCAGCGCTGGGTCGATGGTGAGCGGGCCGAAGACAGGGCCGATGATCATGCGCACAGGTGTCCGGCGCAAACGCTTCAGGTTGGGCAGGATTTTCTCACTGCCGAGGAAGGCCGCCGGCAGAATTGGCGCGCCACTGCGCACGGCCAGATAAGCAGCGCCCGGCCGCGGCGTGATCAGCTCGGCGCTTTCCCGCGAGTTCGGTCCTTCGTGCAGGCCGAGCTGGATGCCCGCCGTCGTTCGCGACCGCATCGAATCGTCGACACCGCCTTCGGGCATGATGCCGACGATGTTTCCCGCCGCCAGCCAGTTGAGCGCCCGCTGGATGGCCGCCCGGTCGGGCTGGCCGCGCCAGACGGGGATGATGTTATAGAGCTTAATCAGCGCCTTGAGAATGCGCGATTCCTGCAACTCGGTGGCCGCGAGCCAGGTCATCCGATCGCCATACGGCAGGAAGGCAAGCAGTATCGGCCCCTCGAACAGGCTGAAGTGGTTACCGATGACGATGAGCGGCCCGCCCGACGGCAGGTTTTCCCACCCCTCGATCTCCAGCTTGAGGAATATCCTGAACAACAGGCGCGCGAACTCGCGAATGAGCGTTCTCAGCAAAGACTGCACGATTTATCCTACTCCCGCAGCTTCGCGCCGAGCTGTTGCTCCAGCAACCGGAGCAGCCGCCCCCGCTGCTTGGAGACGTCTTCATCGGTCAATGTCCGGTTGGGGGCCTGGAAGGTCAGATGATAGGCCAGGCTCTTTTTGCCCGGCGGCAACTGGCTACCCTCATAGACGTCGAACAGGGTTACGTCGCGCAGCAAAACGCCGCCGCTCTGGCGCAGCGCCGATTCGACGGCCGCCGCCGGAACGCCCACGTCGACTACCAGCGCCAGGTCTTCGCGCACCGGCGGATAGGTGAGCAGAGAGTCGTAGCGATAGAAGTTAGGGATGAGCGGCAGCAACGCCTCCAGGTCGAGGTCTGCGGCCAGCACCGGCTGATCGCGATCAACGCGCAACTCGAAGCCCTTGACCACGCCGGGATGCAGCTCGCCCATCAAACCAATCTGCCTTTCGCCGGCCAGCAGCCGCGCCGTGCGGCCCGGCCGGTAGGTGGGATGGGACGTCGCCTCATAGGCGATCTCCACGTGCAGGTCAGCGAAGAAAGCATCGAGGACGCCCTTCAGATCGAGGAAGTCGAACTTTGCCTCGCTGCCGGCGGCCCAGCTCCGCGGGTCGCGCTTCCCGGTCATCACCATCGCCAGCCGGGTCAGTTCATCGGGCAGCAGGCCATCCTCGCCGCTGATATAGACCTCGCCGATCTCGAACAGGGCCACGCGCTCGGCGTGACGCGTGTTGTTGGACGCCGCCTCCATGACCGACGAGAGGATTGTGTGGCGCATGACGTTGCGATCGGGCGCGGGCGGGTTGCTCAACGTGACGTAGGGGCGGTCGTCGGGCGGCGCGCCGGGCAGCAATCGCGCCTCGCGCGCGGCCGACGTGATGCGATAAGACCACACCTCCTGCAACCCCAGCCGCACCAGCGTGTCGCGCACGCGCTCCTCGCGCTCCAGCTTCACGTTGCTGCGCTGCGGGGGCAGCGTGTCGGCCAGGCGCGTGCTGGGAATGCGGTCGTAGCCGTAGATGCGGCAGATCTCCTCGACGAGGTCGTGCGGTCCCTCGATGTCCATGCGGTGATCGGGGGCAACGACGCGCAGCCGGTCGCCCTGGTTCTCGACGGTGAAACCCAGTCGCGCCAGCATCTCGCCCATCTGGTCGAGCGACAGATCCAGCCCGCTCAACTTGCGCGCGTAGACGGGATCCAGATCGACGACGACCGGCTCCGGCGGCCGGGGATAGTTATCGACGATGCCTTGGGCGACCGTGCCGCCGGCCAGCTGCCGCAATAGTTCGGCCGCCCGCCTCGCTCCCAGCATGGCCAGGCTGGGATGCACGCCGCGGCTGAAGCGATAGGCGGCCTCAGTATGTATGTCGAGGGCGTTGGCGCTGCGGCGGATATTGATGAAGTCCCACGCGGCCGCCTCCAGCAGCACATTGGTCGTGGCGGCACCAGAGGTGCCGTCGGTGATCTCGCTCTCCAGTCCGCCCATGATGCCGCCGACCGACAGGTTGCCGGCCGGGTCGGTGACCAGAATGTTGTACGGCTCCAGCTTGTGGGTCGCGCCGTCCAGCGTCGTCAGTGTCTCGCCGGGGTGCGGCAGACGGGTGACGATATGGATGGGGTCGCCCGGCGCGTAGACATCGGCGCGACGGCGCAGGACGTCGTAATCGAAAGTGTGGTTGGGTTGGCCGACCTCAAGCATGACGTAGTTGCTGATGTCGACGACGACGTTGATCGGCCGCTGCCCGACGAGCCGCAGCCGATACTGCATCCAGTAGGGGCTGGGTGTCTGCCGCACGCCCTCGATGACCATAGCCACGAAGCGCGGGTTCAGTTCAGGGTTCTCGGTGGAAAGGGTCACGCGGCCGTCGATCGACGGGCCGTCCATCACGACGTCGTAGCTTGGCGGCCGGAACTCCGCGCCGATCAGCGCCGCCAGTTCGCGCGCCACGCCGATGATCGACGTCGCCCGCGCAGTGTTGGGCAGGATGGCAATCTCCAGTACGGCGTCGCCCAAAACGTCGGCCAGCGGCGTACCCGGCAAGTCAGGAGTAACGAGTGACGGGTGACGAGCGACGGGTGATGAACGATCCGAACTCGTAACTCGTAATTCGTCACTCGTCACTAAAATAATGCCTTCGTGCTCGTCGCTGATACCCAGTTCCTTCTCCGAGCAGAGCATGGCGTCATTGTAGATGCCGCGCAGGGGGCGGCCCTTCAGTTTGGCCTTGACGCGGCCGTCCTTGTGGCCATCGTAGAGCGTCGCGCCTTCCAGTGCCAGCGGGGAGAATAGCCCCTCTGCGCTCAGGTCGCCGCGACCGATGTAGGGGAACAGGTTGGGCGCGCCGGTGACGACGGTCTTGGTCTCGGCCGCGCCGTAATCTACAGTCGCCAGCACCAGCCGGTCGGCGTCGGGGTGTTGCTCCACGCGCAGGAGGCGGCCGAGCACGATGCGTTCGCGATCCCACTCCAGTTCCGCCCCCGGCAGGCCGACGGCGGTGATGCTCTCCACCTCCAGCCCGCCATTGGTCAGCAATTCGGCAACCTCGTCGATGGGGAGGTCAAAGTCTACGTAGTCTCGCAACCACGATAACGGTACGCGCATACTTATCTCCGAAAATAAGTCAGGATGATGCGAAGGGGAGAAAGGGAGCAGGGGAGCAGGTAGGGTTCTGCTTCACCCTTTCTCCCTTTCACCCCTTCTCCTCTTCACCATCAGAATTGTTCCAGGAATCTCAAGTCATTCGCCCAGAACTGACGGATGTCGTCGATGCCGTATTTCAGCATGGCGATCCGTTCCGGGCCAAGGCCGGCAGCGAAGCCGAAATATTTCTGCGGGTCATAGCCGCCGTTGCGCAGCACGGTCGGGTGCACCATGCCGCAGCCCAGAATCTCCAGCCAACCGGTGTACTTGCAGATGTTGCACCCCTTGCCGTTGCAGAGGAAGCAACTGATGTCCATTTCCGCGCTGGGCTCGGTGAACGGGAAGTAGCTGGCGCGGAAGCGCGTCTGCCGATCAGCGCCGAACATGCGCCGGGCGAACTCGGTCAGCGTGCCTTTCAAATCGGCGAAGGTGATGTTGTCGCCCACGGCCAGCAGTTCCAGTTGGGTGAACTGCATCTCGCTGCGAGCCGTCACCTGCTCGTTGCGGTAGCACATGCCGGGCAGCACCACGCGAATCGGCTCCGGGTAATAGTCGCGCATGGCGCGGATCTGTCCCGCGCTGGTGTGGGTGCGCAGGATGACACCCTCGTCCGTGGTATAGAAGCTGTCCTGCATCTCCCGCGCCGGGTGGTGGGGCGGGAAGTTGAGCAGCTCGAAGTTCATCTCGTCCGTCTCCACGTCGCGGGTGCGGTAGACCTGGAAGCCCATATCGCCGAAGACGCGGTAGAGGTCGCGCAGGGTGCGGGTAATGATGTGAACCCGGCCCTCGGCGGGCTTGCGGCCAGGCAGCGTCACATCGAGCGCCCCGGCGGCGATCTGCGCCTGTAGCTCCGCGTCCTCGGCCAGGGCCAGCTTCTCGCCGTAGGCGGCTTCCAGCCCGGCCTTGACTTCGTTAAGGCGACGGCCATAGGCCGGGCGCTCCTCCGCGCTCAACGCGCCCAGATTGCGCGTCAGCAGATAGATGCCACCCTTCTTGCCGAGCGTGTCGCGATACCATGCCTCCAGCGCCGCACGCCCTTCGGCCGCGTCCAGCGCGTCGGTCGCTTCCTTATATTTGTTTTCCAGTTCTTCGAGCATCGATCACTCCTGCGGCGGTGAATCTGACACATGGCCGCGAAGGCGCCGGCACTCGCGCCGCCTGCTTCTTGCCGTCCGGGCATCAGCGCCTGAATAATCCTTCACGATCCCAATCTCGCCAACAAAAAAGACGCGGGCCGCGCCGCGTCTTCGATGATTCTCTGTCGTGAGCCTGGCTCAAGCGGAACAGAGCGCCTCGGCCGTCGCGGCGCGGGGGTTGTTCGCAAAAGCAAAGCCAAAAAACGAGCGTGAACGATAGGCGTTCATGTCTCAAAGAGTATCACCCAGCCGGGCGAATGTCAAGAAATGAGCGGGATAGTTGGTGGTGTGGGTGTTGACACCCGGCGATTTGAGCAAGTGTCGGATGGAGGAGGGGGTGTAGACGTCAGGGGATCAGGTAAGCGACGAATATATGATGAAAATCTGGGCGAAGTTTCTGAACAAAGGCCTGCTAAAGAAATGGCGCAAGGGGCCATTTGGTGAGCCGCAGATCATGGATCGCGGCCGGGAACTAGCCACCCAAGGCTGGCCCGGGCCGGGGAAGATATGCGGCCGGCAGGCGGCGAATTGTCGCAATCTCAAACGCGAGACGCGCTCCGACCGCCTAATTCAGCACTTGACCAGGCCGTTATCGGGTGGGAATTTGAGTGTTTCCCGGCCGGCAGGCCGCGCCATATGTTCGGAGTACCACGCCGACCGCATCAGCCGCCAGCGCCGGGGCGTCGTTGGGCAGAGCGCCGGCCCGCACGCGGTCATACTGTCGCGGCAGGTACTGGCTCACCAGCGCCAGGGGCAACGGGCCGGCGAGATTGCCCAGCAAGCGGGCGACGGCCGCCTGCACCGATGGCACGGGCCAATAGTAGCGCGCCCGATCGCTCAGGCTGTAAGCGCGTTTGAACGCCTGCTCGTTCCCGTCGCCGTCATAATACTTCCGCCAGTGCGCCGGATCGGCGAGCATGGCGTCGTCGAGGGCCGCGCGAACGCCTGACAGCTCCACGCCGGGCCGCCCGCGCAGCCATTCGCGCTCGATCATTTCCAGGGCAAAGATGGCCTCGCGATAGGCAAAGGTGAGCCCCGGGCCGACCTTGAGGATGGCGAAGTGGTCTTCCACCAGACGGCTTAGAGCGGCGACGGTCTGATAATCGGTCGAATGAGCCTCATAGACCATGCCGGGCTGGCCGGTGATGAATTGTGACAGATCGGCGGCGGCCGCGCGGTCGTATTCGATGATCGTATGGTCGCCGAACTCCACGCCCGGCTGCACGACGAGAGCGATCACGCGGCTCCAGGCATCGTCGAGGCCGCGCCGGGCGAAGGCGTCGCGGGTGGCGGCCAATGTTTCGGCCGCGTCGGCGGGTTGGGTCACGGCCAGCTCGTGCGCTGCGCCTTGCATGCCGCCGGGGATGGGCACTTCAGAGCCAATGACGTATAGGGGTGGTATCGCGCCGGGCGGGAGATTGGCTTCGGCCACGGCGGCCAGTTCAGCCGAGCGCTCGGCCACGAGAGTGATGGGCAAGGGGTCGGGCGGGTCATCGGCCAGACGCATGCTGGCGTCGAGATGTATTTTTGTGTAGCCGGCGGCCACATAGGTGGCGACGAGAGCGCGCGCCTCGGTCATCGCCACCGCCGCCGGCAATGTCTGCCACGGGCTTGGGCCAAGATGATCGCCGCCCAGAACCAGCTGCGCGCGGTCGAGGCCCGACGCCTCGGCCAGTTCGGACACGTAGGCCGCAAAGTCGGATGGGGTTTGGCCGGTGTAACCGCCGCGGTGGTTGACCTGGTTACAGGTGGATTCGATGAGCACCGCCGACGCGGTGTCGCGGCCCAGAGCCAGGGCCGCGGCCAGGACAACGGGGTGGGCCGAGCAGACGCTGGTGATGCCGACTGGATGGCCGGCCTTGTGTTCGTTAACGATCGCGGTCAATGGCGTCATGGTATTTGATGGCAGCAAGTGCTTCCTCCAGGGTGGGTTGGGCGGCCGTTCCGCCGGCGGCCGTGACGGAAAGCGAACCGCACGCCAGCGCCAGCCGCAACGACTCCTCAAGCGAGCGGCCGCCGAGAATGCCGGCAAGAAAACCCGCATCGAAAGAATCGCCCGCGCCAACGGTATCGACGACATTCACAGCCAAAGGCTGCGCCCGGACTTCCTCGTTTCCGCGCCGGGCAACGCCGCCTTCTCTGCCCAGCTTGACCGCCACCGTGCCGGCCCGCCCGGCCAGCGCGTCGAGCGCCGCCGGCAGATCCGGCGCGCCGGTGATGGCCAGCGCCTCGACGTCGTTGGGCAGGAAGATGTCGCACTGGTCAAGCATATCAGCCAGTTGCCACTCGCCGGCGGGGTCGAAATTTGTGTCCAGCGAGGTGGTCAGCCCCATGCGGCGGGCGTCGCGGAACAGGTCGGGCAAATCGGGCCGCAGCCCGTCCAGCAGGAACCAGGAGCTGACGTGCAGGTGGCGGGCGCGCGACAGCAACGAGCGGTCGACCTGCTCAATGGTCAGGTCGCCAATGGTGCCGGGGTGGGTCAGGATGGCCCGATCGCCACCGGCCCGGGCCAGGATGACGCTGAGGCCGGTGGGGCGGCCGCGCCGGTCGACAACGCAGGCCGACGTGTCGATGCCGCGCTTCGCCATCGCCTCGAGCATAAAGCGGCCGAATATATCGTCGCCAACGAGGCCGCAGAAGGCGACCCGCAGCCCCAGCCGCGCCGCGCCACAGGCCACGATCGCCGACGACGAGCCGATGGTCAGCGTGGCTTCTTCGACCAGCTTTTCCGCCTGCCCGAAGACGGGCGTGATATCCGGGTCACGCAGGATAAGGTCGGGGTTAATCTCCCCGATGACGAGTAAGTCGAACATGGACAGTATGCCGGTCAAGACCCGGCAAGACCGCTCTGGTAATCCGTATACCACGTCTCGCCGATGGCGTCGTCGGACGGCGGATAATCGCGCGTGAACGGCGTGCCGTGTTCGGCGATGATCGCCTTCAACCTGTTCATGCGGTCGACGGCCGTCTTGTGGAGGAACCCGGACCGCGCGTCGCCGCGCAGATCGGTCGCCTCCTGCCACACGGCGCGGCCGGCCATGACGCCGCTGGCCCCGCTGCGACAGACGATCTCCGTCTGACGCGCGAAGACATCGAAAGAAACGCCCGCGCTCAGCAGCACCCAGGGCGTCCGGCTGGCCTCATTCAGTTCACGGCATGCGTCTGCCCACACGGCTTCGTCAGGTTCCTCCTCCACATCGAGCGGGAACTCGGCCTTCAGCACATCGATGCCGCGACCGGTGAAGCGGCGCGCGGTCTCGACGACAACGGCCCGCTTCTCGGCCGAGGACAGGCGTTTTTTGCCGGGGTCAATGGCGAACGACAGCGGTTCCAGAAACAGCGGCATATCATAGGCGCGGCAGGCGGCGGCCACCTCGTCGACCAGCGCTTCCTGCTGCGCGGCGTTATGCGCTTCGGGGTGGTAGTAAAGCAGCAGCTTGACGCCCGACGCGCCCATGCGGGCGATCTTCCCCACGCTCCAGCCGGGCAGCACTTCGCTGCGGCGGGCGGTCGGTTCGTCGGTGTAGCCGGTCGCCTCGACGGCTACAATCAGCCCCGTGCAACCGGGCAGCGCCCCGGCCGCGACGCTCTGCGCCGCGCCGAACTCGGGATCGAGCAGCACGGCCGAGCTGGCCGGAGCCAGCGCGCGGACCACGTCGCGCTTGAAGGCCACCATGTCGCCATAGCCGACGGCCTCGGGGTGGGTCGGGTTCAGGGCGCGGCGCAGATTATTGCGGTGGTCCAGGGCCATGATGACGAAGAAGCCGTCGTCCGTGGCGCAATGCTGAATACGACGTAATTTTCCGATGGTCAAATTCATAAAACTCTCCAAAATGACGGAGACTCGGCGGGGGCATCCGCACCTGCCGGGCCTCCGTCAATCATCTCAAATGAAGTCGGGCAGATAGGCTTTCTCCGCGGCGGCCATCTCCTCGAACAGGTCGCGGATCTCGCCCAGCGAAAGCACGGCCGAGGTCAGCGGGTCGATCATGAGGGCGTGGATGGCGGCTTCGCGGTCGCGCTCGATGACGGATGTGACGACGAGATCATGGAAGGCCATATGTTGCGCGTCCAGCGCCGCCAGATGGGTGGGCAACGAGCCGAAATGGGTCGGTTGCACGCCCTTCTTGTCCACCAGGCAAGCCACCTCGACCACGCCGTCCTGCGGCAGGTTGTCGATCAGGCTGGTGTTATAGACATTGCCGTAGATGACCGACGGGCGGCCGGTCTTCATCGATTCGATGATGGTCGAGGCGAACTCCACGCCGCGCTCCATCTCAAATTCCTCTTCCCCGGCCAGGATACGCCGCAAACGGGCGTCCTGCCCCGCGCGCCAGGTGGGCCAGTTGTTGGCGTAGAAGCCGCTCTCGCCGCGATACTCCGGGCGGGTGAACTTCTTGACCAGGTCGGGTCGCTTGCGATAGTAGGCCGTGTACTCGCTGACGTGGCCGCTGGACTCGGTGGGGAACGCCCCCAGATTTCGCATCATGTCGAAGCGTACCGGGTCCCGCTCATAGATGGCCGGGTCCTTGGCGCGCTCACGCAGCAGCGGGTAGAGATCCTCGCCGTCGCGCTCCAGCCGCACGAACCACGACAGATGGTTGATGCCCGCCGCGCGCCAGTCGATCTCGTCGTAGGGAAGCCCCAGATAGTCGGCCAGCTCCTCGGACGTATGCTGGATGGAGTGGCAGAGGCCGACGACCGGCATATCGGTGTAGCGGGCGGCGGCCAGCACCGTCAGCGACATGGGGTTGGTGAAGTTCATGATCTGCGCCTTTGGGGCGTAGATTTCGATGTCGTCGATGATGTCGAGCCAGGACGGCAACGTGCGGAGCGACTTGAACAGCCCGCCCGGGCCGATGGTGTCGCCGATGCACTGGTCGACGCCGTATTTGAGCGGGATGTCATAGTCAAAGCGGACGTTGGGCAGCCCGGCCACCTCGATGGTGTTGATGACGTAGTCGCTGCCGGGCAGGTGTTTCGTCCGGTCGGTGCCGGCTTCCACCGTCCAGCGACGGCCGCTGCGCTCGATCAGATACTCGGCCATGCGATGGACAAGCTCCAGCCGCCCGGCGTCGATGTCGACCAGGGCAAACGTCCCCTCGTCGAGGTCGGGAGTGCAGAGGATATCGGTCATTAATTCTGTGGCGAACTCGGTGCTGCCGGCGCCAATCAAGGTCACTTTGGTCATGGAAATTCTCCTGTCGTGTGTCAGGTATGGGTCAGGTCTAGTCCGGCTCGTGGCCGGGGTTGATGCGCAGGCGACCCAGGCTGCGGTCTGTGACGTACTCGACATAGCCGCGGGCGGCCGACCGCGCGTAGGCGTCGTCGATCTGCTCCGGCACGTCGGTGTAGTCGATGACCAGGACAAGTTTGTTCGCCGCCACCCATTGGTCGAGGATGGCCTCGCGCTCGGCCGTCCAGTCGGCCGGGCTGGGTTCGTGGGCGCGCGGATAGCCATAATAGAGGTCCTCGACGCCAATGCCGTTCATCGCGGCCAGGAAGTCGGGGAACATCGTGCCCAGCTCCTCGGAATTCTGCGGAAAGACGAGAAAGTCCGGCTGGCGCTCGCGGGCGTAGGCGGTGAAGTCGAGGATAAAGTCGGCCATCTCGCGGGCGGCGGTATCGCGGCCGTCGCGGTCCTGGTAATACCAGTAGGCATCCACGCGATCGAGATAGACTCCGTCGAAGCCGAGGGCCATGATGCGGTCGAGGTAGCTCTCCGGCGAGCCGTAGATGATCGACTGCCATTCGGGCATCCAGTAGCGCACCCAGAAATCATTGGCCCAGGTCTCGTCGGGTTCGTCGAGCCATGCCGGCGGGTTGCTGGCCCATTCCGATTGCCAATATTCGCGGTAGGTCTCCGCCTGACCGATGCTCATGTAGGCCAGGATGATCTTCTCGCCACCCTCGCTCTGCTTGAGAGCCGGGATGACGTCGGGCGAGTTGCCGGCCGCGGCGATGCTGACGACCGCCAGATCGAAGGCCGTGGGGCCGATGCGGTTCGGCCGTGGCCGCTGCAGCTGGTAGAGGAAATCATTGACTTCCAGCAGGCGTTCCTGCGTGATCGGGACTTTGGTCGGCCGGGGCGTAGGCTCCATGGTGGGTTCCGCCGTGGGCGCGGTCGTGGCCGGGATGGGCGCAGGGGTGGCCGTCTGCTCGACGCCCACACAGCCCGCCGGCAATAACAGCAACAGGAGCAGCGCGGCCATCGCTGTCGTGCGGCCGCCGGTCATATATTTCGTAATCATACTCACCCCTTCATCCCCGACAGCGTCATGCCCCGCACGATCCAGCGCTGGGTCAGCAGGAATACAAACAGAATGGGGATGATCACCAGAACCGAGGCAGCCATCGTCAGTTGAATCTGGTTCGAATGTTGGGTGGAGTACCAGTTCAGGATGATGGGCAGCGTGCGCTTGTTCTGCTCGGTCAGAACGATGAGCGGCCAGAGATAGGCGTTCCAGTTCCACATGAAGGTCATCATGCCCAGCGTGGCCAGAGCGGGGCCGAGCTGCGGCAGGGCGATGGACCAAAAGATGCGCCACTCCGACGCGCCATCGACCCGCGCGGCATCGAGCATTTCGCCGGGGATGGACAGGGCGAATTGGCGCACCAGGAAGATACCAAAAGCATTGAAGGCCGAGCCGATGATGAGGCCGGTCAGCTTGTTGATCAACCCCAGCTTGGCCAGGATGAGATAGCCGGGGATCATCGTCACCTGGAACGGGATCATCATCGTCGCCACGATGAACCAGAACAGCGCTCGCTTGCCGGGGAAGTCGAACTTGGCGAAGATGTAGCCGAACAGGGCGCTGGTGCCGACGGCCAGAATGACGTTGCTGATGGCGATGATGGCCGAGTTGCGATAGAAGAGCGACAGCGGCAGGGTGGGGTCGGTCAGGATAGTGCGGTAGTTATCGAGGGTTGGCGCTTCGGGCCAGAAACTCGGCGGTATTTGCCGCACTTCCGGGCCGGTCTTCAAGGAGGCCAGGATCATCCACACAAAGGGCAACAGGGCGATGAGGCTGCCCACCAGCAGGAAGACATAGACGGCCAACCGGCCGAAGCGCAATCGTTGTTCGCTCTTGCGCGCGGGTCGAAATGTGATCGTGGCCATGATCTAGTACTCCCACTCGCTCCGCAGCATGCGATTCTGCAGCAGCGAAATGGCCAGCACGATGAGAAACAGGACGACGGACGTGGCCGCCGCCCAGCCCATGTTCTGGAAGCGAAAGGCGTTGTCGTAGATGTCGAACGTCAGAACGCGCGTCTGATTGTCCGGGCCGCCGCGGGTCATGACCTGGAAGATGTCGAAGACCTGGAAGGCGGAGATCATCGTCAGGATGGCCGCCAGCAGGATGGTCGGCCGCAACAGGGGCAGGGTGATGTGCCGGAACATGGTGATGCCGGTGGCCCCGTCCATGATGGCGGCGTCGCGGATGCTCTCCGGGATGCCCTGGAGCGCGGCGATGAAGATGATCAGGTTATAGCCGATGTCCTGCCATAAATAGGCGATGATGACGGCGATGAGGGCTACAGGAATAGGGCCGATGATCAGCGACGGGTCGCCGGTCCAGTTGATGGCTACCATGCGCCCCATGACCGAACCAAGACCGGCGTTGAGCAGGCCGCGTTGCGGGTGCAGAATGTAGCCCCACATGATGGCCACACCGACTGACGAGGTGACGACGGGCAGGAAAAAGATCGTGCGCAGCCCCAGCCGCAGACGATTGTGGACTGATTCGATCATCGCCGCCAGCGGCAAGGTGATCATCAGGTTGAGCGGCACGATGAGAAAGGCGAACATCAAGGTCGTCTTGACGCTGATGTGGAACAGTCGCACCTCCAGCGGGGCCTCAGGACTGAAGTTAAGCATGTTGCGAAAGTGTTGCAGGCCCACGAACGGGTTGTCGCCGCCCAGACCCAGCACCACGCCGCCCTGCCGCCGCGCGCTATAGTCGAAGAAGGCCAGCGCGGCCGCCCAGACGATGGGCAGCAGCGACCAGAAAGCGACGTAGAGGATCATCGGCGTCAGCGCCGACAGGACGAAGACCTTTTGTGCGCCGGTGCGGCCCTGCCAGAAACGGGGTCGCGGCGTGGGAGCGTCGGGAAGGACGGTTGATTGAGTGGCGGCTGAATTCACTGCGTTCCTCTCCGGATGGGGCAAGGCACTTCGTGCGAAACGCCTTGCCCCGCCATGAACTTAAATCATCTTTTACTTGAAGGTTTCCCTGACCTCGCGCTCCAGCGTCACCAGCGTGTCTTCGGCCGTGGCCGTGCCTTGCAGGAAGGACAGGATACGCGGGTAGGTGATCTCGTACCATACCAGGTCGCGATCGGGGAACGCGCCCTCATACTGGGCGAAGGGCAACAGCCCCAGCCACGGGCCGAAGTGGGGGAACTGGGCCACGAGTTCGTCGGCCGCCGCTCCTTCGATGTTGGCTTGCAGCGCCGGCAGCGTGCCCGAAGCCAAGTTCCATTGCACGGCGTTGGCCGGGTCGAGGGCGATGAAGCGGACGAAGTCCCAGGCTACGTCCTGGGCCGGGCTTCTCTGGCTGACGGCCAGACCCCAGCCGGAGGCAGCCACGAGCGCCTGCGTGCCCGACACCGTGGGCAGGTCGACGTATTGGGTCACGGCAGCTACCTCGGGGTAGTCGCCGCTGTACTCCGGCACAGCCCACGGGCCGATCAGACCCATGGCGCTGCTGCCGTCGAAGAAGGATTCGCCGACCCAGTTGGACTCGCCATTGAACAGGACGGGGTCGATGATGCCCTCATCCACGAAGCGCTTCAGCAGTTCCAGCGCGGCCATGCCTTCGGGGGTGTTGACAGTGAACGTGCCGTCCTCTGACAGGTATTGGCCGCCGTTCTGCAGGATGAGCGAGTAGAAGGAAGCCGACAGGGCATCCGCGGCGGTGTAGTTATAGCCGGTGCGGGTGATCACGCCGTCCTGGGTGACTGTCAGGGCCTTGGCGTCGGCGATGAACTCGTCCCAGTTGGCCCAGCCGGAGGTGATGTCGGTGAGGCCCGCTTCCTCGGCCGCGGCCGTGTTGACCAGCGTGGCCCCATATTCGATGTTGAACTCTTGCGGCACGCCGTAGAGCTTGTCATTGCAGATGTAGCCGCCGATTTGGGCCGGGAAAATCTGCGCCTCGGCGTCGGCCATGCTGATGACGTTGGCCGGCATTTCGGCCAGGCTGCCGCCGTCGGCGTAGCTGCATACCCACGAGCCAAACATCTGGACGATGTCGGCTTCCGTGCCGGCGGGAATAGAGGTTTGCAGCGTCTGGATGTAGGTGTCGTAGTCGAACGTCTCCAGCGTGATGGTCACGTTGGGGTTGGCGGCCATGTAGGCGTCGATCTGGGTCTGGTAGGCCGCATTGAAGGCATTATTTTGATGCGTCCAGATGCGCAGGCTGACCGGTTCGGTGGCGATGCTTTCCGATTCGGCCGCGCCGCTATCTTCCGCGCCGCTATCGGCCGCCGGCTGCGTGGGCTGTGCGGGAGCATTGGTCCCGCCGCCACAGGCGACAAGTCCCAACACCAACAAGAGAGACAGGATCAACATTACTTTTCTCATGGCAAGTTCTCCTCACTATAAACAACGACAAAAATGTTTTTAAAAAGCGCCCGGATCGATACGATCGCCTCAGCGCAGTTTCTCAGCGTCCAGATGAATTACGGCGGACAGGTTACGCGGCCGGTCGGGATCAAGCTCCTTGGCCAGCGCGCGGTAATAGGCCAGCAACTGCAACGGCGGCAGGTAGAGAATCGCCAGCGCCCACGTCGGCAAATCGCCCGGCAGGTCGATATGCCAGGTGGCTCGGCCGGCGTCGCCGGTCGGGTCGAGTACAAGCGTTGATGCGCCAAACGCCTGCATCTCATGCAAGACGGCCCGTTCATGGGCCGCTTCTTCGGCCGAGAGCAAGCCGATGATCTGGGTGTTCGGTTCCACCATCGACATGGGACCGTGGCGAAACTCCAGAAAGTGGAACGCCTGGGCCACGGTCAGCGACATCTCGGTCATCTTCAACATCGCCTCGGAAGCCAACCCGTAGCGCAACCCTGAACCCAGGAAATACAGCCTGGCGTCGGACAGGCGATGGCCGACGGTCTGCGCCAGCGGCTCACTATGCGCGATCAGCTCGCGGCCGAGGTCGGGCACGAGTTCGAGCGCGCGCCACTCCGTCCCGCCGATGCAAGCGGCGAGCGCCTGGCAGAGCATCAGCATGCTGGCGAAGGAGCGGGTCTGGGCCACGCTCTCCTCGCGGGCGGCCACGGCGGGCAGCACCATATCGGCGGCGGCGGCCAGCGGGCTTTCGGGGTAGCAGGTGACGACCCACACGGCAGCCCCGCCGCGAGCGCGGAAGTGATCGATCGCGGCCAGGGTCTCCGTGGTTGTGCCCGAACGAGAGACGGCGATCAGCAGCGTCGCCGCCGGATCGGGCAGCGCCCCATCGAAGAACAGAATCTCCGATGCCGGCACGCCACATGCCGGGATGCCGGTCAGCTCACGAAAGAGCGCGGCCGCCGTCAGCGACAGGTAATGGGTGGAGCCGCAACCGGTGAAAACCACGTTCCGGCAACCCAGCCTGGCCCAGGCATCGCGGACGGCCGTCTCCAGACCGGCGAAGGCGCGCAGTGCGTCCTCCCAAGCGTCCGGTTGATGGATAATTTCGCCATATGTCAATTCGCCGCTCATGTATAACCTCGGTAAAACAATAATTAACCTGACAGGTCTCGCTCGTCCCGGCTGGTTTATTCAACAAGCGCCGGGTTCATGCCCAGCACGCGAAGCGCGTTTAGGTGATAGACCCGACGCAACACGTCGTCGGGCAAATAGAGACCGTAGGCGTACCAGCGCCCCTGGGGTGGCGGGTCGGACGGCACATAGCTGAAGTATTCGTCGTCAGTCTCCAGAAAGCGGTAGTAGCTTTGGTAGCCGTCGAGCCAAGGGCCGAAGTCGGAGCCGAACAGGATGCGGTCGGCGAATTCGATGAAGAAGCGGCGGGCGGTGTAGGGTTGGCGGGCCAGCTCGCCGACGCGAGCGCTGATGTCGATGAAGAAGTTGGGGCAGCGGCGCAGCAGGTCACCTACCCAGCCCAGGTTCTCGGCGTAGCAGCCGACATGCGCCCCGATGAAGGTCGTGGCCGGATGGCGGGCGACGACAGCGGCCAGTCCCTCCACGATGGTGAGAAACGGCGGGAAGGGCGGGCTGGGGAATTGCCAGTCGGGATGGGCATGCAGCTCTTCCCAACGTTCGTTCTCCGGCGTCAGGGGATCGAAGAAGGCCACCGGATCGGCGACGTGGGCCAGGACGGGCAGACCCAACTCGCCGGCCGCAGTCCAGATCGGGTCGAGGCGCGGGTCGTCGACGGCGACGAGCCGGTCGTGCTGGTCGCGCACGTGGAGACCGAGCGGCTTCCATATCTTCAGCCCTTGCGCGCCCCAGCCGGCCTGAAGCCGCAGGCGCCCGGCGGCCCATTCGCCGAAGCGGTCGCCGTGGGCGGGCCATTGTGACCAGTCGACGCCGCCGAATATCTGGAATCTCTCCGGCGCGGCCGTCTTGAACAGGTCAAGATGGCGCTGCAACAGATCCTCGCCCCAGCCGCCGTCCAGGTCGACATAGGCGACGACACCGGCCGCGTCAAGCGCGTCGAGCAGTTCGGCCACCGGCCGCTTGTCCCAGCCGCCGCCGAACGGCTCGGCCAGATGGTTGTGGGCGTCGATGACGGGGAAGCGCGGCCGCTCGATCAGCGTTTCCTTTCGGACCAATTTAGCGCGCGGGCGGAATTCCGATAGTTCCATCGTCAGAAAACCTCCAATGCAAAGCCGGTTTACGTCAGGATGAGTTCGATGCCCTTCTCCTGAAGGGTGGTTGCCAGGGTCGGGTCCAGGCCGTCGTCGGTGATGATGACTTCGGCCGCGGTGACAGGGGCCAGATAGACCGCGCCGACGCGGCCGAATTTGCTGTGGTCGGCCAGGACGACCCGCCGGGAAGCGACGCGCAGGATGGCCCGGTCAGTCAAAGCCTCAGGCAGGTAATCACTTGTGAAGCCGCGATCGGGGTCAATGCCGCGCATGCCCATGAATGCGAGATCGGCGCGCAACTCGTTAATCGCTTCCTCGGCGATGTGACCGACCATCGACAACTCGCTGTCCCGAAAATAGCCGCCAATGACGATTAATTCTGTCTCGCGCCCCACGAAGGCGTTGATGATGGGCAGGGAATTGGTGATGACCGTCAGCCCGCGCCGCTCCATCAGATGGGGCAACATTGCCTGAACGGTTGTGCCGCTGCCGAGGAAGACGGTCTGGTCGTCGGTAACCAACTGCGCGGCGCGTTGGCCGATGCGCTCTTTTTCCGTGGCCTGCTCGGTCTGGCGCAGAATGATGGGGGGTTCGGTGTCGTCGATGCGCACCGCTCCGCCATGGGTGCGACGAAGGAGACCCATCCGGTCCATCTCGTCGAGATCGCGGCGGATGGTGGCCTCGCTGACCAGAAACCAGGCGTTTAGCTGGGCCACGGTCACTTGCCCGGTTTCATCCAGTATCTCTCTGATGCGGGAATGGCGAGCAGGCTTGAGCATAAAAGCATCTTCGTGCGCGAAATAATGATGATTCACGCATACTCAATCATAATAAGACATTATCAAGCATTCGTCAAGGGAGAAACGCGAGGAAACGGTCATCCAAACAAAAAACAGGCCCGCAGGCCTGTCTGTCACATCGATAAAACGAGTACTCTACGCCGTCACTATTTCGGATCCTTGCAACACCTCCCGCCGCAGTGAATCCTGGTGATCGGCCAGCGTCCCCAGCACGCCGTTGATGAAGCGTGGCGCGCTGTCGCTGCCATACACCTTGGCCAACTCCACCGCCTCATTGATGGCCACCTTCACCGGCGTCTCGTCCGTCACCAGAAACTCATAGATGGCGATGCGCAGGATGTTGCGGTCGATGACGGCCATCTGATCCAGCGGCCACTCCGGGGCGTAACGGGCGATGAGCGTGTCCATCTTGTCCTGATAGGCTACCACGCCGTGGATCAGCCGCTCGGCGAATTCCACCCCGGCGCGCTCCATCGGACTTGCCTCCAGCCGCTGTTCGAGAACCACGTCAGGATCATGGTCCGCGATGTCGTACTCGTATAAGGTTTCTAAGGTTACGCGACGGGCGCGACGCCTCGTTTTCATATCCCAAACCTCAGTGGTTAATGGCCGCCGGCCACTTCTAGACCACCTCGCCCTTGGTGTAATGGACGTCTTCGACGAACACGTTGACGGCCGCTACCGGGATGCCGACCATGGTGTCAATCGCCTCGGTGACCGCCGTCTGAATCGTGCGGCTCGTCTCCAGCAAATTGACATGCGGGGCCATTATAACATAGATATTGAAACGCACCTTGTTTTCCGACAAATCCAGCAAAACGCCGTCCTGCCGCAACCCGCGCTGAAAGAGGCGCGCGATGTCAGCCGGAACCTGTGACATTTGCTGCACGCCTTCCACGCTCTGCACGGTAAACCGGGCGATGGTGACCAGCACTTCCGGCGCAACCTCGATCCGCCCGATGCTCTCGTGTTCTTCGTTCATGTGCCGATCCCTCCGTCTACTTGAATCACCGCCCCGGTGATATAGGCGGCCTTGTCCGACGCCAGAAAGGTGACGGCGTGGGCAATTTCCGTCGCCTCGCCCCAACGACCCAGTGGGATGAATGCCAGGGTTTGCTTCACCAAATCCTCCGGCATGATCGCCGTCAGGTCCGTGGGCACAAAGCCGGGGGCGACGACGTTGACGGTGATGTTACGCGATCCCAGCTCCTTGGCCAATGACTTGGAGAAGCCGATGATACCCGCCTTCGACGCGGCGTAGTTGGTCTGGCCGGGTTGACCCACGATGCCGGACACGGACGAGATGTTGATGATCCGTCCGCCCTGCTTGCGGCGCACCATCGGCCGCGTGACGGCCTTGCAGGTGTTGTAGACGCTCTTCAGGTTGGTCGTCATGACCACGTCCCACTCCTCCTCCTTCATGGAGAGCAGGAGTGTGTCGCGAGTGGTGCCGGCGTTGTTGACGAGGATATCGATCGCGCCGTAGGTCTCGATGGCAGACTTGATGAGGGCCTCGGCGGCGGCGAAATCGCTGACGTCAGCCTGCATGGCCACGGCCGTCCCACCCCGGGCGACGATGCCGTTCACCACGTCATCGGCCGCAGCAGCGTTGGAGTGATAGTTGACAACCACCCTGGCCCCCTCGGCGGCCAACTCTTCGGCAATGGCCCGGCCGATGCCTCGCGAAGCGCCCGTCACAACCGCCACTTTGCCGTCCAGTAACATCCTTATTAACTCCTGTGCATGCCGCCGGCAATGATTCAACCGGCGAAGTCAGGTTCGATTATAACTCGAACTTGACTCTTTGCGCCCCTCTGTCGATCCGTTTCACCAGGCCGAGTAACACATCGCCCGGCCCTGTCTCCACGTAGGTATCGACGCCAAGCCCGGCCATGTAGCGCACCGTGTCCGTCCAGGCCACAGGCGAGGTCAACTGCGCCTTCAATTCGGCGCGGATGTCGTCGGGGGTTTGAACGGGGCGAGCGGTGACGTTCGCCACGACCGGCATGCGCGCCGCGGAGAGGGGCGCGGCGTCCACGGCGGCAGCGAACTCCTCAGCCACGCTGCCCATCAGGGGAGTATGGGCGGCAATGGAGATAGGCAGTCGGACAACCTTGCGCGCACCGGCGTCGGTCACCAGCTCCATGGCCGCGGCCAACGCTTCTTCATGCCCGGATATGACGATCTGCCCCGGGCAGTTGTCATTGGCAACGCCGACAAAACGGCCGGTCTCGGTCGCGGCGCGGGCGCATAGCTCGGCCACCGGCTCAGCGTCGAGGCCCAGAATGGCGGCCATCCCGCCGGGGCTACGCTCGCCGGCCAGCTTCATCAGCTCACCGCGTCGCCGCACCAGCGCCAGGCCAGCGGCGAAACTCAGCGCGCCGGCCGCGGCCAGCGCCGAGAACTCGCCCAGCGAATGCCCGGCCATAAAAGCGGCGTCGGCCGCGCCGCGCTGCTGAATGACAGTCCATGCCGCCAGGCTGGTGGTGAACAGCGCCGGTTGCTGGACGGCCGTATCGGTTAATTGTTCTTCGGGGCCTTCAAAACAGATCTGCGAAAGCCTGAACCCCAGCCGCTCATCGGCCTCGTCAAAGAGGGCCTGTGCCGCCGGCTCGCGCTCATAGAGGTCGCGCCCCATGCCGACGAATTGCGAACCTTGACCGGGAAACAGGAAAGCCGTCGCCATGGATAAAAGAGGGTGAAACGCGAATAACGCGGAGCCAGCGGAGCGAGAATGTATTGCAATCCGCCCGATCCGCGTTATGCGCGATCAAATTGTTTATTCCTCGGCGGCCGCGGGGATGATCTGGCGGCCGTTGTATTTGCCGCAACTCGTGCAGACACGATGCGCGCGCTTCATCTCGCCACAATCCGGGCAGGGAACGAGATGATACAGGCTGAGCGCGTCGTGCGTGCGACGCTTGTCGCGGCGCGCTTTAGAGACTTTCCGCTTGGGAACTGCACCCATGATATTTCTTTCCTTTTGAAGCTAGATTATCTCGCCGTGGCGAGAGCCAGGCCGCGGGCGAAGTCGTCGGATATTCCCGATTGTCGCTCCCCGTATCCGGCGATTTGACAACAAAAAAAGCGCGGCGACCAAGCCGCGAAGCATGATTATAGTCGCGGTAGCAGGGGGATGTCAAGGCAACGGAGGCCGAAAAAGAACGTATCCGGCCCGTGCCGGCAGGGATAAATTTGTTGCCGGTGGTGAGGCTTGCTACAATCCCGCGCGTTCTCCCTCAATTGCCTTTATAGCAACGAGGTGGTGTAGGTCGAGTTCGGAGATGCTATGTCCGTATCGAAGATGACAGATTCGTTGGAAAGCCCGCTAAACGGCAGCCCGGCAGCCGCGACAGGCGGATGGCGCGGCGCTTTGCAGATGACGGTCGTGCTGTTCAAGTTGCGCATCGTCTTCCTGCTGCTGATGGCGTCCACGGCCGGGGCGTTTTTGGCCGCGGGCGGTTGGCCGGGCTGGGGTGTCCTGCTGCTGACCTGGGTCACGGGTGGCCTGGCCGCGTCCGGCGCGTCGGCCCTGAATCAGTATTGGGAACGCAAAAGAGACGGCCTCATGGGCCGCACCCGCCAGCGACCGCTCGTAAATGGCGACATCGCCGATCCGCGCTGGGTTCCCTGGGTCAGCATCGCGCTGATCCTCGTCCCCGTTCTGGCTGTCCTGCCGTTCAATCGAGCGCTGGCTTTCTTCCTGGCTCTGGGAGCTTTCATCTACGTCGTCATCTATACCATCTGGCTAAAACCGCGAACGCTACTCAACATCGTCATAGGCGGTGCGGCCGGCAGCGCCGCCGTCCTCAGCGGCAGCGCGGCGGCCGGCGCGTGGAACGACACAGGCGCGCTGGTTCTGGCGGTCATCCTGTTTTTATGGACGCCGTTCCATTTTTGGAGCCTCGCCATCCTCTATCGCGACGAATACCGGCGGGCCGGCGTGCCCATGCTGCCCGCGCGCACAACCCCCCAAAATGCTGCCTGGTGGATCATGGCCCACACCCTGCCGACGGTCATCCTGAGCCTGCTAATGGTCATGTTACCGGGCCTGGGCTGGCTCTACTTCCTGCCTGTTCTGGCGGTCACGGTAGAATTGTTCTACCGAAACGTTCAGCTCATTCGCGATCCTGCGCCGCAAAACGCCCGCAAACTGTTCATGTCATCGAACTATTACCTGCTCGTCCTGCTTCTGGCGATCTGCGTCGACATGGCGTTACCCTGGTAATTGCGCCATTTTTTGCCGATTTGCTATTCTTATTCTAATATTGTCACCCAACCCGGAGCGGGACCCCCGCTTGGCGGGGACGCAGCATCCGGCGACCTGAACAGCCGGCCAGATTCGCAGAAGGAGCACAGGCTCGCGGCGTCATGCGGCACACGGTGGCCGAAGGCACGAAAGGACCGCGCTCTAGCGCCGTTTGATTCGGCCCGCCGATCTGCTGCCGACTCACCTTAGGGTGTTTTCGGCAAAAAGGAGGTGCGTAACAGAAAAAAGAGAACATTGACAACCGAGCACAATTACCGTTATCAGCAAATCGGCCCGGTATGGGCTACCTAAGTTGGAGGAGAATAAAGAGATGAAATCCCGTTTGAACTTATTGCTGGTCCTGCTGGCCGTTCTGGCTCTGGGCCTGGCGGCCTGCGGCGGAGGAGCACAGCAGGCCACCCCTACCGAAGCGCCGGCCGCGGCCGCGACTGAAGCACCGGCCGCCGCAGCGACCGAAGCGCCGGCCGCTCCTGCCGCGCCCACCGGCAACACCCTGGAAACGGTACGCACCCGCGGCACGCTCAAGTGTGCCGGCAACCAATCCGTGCCCGGTTTTGGCTATATCAACCCCGATACCAACGAATTTGAGGGCTTTGACATTGACTTCTGCAAGGTGTTTGCCGTAGCTGCCCTGGGCGACGCCAAAGCCGTTGAAGTTCGGCCGACTACGGCCAACGAGCGCTTCCCCGTCCTGCAGACGGGTGAGGTCGACGTCCTCAGCCGAAATACCACCTGGACAATCAGCCGCGATACCTCGCTTGGCCTCAACTTCGCCCCCGTTACCTTCTACGACGGCCAGGGCATGATGGTTCGCGCTGACAGCGGCATCGACTCGCTGGAAGGTCTGGCAGGCGGCACAATTTGCGTGCAGTCCGGCACCACCACCGAGAAGAACCTGGCTGATGTCTTCCGTAGCCTCGGCATTGAATTCACCCCTGTCGTCTTCGATGACGCGGACGCCACTCGCGAGGCTTACGACCAGGGTCAGTGCGACGGCTTCACCACCGACAAATCGGGACTCGTGTCGCAACAGATCTTGCTGGCTGACCCCTCGGCCCACATCATCCTCGACGCCACCATGTCGAAGGAGCCGCTGGCTCCGGCCGTGCGCCATGGCGACGACAACTGGTTCGACATCGTCAAGTGGTCGGTCTTCTGCACCATCGCTGCCGAAGAGCTGGGCATCAACTCGACCAACGTCGACAGCTTCCTGGGCGGTGAGGATCCCGTCATCCAGAACCTGCTCGGCGAGACCGGCGACCTGGGCGTGGCGATGGGTATCAACAACGACTTCTGCTACCAGATCGTCAAGCAGGTCGGCAACTACGGCGAGATTTACGATCGCAATCTCGGCCCCGACACGCCGTTCAACCTGCCACGCGGCCTGAACGCGCTGTACACCACCCCCGGCGGCATCCAGTATGCGCCGCCGTTCCGTTAAATCGATTCAAGCATTCTGACGTGGCCCGGCGCAATCGCCGGGCCACATTTCATTAAAATATCGGCGGTCT
>JAHDWL010000033.1:33304-34507 GCA_023384355.1 Anaerolineae bacterium
TGGACCGCCCAGGAGGAGGCGCCTTTATGACTGATTTTACGCCAAAAGCGCCCAATCGCTCGGAGGTGGTGCCGTTTTGGCGGGATATTCGCGTTCTGGGCGTTCTGGCCCAGATCGCCTTCCTGATTATCGTCGTCGCCGGCTTTACATGGGTAGCGCGCAACGTGGCGCAGAACATGTCCACACTCGGCGGCAGCCAATTCCTTTGCAGGGATGGCACGAGCAGCTTCCGCTGCGCGTTCGACTTCCTCAAGCTGGAATCCCAGTTCGCCATTTCGGAATCCATGATCTCCTACGATCCGAGCGACACCTACGCTCGTGCCATGTTGGTCGGCGCGCTCAATACCATCAAGGTTTCTTTCCTCGGCATCATCCTGGCCACAATTCTGGGTACGGTAACCGGTATCGCCCGAATGTCATCCAACTGGCTCATTAGCAATGTGGCCCGTTGGTATGTCGATATCATTCGTAATACCCCTCTCTTGTTGCAACTATTCTTCCTGTTTTTCGTTGTCATCCTGGGGTTTCCGCCTATCCGTCAGGCCATTCAACCCTTTGGGTTGCCGATCTACCTTAGCCAGCGCGGCATCGAATTGCCGAAGCCGGTATTTATGCCCTCGTTTTCTACGTGGTTGATATTTATTGCCCTGGGGGTTGCTTTGGCCGTGATCGTCTGGGGCTGGCTCGGCCGCCGCGAACGCGAGACGGAACGTGCCGCCAATCGGTCGCTCTGGACGCTGGCGGTATTTTTGGCTGTTGCTGTGCCCGGCTGGTTCATCGCCTCGGGCATGGCGGCCGACAATCAGGGTTTCCTCGCACCCGAGGCTTCCGGCATCACCGATATCGCCGGCATGGCGGAGAGCGTGCGGGCTGAATTGGGGCTGGAGGATCTGTCGGAGATTGATGCGGCCCTGGAGGCGGGAACACTCACTGAAGATCAACTGGCCGCGGCCACGGTCGCCGTGTGCGCTTTGAAGGACGATCGCGCCGAGGTCAATTTGACGGCCGAAATGCGGCGAGCGAACATCCCCTACAGCGTGAACCGGGTCACGAAGGCCAAGGATGTTTCGGCCGCCTATGTCGCCGGCAAGTGCGACATCATGACTGCTGCCCAGGCCACATTAACGGTCGAGCAAGCGGCCATCGCCGAATCGATGCCGAGCGTCCTCGTGCCGGTGCGGGAAGTGCCCATCCGAATCTCCA
>JAHDWL010000125.1 GCA_023384355.1 Anaerolineae bacterium
TTCGCCGTTGCCTGGCCCCTACGACAGACGCAACAACGCACCAATGGTAGGGGTCAGGCAACCGGGCGAGACGTCACAGGGAAACAGACGGCGTTCCTTCCCGGTTGCCTGACCCCGTCTGACGCGAGACACCCCGGAGGGCCAGGCCGCCCCCGGAGGGCAAACACACAGGTTTGCCCCTACCCACGGTTGCGCGCGGCCGTCGTTGTAGGGGTCGACCTGCGTGTCGACCCTCTTCATTCGTCATTCGTCATTCGTCATTCGTCATTCAATACCGTGCATACCAATTCTCCCCCACTTCCTCCACCGTGCCGGGATAATACTTCGTCCAGGGCGTGCCGTATTCCGCGATGAGGTCACCCAGGTCCACCAGCCGCTCGATAGCCGTCTTCTGCAGGAAATCATCGTGCGCCTTGTTGCGCAGCTCCGTCGCCTCCTGCCACACGGCGCGGCCGACGACCACCCCGCTCGCCCCACACCGGCAGGCGATCTCCGTCTGCCGGCGAAACTCCTTGAAGCTGATGCCGCCGCTCAGCAGCACCCACGGCACGGCGCTGGCCTCGGTCAGCTCGCTGCAGGCCGCCTCCCATTCCCCGCGGCGTGGCTCCGCGCCGGCATCCAGCGGAAACTCCGCCTTCAGAACGTCGATGCCCCGCGTCGACAGGCGGCGCGCCGTCTCGACGACCACCGCGCGCTTCTCCTCCGGCGCGAGCAACTTGCCCTTGCCCCCCAGCGCATACGACAGCGGCTCCAGAAAGAAGGGGATGTCGGCTTCGCGGCAGGCGGCGGCGACCTCATCGACCAGCGCCTCCTGGCGCCCGGCCGATTTCGCTTCGGGATGATAGTAGATTCGCATCTTGACGGCCGACGCCCCCATGCGGGCGATCTTCTCCACGCTCCACTCCTCCAGCAAGGCGTTGCGACGGTTGCCGGCGTCGCCGACATACCCCGTGGCCTCGACGGTGACGATCAACCCGCTGTTGCCCGGCAATGACCCGGCGGCGATGGCCTGGGCCGCGCCGTATTGCGGGTCGAGGACGACGGCTGAGGCGACGCCCGCCAGAGCCTGCACCACTTCCGATTTGAACGCCACCATCTCCCCATAGCTCAGACTCTCCGGCTCCGCCGGTTTCAGCAGATGACGCAGATCGTCGCGATGGTCGAGGGCGATGACCACGAACATGCGGTCAGGTGTGCTGCATTGCTGCAGCCGGCGCAGTTTGCCGATGGTCAAACTCATGTTGTCTCCAGGATCAAAAGGATCGTATGGTTAGCGCGGCACAATCTGCGCCGCGGACGGTTCCCACTGCTATTCGGTTCTGATGAAAGCAAGCCTCTGCAAGTCGTCGCTCAGGTTCCGGTTCAGCGGCGGCCGGATCAGGTCACGAGCGATCCGGCCGGCAACCCCGGATGGGGTCGGCCATAGGCAGGCTGCAACAACTTGCCGGAGAATTATCCCCCGATGAGGCCCCCGGCGCAACAATTGGCGACCCCACGGCCCAAAAACCCCATCAAACTCTTAACCGGCGGCCGCCCGGCGGCGGCGAGGCAGCACGCGCGCGACGACAAACACCACCAGCATGCCGAAAGTCATCCAGCCCAACAGGGTGAAGAGCGCGGCGAAGCCGATGACCTCATAGGCAGGACCGCCGAAAAAGCCGCCCACGGCCGAACCGAGACCGAACATCATGCCGGAGAACAGACCCTGCGCGGTGGCCCCCAGCCCCGCCGGGGCGGAGGCGTCGGCGTCGGCCACGCCCGCGGCATACAGCACGGCAAACGACGGCCCGTGGAGCAGGCTGATGGGCAACACCCACCACGGATTGCCGATCATGCCCATCGCCAGGTTGCGGACCGTGGCCATGGCCAGGGCGAAGGCGATCATCCGGCTGATGCCGAAGCGCCGCAGCAGCCCCGCGCTGATGAACCAGAACGGTATCTCGCTCAGCGTCATGGCCGTCTGCGACCACGCCATGAGCGAGTGCCCGGCCCCCAGTTCGGCCAGATAGAGAAACTGATAGCTGAGCTGCACGCCGAGGGTGATGCCGAACACCAGCGAGGCCATCAGCAGGAGCAGAAAACGGCTGTTGCGGCCCAGCACCCGCAGCCCGGCTGAATAGTTGGGTCGCACGCCGTCGGCCAGGCGCATCGGCAGGCCGGAACTGACGACGAAATTGACGGCCATGAGTATCAGAAAGCCGTAGAATGCCCAGTCCAGCCCGGCTTGCTCCAAAATCGGCCCCAGGATGAGCGCCGACAGCCCCCACCCCAGGCTGCCCCACAGCCGCACGCGGCCGTAGCCGGTCTTGTTCTCCCCCAGGATCGCCATGACGGCGTTATCGACCAGCGGCACGATGGGACCGATGAAGATGGCGTAGAGGACGACGGCCAGCAGCAGACCGGGGAAGCCGGTCGCGAAGAACAGGACGACAACCGATAGCCAAAGGCCGGCGATGACCAGCAGCAACACGGCGCGGTGGCGCTGCCGCGCGTCGGCGATGCCGCTCCAGAACGAGGCGCTGAACCAGGTGACGAGCGGGATCAGACCGGACAGGATGCCGATCCGCGCGCCGTTCATCCCCAGTTCCTGATAGTAGAGGCTCATGAACGGCGCGATGCACGCCAGCGCGGCATAGTAGAAGAAATAGACGGCCTTGGGGCGTATGGTTGACATAAATTTGGGTTCCAGTCGTCAGTGGGGCAGTGGGGCGGCGTGATTGTTCTGCCGCGTGGGGCCAAGTATACCCCAAACAGAACGAGAGGGGTCGGCCGTTTCCAGGAATCGGGCGCGCGTTGTGTTAGACGAAAACAGAAATTGCGATACATTAAGGTCAAACAGACCGCCGTTTCGTCGCGAATCGCGCCGCCGTCGGCCGGATTAACCGGAGGAGTTTTCATGTCGGAAAGCAGGAATATCCACCTCGAGCGCTGGCATCGCATCGTCTTCGGCCGCGACACGGGCGACCTTCAGGCGATGCTGGCCGAAGATGTCGTCTTTCGCTCCCCCTATGTCTGGCGGCCGTATCACGGCCGCCAGGCAACGTGGCTCATCCTCAGCACCGTCCTCGACGTCTTCCAGGACTTCGCCTATCACCGCGAGCTGATCGACGGCGACAACTGGGCGCTGGAATTCAGCGCGCGCGTGGGCGACCTGTCACTGAAGGGCATCGACCTCATCCGCCTCGACGCCGACGGCCGCATCGTCGAGTTCGAGGTCTTCGTCCGCCCGTTCAACGGCCTGCAGGCGCTGGGTGCGACGATGGCCGCCCGGCTGACCCCCGCCTCCCCGACCGGAGGCGACGCCCGATGAACCAGCCGATCGTCGGCTTCGAACAGGACGAGCTGGGGGATTGGCGGGCGATACTGGCTTGCGGCCACCGCCAGCACGTGCGCCACAACCCCCCGCTGGTCAGCCGGCCGTGGGTGCTGACCGAGGAAGGCCGGCGGCGCTTTTTGGGCCACACGCTCAACTGCAAGCGGTGTGATGAAGAGTTTGCCGCCCTCGCCAACGAGACACCAATGCCCTGATCCTCGCCCCGCTCGCTTGAGAAACCGGCCGTTTTACAGTATGATAGTGGTCAGAAATCCTCGCCGAATCGGGCTCAACGATGACCACATTATCAGCATTTTTACCGATTGACAGGCGAGTCGCCCTGGCCGAGGGTCGGGAGCTGCCCGACCGGGCCGAGGGAGCGGCTCTC
>JAHDWL010000034.1:0-22045 GCA_023384355.1 Anaerolineae bacterium
TCTACGCCTCACGGCCGTGTTGTATTATCAGAGCCGACTACTGAAAGACCCTGTCTACTTAACCCCAAGGAGGTGCCTTATCGATCAATGACCGTTCCCGAGCCAAACCTCTACCGCATTCAGCGTACGCTTCTCGTCAATTGACCAACTTTTTTCCAATAGCTACGTGCCCAGGAGGCGCGTAGTATGCAAGGCAAGCTCAGACGTTCCAGCATGGTTTTACTCTTGCTCATCATCGCGATATTCCTTTTCTCCCTGTCGGCCGCCCGCCCGGCAACGGCCGCGGCCGGCAATGGCGCGCCTTCGCGCCCCCTGCCGGCCAATGGACATCTCCCGCCCAACTCAACCGTCACATCTGCGGCAGACGCAGTGTTACCTAAGTTATCACCCGATCTGCAGAAGGCGGCCGCCAATCCTGCCGCCGGAACCAGTCAGCTGGTCGTGGCCCGGACAACTACTGGGTCGGGATGGCCGACTCCCGGTACGTCCACACGTTCCCGGTGGAAGACGCCGAGTGCGACGGCACCATCTGCACCGGCGAGCTGATACTTGACTACGGCGAACTTGCCGGCTTCCCGTGGCCGTCCGTCGCCCTCGCCTTCACATGGCCCGACGCCTCGCAGAGCGGCAACTATTACTACACTGTCTACCCCGTTTTCGATCATCTCTTCCAGGGCTTTCTCTGGGGACTGGGCTATGCCTCCCTGTACGAGGCTCCGGCGGCGATCATCGTATCGGACGAAACCACGTCCGGCGATTACGACACCGTTTATATCGACGGCGACTTTGACCAGGACCTGGTCGAGGAAAAGGCAGCGCGCAAAGGCGACGAACTTACGGGCAGCGACATCTTTGATTCAGCCTGGGGAGATACGCCCGACGGCTTCTGGGATCTGTCGACGAGCATGTTGACCTGGATCGCCGACGGCGAAAACCCGCCGCCGGGGGTGGCCGTGCTCTATAGCAACGTGGCGACACCTGATAGTGGGCGCTTGCTGACCTTCGTAAGCGACGCCGAAACCCACGGCACGAACGTGGCTTCGATGATCGCCGCCCAGAGCGTCATCACCGAGACTTGCTGACCGGCCCGGTCACGGCGGGCGAGCCGGTGTCGTTCGGCCTGTCGGCCGATGTGGCCTACGAACCCGGCGCGGAGTTGCAAGGCGTGTTGTTCGTGGGTCCGGCGGATGCGCCGCAGGCAATGGCGCTGCCGGTGACGGTTGTCGTGCCTGAGATGCCGGCGGGCGATCTGCTCACCCGTCTGTCGGCCGTGCCCAACGCCCTGGAAACCGGCGACAAGACGGCCCTCTCGCTCTGGGTCTATAACCAGAGCACGGGTGATGAGGCAGTGGAGATCAGCGTTGACGTGCCTCCCGGCCTCGTCCTCGTCCCCGGTTCCGCACAGGCCACCAGTAGACAGGCCTTCATGGACCTGTTTGGCCGGCCCGTCACCTGACAAGGGATCCTGAAGGGGGGTGAAGGCGCAACCATCACCTTCGACGCCACGGCCGCGACGATGAGCGGTCGGGTGGACGTCATGGCCCAGACGACAGGGATCGTGCGTGGTACGGTGGCCGATCAGTCAATACCGATTTGGATCAACACCGAACGCCCACCGACGATCTTCTTCGCTCCCATAGTCACGCGCAACTAGATCGACGCCCCGTGAATTAAAAAAACCCCCGGTTTCCAAAACATGGAAGCCGGGGGGTTTTTTATTTTTGTGTGGTTCCTGCCCTAATCGCTGAAGCCTTCAACCTCGGGCGAGAAGATGTTTGTGTCCCAATCGCCGGTGACGTTCAGGTAACCGGCCGCGCCTTTCTGCGTGCGATAAAGCGCGTGGTCGACCAGGACATAGCGGCCCGGCACATCCAGATGCAGTTCGAATGTGGAGACCGAGCCAGGCGGCACGTACCAGGATTCCTCATTGCGAATAAACGTTTCCGGCGCGCCGGTGTAGACCTTGTCGAAAATCTCGCCGATGATGTGGAAGTTGGAGCCAACGTTCGGCCCGCCGACGCCGAAGAAAACGCGCACCGTCTCGCCGACCTTGGCCTCCAGCGGGTATATCTTGGTCAGGGCGTTGACGTGGCCGTTGAAGGTGAAATATTCCGGCTGCTCGGCCAGCGCCTTTTCCGAGCTAAAGCCCTGGTGCCCCTGGTCACCGAAACGGCCGAAGGTATACCAGTCACCCTGCATGACGTAAAACTCGCGGTCAACCGGGGGCAGACCACCGACCGGCTCCACGAGGATCGCGCCGTACATCCCCTGGGCGATGTGATGTTGTGGCGGTGGATAGGCGCAATGGTAAACGTAGATGCCGGGATTGAGGGCCGTGAAGGTAAAGGTCTTCGACTCGCCGGGCATGACGTTCGTGACTTCCGCGCCGCCGCCGGGGCCGTTGACAGCATGCAGATCGATGTTGTGGCCGTTCTTGCTCTCCGGCGGGTTGACAATGGTCAGTTCGACCGTGTCGCCCTCCATCACGCGGATCATCGGGCCGGGTACAGTGGCATCGAACGTCCAGTAATCATAGGTTGTGCCATCGGCCAGTTCGGCGGTCACTTCCCGCGTGGTCAGTGTCACCTTCACGGTCTCCGGCTCCGTTCGGTTTATGGGTGGCGGCACGTTGGCCGGGTTGTAGGCAACGTTGGGGACATGGGTGGTATGCGCCGCCGGGATCGTGGCCACACCGATACGGTTGATGGGAACCTCGGCCCGGGCGGCCAACGCTTGCGACGTGGCGACGGCCGCAGCCAGCCCGTTCCCTGCCGCAACCGCTTGATCATCCCCTTCCACCCCCTGCGCACCGATTTGGCCGAACTGCGACAGTTCGGTACCTGCCGCGTTCACTTTATAAAGCGCCTCAAGAGAAAGCAGGATTCCGGCCACACCGAGCAGGCCGGCGACAATGACGGCGATGTTTCGTTTCTTCTCCATCAATTTATCTCCTCTACCTTGATATAATTGCTGCCCGCCCCATCTGCAATATTAATATCGTCCCGACCGGCGTGAATCCGAGCAGAAGAGCTGCCGAGCCGAGTTAGTCGCGGTTTCCAAACGCAAATCACCCTGTGGGCAGGTCCCCCACGGGGATTTCCGGATGATCCATATCCATATCTGTGTTTTGAGCAACTACCGGACCCATTCTACAACAATCGGTAAGGTTGCAAAGTTTTATCGAAAAACGGCGCCCGGATAAATTTCTTGACACACAGCTGCCCCCATGCTAGACTGCCTTTCACATTCGAATACACATCGACGGTGAATCGGAAGAGTATCCCGCGAAGCGGGTCGCAGAGAGCCGGTCATATGCTGAAAAGACCGGTGTCAGCGCGGCGGGTGAATGGGCCGAGGAGTCGCCGGGGCGAAAAAACGATCAGTGAAGAGTAGCTCCGGCCGGGGTGGCCTCCGTTATCGGGCCAGGGCCTGCGAATCAGTTTTCAGTAGGTCAGTGACTCAGCGGATCAGTTCAGAACTGATCTGACGGGGCACTGAATATCTGATCTGCCGGATTCAGGGCCGACAAGAGTGAGGTCGCGATGTTCGCGACCTAAGCAGGGTGGCACCACGGGAGACTTTTACGCTCTCGTCCCTAGATTGGGACGAGAGCGTTTTTTATTTCCAAAATTGAGGAGAACGATCATGACCGAGCGAACGAAGTTTTTGTTGGACGAAAGCAAGATGCCCGGGGCGTGGTACAACATCAACGCCGATATGCCGGTGGCCCCCGCGCCGGTGCTGCATCCGGGCACGCTGGAGCCGGTGACGCCCGACTTTTTGGCGGTGCTGTTCCCGATGAGCCTCATCCTGCAGGAGATCAGCACCGAGCGCTATATCGAGATACCGGAGCCGGTGCGCGATGTATACAAGCTGTGGCGGCCAACGCCCTTCGTCCGCGCCCGCCGGCTGGAGTTGGCGCTGGATACTCCGGCCCACATCTACTTCAAGTATGAGGGAGCCAGCCCGGTCGGTTCGCACAAGCCGAACACGGCCGTGCCGCAGGCGTTCTTTAACAAACAGGAAGGCACCAAAGCTCTGACGACGGAAACCGGCGCCGGCCAGTGGGGTTCGGCGCTGGCGATGGCCTGCAATTTCTTCGGGATGGATCTGGAAGTGTACATGGTCAAGGAGTCGTTCTATCAGAAACCGTACCGCCGGATCATGATCGAGAGCTACGGGGCGACGATCTACCCCAGCCCGTCCACCAACACACAGTACGGCCGCTCGCTTCTGGCCGGGAATCCTGACGCGCCCGGCTCGCTGGGCATCGCCATTTCCGAGGCGGTGGAGGCGGCGGCCACGAGTGGCGGGGCGAAGAAATACAGCCTCGGCTCGGTGCTAAACCATGTGCTGCTGCACCAGACGGTCATCGGCCAGGAGGCGCTGCTGCAATTCGAGATGGCGGATGAATACCCGGACGTCATCATCGGTTGTGCCGGCGGCGGTTCCAACTTTGCCGGGTTCACCTTCCCGTTCATCCACAAGAACCTGACCGAGGACAAAGCCACGCGGGTCATTGCCGCCGAGCCGGCTGCGTCGCCCAGCCTGACCAAGGGCGTCTACACCTTCGACTACGGCGATACGGCGCAAATGGCGCCCATCGTCAAGATGCACACCCTCGGCCACACCTTCATCCCGCCGGGCATCCACGCCGGAGGTCTGCGGTATCACGGCATGTCGCCGCAAGTCAGCGCCCTGGTGGACGGGGGCTACGTCGAGGCGCGCGCGGTGAAACAACTTGATACGTTCAGGGCGGCACTGACCTTCCTGCGGGCCGAGGGCATCATCCCTGCGCCTGAGTCAACCCACGCCATCAAAGTCGCCATCGACGAAGCGCTGGCGGCCAGGGAGAGCGGCGAGAAGCGGGTTATCGCCTTCAACCTGTCCGGTCACGGCCACTTCGACATGGTCGCGTATGAGGATTATCTCCACGGCAGGCTGGAGGATTACGAGTATCCGGCCGAGGCGGTGGAGGAAGCATTGCAGCATTTGCCGAGTGTCGGATGATGATCGCAATCGCTGTCGTAATCGAAAACAGATTTTGATAGCGATTGCGAGCGACCCATCGCAGTCGTAATCGATGAGCAATAGTGGTTGAGATAGCGAGTTTTTGGAGTGGACGCATGAACCTGTCAACGCATGTGACGAGCGAACAATTCCGGCCGACGCTGGACGAGTTCCGCGATTTGGCCCGTGGCCCGGCCAACCTCATTCCCGTGACGCGCGAGTTCGCCGCCGACCTGGAGACGCCGGTTTCCGTCTATCTCAAGCTCATGGATGAGTCGGGCGCGTCTTTCCTGCTGGAATCCGTCGAGGGCGGCGAGCAGGTCGGTCGCTACTCTTTCGTCGGCGTCAACCCGCGAGCGACGATCTCGCTGCGCGGGCGCGTAGTGGAGGTGAACGAGGAAGGAGGAGAAAGGGAGAAAGGGAGAAGGGGAGAAGCGGACATCACCTCTCCTCCCCTTCTCCCCTTCTCCCCCTCTTCCTACGAACTGGCCGAGGGCGAGGATATTCTTCACGTGCTGAAGGAAGAATTGGGGCGCTACACGGCCGCCGGTCTGCCGGGGCTGCCACGCTTCGCCGGTGGGGCGGTCGGCTATCTGGGTTATGACGTCGTGCGCTTCTTCGAAAAGCTGCCGGAGACGGCCGCGGCTGCTCTCGATATCCCCGACGCCATCTTCCTGCTGGCCGATACGATGGTCGTCTTCGACCACGCCCGACACCGGCTCATCCTTCTGGCCAACGCCGTCATCGGCGAGGATGTCGAGGCGGCCTACGTGGACGCGCTGCGACGCATCGACAGGCTGGCCGAGAAGCTGCTGCGGCCGCTGCCGGCCGTGCCCACCCGCCGTTGGGGGGCTACCCACGGCAACGGCCAGGAGATCGAGGCCAACATAAGCCGTGAGCACTACGAGGCGGTCGTACGCGAGGCGAAGGAACACATCGCCGCCGGCGATATCTTCCAGGTCGTACTGAGCCAGCGTTTCAGCCGCCGCACGAGCGCCCACCCTTTCGCCGTCTATCGGGCGCTGCGAATGTTGAACCCGTCGCCCTATATGTTCTATTTCAACTTCGCGCCGCTCGATTTGCAGGTCATCGGCGCGTCGCCGGAAATGCACGTGCGGCTGGAAGGCGGCACGGCCGGGGTGCGGCCGATCGCGGGCACGCGGCGACGCGGGGCCACCCCGGCCGAAGACGCGGCGCTGGCCGCCGAGCTGCTGGCCGACCCCAAGGAGCGAGCCGAACACGTGATGCTGGTCGACCTGGGGCGCAACGATATCGGCCGGGTTAGCGAGTACGGCTCGGTTCATGTGCGCGACCTGATGACGGTGGAGCGCTACAGCCACGTCATGCACATCGTCAGCCACGTCGAAGGGCGCATCAGGCCGGGGCTGGACGCCTATGACCTGATGCGAGCCACCTTCCCGGCCGGCACGGTCAGCGGCGCGCCCAAGGTGCGGGCGATGGAGATTATCGAGGAGCTGGAAGGGCAGCGACGCGGCCTCTATGCGGGCGCGGTCGGCTATTTCAGCTATGATGGCAGCATGGACACCTGCATCGCCATCCGCACGATGGTGATGCAGGGCGATCGAGTGTCGGTGCAGTCCGGCGCGGGCATTGTGGCCGACAGCGACCCGGCGGCCGAGTATCAGGAATGCGTCAACAAGGCCGGGGCGCTGCTGGTGGCGGTAGCGCGGGCAGAGGCGGGAACACTGTAAATTACGAATTACGAATTACGAATTCAGAACCGGACTTGGTTCGTCGCTCGTCATTTGTCATTCGTCTTTGTCTGAAAGGGAATGATGGACAAGAAAAAGATCGTTTTTAGCGGTATTCAGCCGACAGGAAATATTCATCTGGGCAACTATCTGGGCGCGGTGCGCAACTGGGTGCGGGAACAGGCCGAGAAGGTCAACTACTTCTGCATCGTCGACCTGCACAGCCTGACCGTTCCCCAGGACCCCGACAACCTGCGCTTTCAGACGCGGTCGCTGGCGGCGCTCTATCTGGCCTGCGGCATCGACCCGGAGGTGAGTACCATCTTCATCCAGAGCCACGTGACGGCCCATGCCGAGGGGTGCTGGCTGCTGAACTGCATCACCCCGCTCGGCTGGCTGCAACGGATGACGCAGTTCAAGGACAAATCAGCCAAACAGGAGAGCGTGCTGACCGGCCTGCTCGATTACCCGGTGCTGATGGCCGGGGACATCATCTTCTACGACGCCGACGAGGTGCCCGTGGGCGAAGACCAGAAGCAACACGTCGAGCTGGCGCGCGACATCGCCCAGCGCTTCAACGCACTCTATGAGACCGACTTTTTCGTCGTCCCGCAGCCGGTCATTTCCAAGGTAGGCGCGCGCGTCATGGGCCTCGACGATCCGACGGTCAAGATGTCGAAGAGCCTGAGCGACAAGCGCGGCCATGCCATTCGCCTGCTCGACGAGCCGGACGAGATCATGTACTCCTTCAAACGAGCCGTCACCGACAGCGGTCGGGAGATTCGCTTCTCCGACGAGCCGGAGCGGGCGGGCGTCAACAACCTGCTGGGCATCTACCAGGCCATCACCGGCAAGGACAAGACGGCGGTGGAGGCCGACTTCGCCGGGGCACGTGGCTACGGTGACCTGAAGGTGGGCGTGGCCGAGCTTGTCATCGAGACGCTGCGGCCGATTCAGGCACGCTACAAGGAACTGATGGATGACGCGGCCGAGCTGGATCGCCTGCTGGCGCATGGGGCGCAGCAGGCCCGTGCCGTCTCGCAGCCGAAGGTGGACGAGATGAAGCGCATCATGGGGCTGGTTTTGCCGGGGTAGATTTGCCGGGCGCGCGGGTGATATCTTGGTAAATGTTCCCATATGTCTGCCGGAGAACCGGGATACAATAGTGCGTGGAGGTCGCGGGGTATTTATCGCGGCTTCTTTTAGCGTCCGGTGGGCGGTTCAATGCGAGTTATTTCCTCGCGAAAACCTCGTCGCCCACCCGACCTGAGGGGGTTTTGCATGAAACAAATCGCATTATTGTCATTATTAACGATGAGCTTGCTGACGGCATGCGGCGGAGCATCCGACGATCTGGACACTACGCTAATCCCGCCTCCAGCGACACAGGCGGGCGGCCAAACAACGAGCACCGGGCAGCAGGCAACCGACGCGCCACTCGTCGCGCCGACAACAACGACTGCTGCGCTGGCTACCCTGCCGCCCTCGCCGACCGCCGCGCCGCCCACTGAAGCGCCGACGCTGATCCCGACCCTGACGGAAGAAGCATCGCCGGAGGCTTCCCCGTCCGTCGAGGCCTCGCCGACTATCGCCATATCACCAACACCATCGCCGGAGCTATTCGTGCCCGGCCAACAGGACGGCGGAACTCTCTCGGCGGGCGGAGCAAAAGCCTATCTCGTCGACGCGCGGCGCTTTCAGCCGCTCATCCTCTTCGTCGAGCCGACAAACGAACTGAACGTCACCCTGGCAGCCTACACAGGCGATCAGACGGGACAGACGACACCGGAAGGCGTGATGCCTTCAGCGACGGCCGATAACGCGCTAGCCGGGCGGCCGGAAATTCTGGTACTCAGTCCCGAGGCTGACGGTCTGAACACACTTGTCATCAGAGCAGTGGCCGGCGAAGGTTCCTTCGCCGCCCGCCTCTTTGACCTGACCACCCCCGCTTCGGGCGTGGTCATCCAGCAACCGGACGCGCTGGCCGCGGGCGAGGAGAAGACCTACAGCGTAACCTCGCGCGGGACACGGCCGATCATCGCCGTGGCCGATCCGACAGATCAATCCGACATCGCGCTCGATATCCTGGCCACCGACGGCACGTTGCTGACTACCGCCAACTACAGCGGTCCCGGCGGCGTTGAAACAGCCTACGTTCTGCCGTTGGGCACGACCGACTACACGGTGCGGGTGCGCGAGGCCAACGGCGGTTCGGCGAATTATCAAATTTTGGTAATTGCATTGGAATAGAAGATCGCAATTCAGGAATGGTCGCATTATGGATTCTGATTCCTGATAGATGATTCCTGATTATCGGAGGCAAGATGGTACTGGTCATCGACAACTACGATTCGTTCACCTACAACCTGGTGCAATATCTGGGCGAGCTGGGCGCGGATGTGCGCGTCTGTCGTAACGACGAGATCACGCTGGATGAGATTGCCGCCCTGAAGCCGGACCACATCGTGGTCAGTCCCGGCCCCGGCGTCCCCGAAGACGGCGGCATTTCCAACGATGTCATACGCGTCTTCGGGCCGACGACGCCGGTGCTGGGCGTGTGCCTCGGCCACCAATGCATCGGTCACGTCTATGGCGGGGTGGTGTCGCGCGCACCGCGACTGATGCACGGCAAGACGTCGTCGGTCTATCATAACGGTCACGGTCTGTTTAACGGCGTCCCCAGCCCCTTCACGGCGACGCGCTATCACTCGCTCATCGTCGAGGAGGCGCTGCCGGAGTCGCTGGCGGTGACGGCGTTCACCCGCGACGGCGAGATTATGGGCCTGCAGCACCGGGAATACCCGGTTGTCGGCGTGCAGTTCCACCCGGAGAGTATCCTCACCGAACACGGCAAGCGGATATTGCAGAATTTTTTGGCAATGAGCTGAAGCAACTCGCTGACAGCCGACCACGGAACGACGCTGGAAAACAGTCACGGCCGGTCGCCGGCGGCATCTGGAGAATTTTAATTAAATGGCAACCACCTCTCACAACTTTGAATTCATCCGCGAGGAAACGATCCCCGAACTGAACACGCGGGCGCAGCTATGGCGACATGTCGTCACCGGCGCGCAGCTCCTCTCGCTGGAAAACGACGACGAGAACAAGGTTTTCGGGATCACCTTTCGCACGCCGCCGGTCGACTCCACCGGCCTGCCCCACATCCTGGAGCACGTCGTGCTGGCCGGGTCGCGGAAATATCCCCTGAAGGACCCGTTCTTTGAGCTGGTGAAAGGGTCGCTGGCGAGCTTTGTCAACGCCATGACCTACCCCGACAAGACGATCTATCCGGCGGCCAGCACCAACCTGCAGGACTTCTACAACCTGCTTGACGTCTACGTCGATGCCGTCTTCCATCCCTTGCTGACGCCGGAGAAACTGGCGCAGGAGGGCTGGCATTACGAGCTGGAGACGGCCGACGGACCGCTGACCTATAAAGGTGTCGTCTTCAACGAGATGAAGGGGGCCTACTCCTCGCCTGACAGCCTGCTCGGCCGCTATAGCCAGCAGGCGACCTTCCCCGACAACACCTACGGCGTCGACTCCGGCGGCGACCCGGCTGAAATCCCCAACCTGACCTACAAACGGTTCAGACAGTTCTATGAGACTTACTATCATCCCTCGAATGCGCTGATCTTCTTCTACGGTGACGATGACCCCGAAGAGCGGTTGCGTCGGATGGATGGGTATCTCGCCGGGTTCGGGCAGATCACCGTGGACAGCGCCATCGGCCTGCAACGGCCGTTCGAAGCGCCGGTGGTGGCGCGGTTCCCCTATGGCGTGGAAGATGACGGCCAGGCAGATGGCGTCGCTTCGTCGGATGATGAACCATCAGACGATAACCCACCGCCTACGTCTTATATTGAAGTCAACTGGCTGCTGCCCGAATACGAGGACATGGCGTTGGGCATGGCCCTGGAGATTCTCTCCCACGCCCTGCTGGACACGCCGGCCTCGCCTCTGCGCAAGGCGTTGATCGATTCCGGGCTGGGCGAGGATGTCATCGGCGGCCTGTCGAACTACACCCGGCAGATGACCTTCTCGGCCGGGCTGAAGGGCGTCGCCCCTGAGGACGTGGCGAATGTGGAGCCGTTGATCCTGGACACGCTTCAGGAGCTGGCCCGCGACGGTTTCGACCCGGACATGATCGCCGCCTCGCTGAACACCATCGAGTTCTCGCTGCGCGAGAACAACACCGGCCGTTTTCCGCGCGGACTCGTCCTGCTGATCCGGGCGCTGGATACCTGGCTCCACGGCCGCGACCCGCTGGCCCCGCTGGCCTTCGAAGCCCCGCTGGCGGCGGTCAAGGCGCAACTGGCGGCCGACCCATCCTATCTGCAATCGCTCATCCGCGCTTATCTGCTCGATAACACCCACCGCGTGACCGTCATCCTGGAACCGGACCCGACGTTGAACCGGCGGCTGGAAGAAGCCGAACAGGCACGACTGGATGAGGCGCGAGCGGCGATGAGCGAGGACGAAGCGCAGGCAGTCATCGAGAAAACGCAGGCACTCAAGGAAGCCCAGAACACGCCCGATTCGCCGGAGGTGCTGGCCTTGCTGCCGACGCTGCGGCGGGAAGATCTGGACAAGACGCACAAGCCCATCCCGATCAGCATCACCGCGAAAGAGGCAGCCCGCCCGGATACTTCCACCGCGCGCGTGCTATACCACGACCTGTTCACCAACGGCATCGTCTATCTCGACCTCGGGCTGGATCTGCAAGCCTTGCCGGCCAACCTCCTGCCCTATGCGGGAATATTCGGCCAGGTGCTGCTGGAGATGGGCACAGACAAAGAGGATTATGTCAAATTCTCTCAGCGCATCGGCCGAACGACCGGCGGCATCAGCCCGACGACGCTGATCGCGCCCGTCGTCGGCACGACGAATCAAGAGCGGCCCGAGCTTGCCGCTTATTTGATGTTTCGCGGCAAGTCGACGCCGGAGCAAGCGCCGGAGATGCTCGACATCCTGGGCGACCTGCTGCTTTCGGCGCGGCTGGACAACCGCGAGCGCTTCCGGCAGATCGTGCTGGAGGCCAAGGCCGGCGCGGAGTCCGGGCTGGCCCCGATGGGTCACCAGGTGACCAACACCCGTCTGCGCGCCCACTTCCACCCCGCGCATCGCGTCGAGGAAGCGGTCGACGGCGTGGAGAACCTGCTGTTCCTGCGGCGGCTGGCCGAGCGGATCGAGAGCGACTGGCCGGGTGTGCTGGCCGAGCTGGAGGCGGTGCGGGCGCGGCTGGTGAGCCGGGCCGGGCTGATCGCCAACGTGACGCTGGACGAGACCCGCTATGGCGCTTTCGCGCCGCTGCTGGCCGACTTCATAGGCAGACTGCCGAATACGCGGGGAGCCGCGGACAGCGCATCGTCGCTCGAATCATTCCCCCGCAACGAAGGTCTGGCCTTCCCGGCCCAGGTGAATTACGTGGGCAAGGGCGGCAATCTGTTTGATCTGGGTTACCGGCTGCACGGCTCCATCGCCGTCATCAACAACATGTTGCGGCGTGACTACCTGCTGCAGCGGATTCGCATCCAGGGCGGGGCTTATGGAGCGTTTGCCACCTTCAACCCGACGTCGGGCGTCTACACCAACCTCTCCTATCGCGACCCGAACCTGGCGGCCACCCTCGACGTCTATGACGGGACGGCCGCGTTCCTGCGTGGCGTCGATCTGAGCGACGACGAACTGACCCGGGCCATCATCGGCGCGATTGGGGCCATCGACGCCTATCAGTTGCCCGATGCCAAAGGCTACACGTCGCTGACACGCTACTTGACCGGCGAGACGGACGCGCGGCTGCAGCAGTACCGGGACGAAGTGCTGTCTACGACGACGGCCGATTTCCACGCCCTGGCCGATGTGCTGGAGGCAATGCGGGATTCCGGCGATATTGTCGTGCTGGGCAGTCGGGAAGCGCTCGAATCTGCCAGTCTGGGACTGACGATCACAAAGGTGATGTAGGCACCAGGTCACGAATAACTAAGCCGGGCGCGTGGCACTCGAAAAGGTGCCCTCGCGCCCGGCATTATTGAAGCCTGCGGGCAGGTATTCGCGGCTGGCCGGCGATATTCAAAACCCGGGAAAAAAGCGTTACGCTCCCCCATCCACAAGGAACACCAGCGCCAACCCCAACAGCGCCGATTGCGCCGGTTGCCCGACGGGCAACGTCAGGTCGAAATCATAATCCCCAAGGCTGACTTCAAGCAAGCCGATCGGCTCAGGCAGGTCGGCCGCCTCAGGATCAACTGACGGAGAGAGGCCGGCCGCCTCGATGTCATAGAAAACCATCAACGCTCCCTCATTCCCCGTCCAGCATAACCCCAACCATCTGTTACCCTCAACCTCGATAACCATCCGGTCGAAAGGCCTCGGCGCGGAGGACGGTATTCCTGTCACACTGGAGAGATCCATCGTCGTAATAAGCGCATAGACGGCGTGCTCGTAGATGACGGCGTAGTTCTGCTTGCGATCGGCGCGACGTTCGGCCGGGCGCGGCAGGTCCATGACGGCGACGCGCTCGCCGCCGGGCCGGGCAAAGCGCACCTGCGGCACGTCTCCTTCCGGCAACCAGGCGCTGCCCTGGTCGGCCACCAGCAATAACTGGTCTGTCCGGTCAAACAAGTGATAGCGTCGGCTGGTCGAGTCGTCCGTCGGCAATCGCCGGATTCGATAGGTGACCATAGCCGGCTATTGTAACCTGATTTACGAAAGTGTCGAAAATTTACTAGCACGGATGTTCTATAATTATGTACAATCTCGTAAGGTCATGGAGGGATATGAACGACTTTAACGAGAATGACGACGAGCGCAACCGTCGGCTGGAATATCTGATGGATCTTGAGTTGCCGCAAGCCCTGTCGGCCGACCAACGGCTGTTACTGGCCATCCTGCGCCAGGCAGTCATCGACTACTTCGGCGACGATCCGATCGAACAGCTTGACGCGGCGCTCTATTTTGCCGATTCCCGGGTTTACCAGGCCACGCTGCAACTCTTCGGTTTGCCCGACGACCTGCTACCCCATGGCGTCGATCTGACCAATTTCAGGAGGAAGAAGATGAACAATCAATCCAAACCGGATGGTCTGCAACTTGAGGCCCTTGTGCGCCGGTTGTCGGGCACGCAACTCAAGATCGTGCTGACGATGGGTTTGCTGCCGCTGCCGGTCGCCACGCGCAAGATCAGCCTGCAATGCGGCCTGTCGCGCTCCACCACGCTGGTGGCGCTGGATCAGATGGCCGATCAGGGTTTGATCATGCGCCACCAGGTTAGCGGGCGCGTGGTCTGGTCGTTTCCGGAGGAAGTCCGCCGATTGGTCGCCGAGGTCTGGTCAAATTAACGGCAGCGTCCTGAATCGGGCAGCCGGTTTCGGCGCTCCCTCCTATTCGACATATATCTGTATCTGGTGCGGCTCGCCGACGTAATTGCTGTCCTGAATGACGATCAACCGCAAGTAGTAGACTCCCGGCGACAGCCCCTCAGCTTGCAGGTACTCCAGTTGGCCGTTGACCACCGGTGTGTTGTGGGTTTCGCCCAACGTCAGCCATTGGATCTCCGAACCGTTGGGGATGCCCAGCTCGATCTTGTAGAACTCGACCAGGGCCGGATCGAAGCTGGCTGTGCCAATGATGGGCACATTCCCGCTGATCGTGTCGCCGTCGGCCGGGGATGTGATGCGCCATACGGCCGTTTGTCCTTCGCCCAGCGATTCCGCCAACATCTCCTCGGTGCAGACGGAAGTCGGCAGGATGGCGATGGTATGAGCCTGCGCCCATTCGTGGGCCGGCTTCAGGCTCTCGGCGTTGCGCGGCGGCGTCAGGAACACCTGCGGCGCGGCCGTTGGCGGCAAGATGTCCAGCGCCGTCCCCTCGGCGAAGTGGCAGAAGAGTTGCGCCGGCGGCTGGTCTGCCAGCTGCTCCGGCGGGATCAGGGCGATCTCTTCCGGCGAGGGCGGCGGCAGCGGCATGGCCACGGCGCGCCACACGGCCGGGTCCAGCTTCTCCCAGAAGACTGACGGCCGGTCGACGGTCGGCATCGGCGTCGGCGGAAGCGCGCTCTCCAGGAACAGCTCATTGCCGTCCGGCTGGCAATCGACGGAGCCGACAGTGGCGCTGCCCAGCGCGCACAATGGCCGCTCGGCCATCCCTACCGGCCGGGTGAACTCCGTCGGCGGCATCTGACCGCCGATCTCCAGCTCGGCCACGAGACCCCCGTTGCTATAGACACCTTGCATGAAGCTGCTCCACAGCGGGGCCGCGCCCTCCAGTCCGCTGATGTTGACCATCGGGCTGTTGTCGGTGTTGCCTGTCCATACGCCCACAACCAGACCCGGCGTGTAGCCCATCGTCCAGTTATCGCGGAAGTCGTTGGTCGTGCCGGTCTTGGCCGCCGCGGGGAAGGGCAGTTCCATCGGGTTGGGGCTACCCATGGCCGGGATGCGAGCCTGGTCGTCGTCCAGGATGTTGCTGATCAGGTAGGCCACGCGCTCATCGATGACCCGCTGCGGTTCGGACGGCTGGTACTCATAAAGCACCTCGCCGTTGGTGCGTTCCACCCGCAGGATGGAGACAGGCGTCACCTTATTGCCGCCGTTGGCCAGCGCGGCATAGGCTGTGGTCAGCTCCAGCGGCGTCACCTCGCCGCCGCCCAGCGTCAGTGACAGGCCGTACTGGCTTGAGTCGCCCGTCCAGGAGTCAAGGCCCAGAGCGCGGCCGAACTCCAGCAAGCGCGGCACGCCGATGTCCTGCAGAAGCAGCACGGCGGGGATGTTGTAGCTGTTGGCCAGCGCTTCGCGCAACCGCACCGGGCCGTGGAACGCGCCGTCATAATTTACCGGCGCGTAGGTCTGACCGTTGAACTGTTCGTATTCCACCGGCACGTCCCAGAGGATATCGGCCGCCGTCCAGCGCGGGTTGCCGCCGTCGGGGCTGGCCGGGTCCGTCGGCGACAGCGCCGCGGCATAGGTCAGCGGCTTGATGCTGCTACCCGGCTGCTGTGGCGACAGGGTGACGTTCACGTGACCGTCGATGGCCTCGTTTTTGTAATCCACGCTGCCGAGCATGGCCAGTATCTCGCCGCTGCCCGGCTTCATGGCCACCAGCGCGGCGTTGGTCAGGTTCTTGGCCGGATCCACCAGCCCCACATGCTGCCGGGCCAGATCTTCGGCCAGCCGCTGGAAATTCATGTCCAGCGTCGTAGTCACCCGCAGGCCGCCGTTGGCCACCATTTCCGCGCCGTATTGCTCCTCCAGCAACTGCCGGACGTAAACAGCGAAGTGCGGAGCCTCCAGACTGACTTCTTGCGCGGCAAATGTCAGCGGCTCCAGGTAGGCGGCTTCGGCCGCGGCCTGATCGATGAAGCCTTCGCTGACCATCAGGTTCAGGATGAGCCACTGCCGCTCCTTGGCCCCCTCCAGATTGGTAAACGGATCAAGCTCCACCGGGCTTTGCGGCAATCCGGCCAGAAGGCTTGCCTCGCCCAGCGTCAGCTCCGACACGGACTTGCCGAAGTAGGTGCGGGCCGCGGCTTCGACCCCATAGGCCAGGTTGCCGTAATAGATCTCGTTCAGGTACATCTCCAGGATCTCATCCTTGCTGAAATCCCGGTTCATCATCCAGGCCAGGACGATCTCCTTGATCTTGCGGTCGTAGGAGACGGAGGTTCGCTCTTCATAATCGAAGGCGATATGGCGGACAATCTGCTGGGTGATGGTGCTGCCGCCGACCGGTCGCGTATCCGGGTTGCGGAAGTTGGCGATGATGGCCGCCACCAGCGACGGCGCGTCGAGGCCGATGTTCTCGTAGAAAGTGTCGTCCTCCACGGCGATGGTGGCTTGGATGAAATGGCGGGGAATCTGGTCGAGCGGCACGCGGGTGCGCTTGCCTTCGCCGAATATCTCCCACAGCACCTCGCCGTTGCGGTCGGTGATCTGGGTTGTCTCGAAGGTCTCGCGATCGCGGGCCGTCTCCAGGCTGGCGACGCCGGATTCGATCTCGCGCGACCAGTTGGCGTAGATGAGGCCGCCGGCCGCGGCCGCGCCGCCGACGACGACCAGCAGGAGCAGGGCTATGACGCCCAGAATTGCGCCGCCGATGCAGCCGCAGCCGCGTTTGGGGCGGGCAGGCGGCGGCGTGGCGGGAACGTATTGAACGGGAGGTTGCGGGTTATTCTGCATATTAATATAGACGAATTATAGCCTGTTGATTGTTCCATCCGGAAGGCGGGTTTCAGACTGATTACAGTGTAGGTGAATCTCACAACGGCGGCCATGTGGTTGGCCAACGTTCAGGCGATGCTAAGGCGACGGGCGATTCGCGCTCCTTTGTGTCGGCGAGCCGCGTTGACCAACAGTTGGGATTGCCCGCATTTCGGGTACAATCCGTCCGGTTAAAGCGATCCAGACCACGTCTCGCGGCTGCACCCACAACAGGAAATCAACAATGACCCGACACTTCTATTTCGCCACCCTTCTGCTGCTGGCTTTAATCATTGGTCGTTTGCCGGTCGCGGCTGAGCAAGACACCACCCCGCCACCCTCAACTTTCCTGCCGTTGCATGAAATCGGCGCGGACTGGACAGAAGACGAGTATACGGCCGGCGTTGCCCTGGGCGACATCGATGCCGACGGTTTCGACGAGATGGCCATCGCCCGCCACACGACGGAAGGGCCGCGCGTCTTTCTGCTCGATGACGCCACGGCCGGGTTTGCGCCCCTGGCCACGTTCGGCGACGGCTGGGGCGAAGCCGCCTGGCCCACGGCGGTCGCCTTCGGCAACGTCGACGACGATCCGGCCGAGGAGTTGGTTGTGGCCCGCGTTTCCCCGGTCAACGAGCGCGCCCAGGTATTCGACGACGCCAATGCCGGCTACGTGGTGCTGCACAACATCGGCAAGGAGTGGCCCGTTGGCGTCAACGCCGTGGGTGTGGCTTTCGGCGATGTCGACGGCGACGGTCGCGACGAGCTGGGACTCGTTACCGACGCTACGGCCGGCAACCGAATCTTCATCCTCGACGACGTGACGGCCGCCTTCGCGCCGCTGTGGGCCTATGGCGACGGCGCGTGGGGCGCGGCGGCCGTGGCTACCAGCATCGCCTTTGGCGACGTCGACGGCGACGGCATCGACGAGGTGGCTTTTTCGCGCAGTCATGACACCAACGCCCGCTTCTTCGTCCATGACGGCGCGCCGGACTACGGGATGCTGTTTAGCGGCGGCGAGACGTGGGGGCCAGGGGCTTATGCCACCAGCGTCGCATTCGGCAACGTAGACGATGACCCGGCCGAAGAGTTGGGCGTAGCGCGCAAGGCCAGCCTGAACGAGCGAGCTTACATCTACGACGACCACGCCACCGGCTATGCCTTGCTCCAGAAGTTCGGTGAATCATGGGCGTTCAATGCCTGGGCTACAGCCATTGCTTTCGGCGACGCGGACGGCGACGGCCGCGACGAGATGGGATTGTCCCGCGTGGCTACTATCAACCCGCGAGTGTTCGTCTTCGACGACGGCTCGCCAGCCGGCGGTGCACAACCCTTCGCCGTTCTGTGGGGCGGCGGCGGCGAGTGGCCGGGTCAGGATTACGCCACGGCCGTCGCCTTCGGCGAGGTCGACGCGATGGCCGGCGCGGATCTGGTCTTCGGGCGGTTCGCGGCCGAGGGGTCGCGGGCCTACGTCATGCAGCGCGGCTGGAGAGTGTTGCTACCCGTCACGAGCGCTGAGGGGGAGTGAGTGAAAAGCTCGCTTCCTGATCCTCAAACCAATGCCCGATAACCGCCGCCACTTCCTCCGACGCTTCCAGCGTCAGCATGTGGCCGACATCACTTAGCTCGACGAAGGTCGCCGCGGGCTGCAAGTTCTGCCATAGCGCCCACGCGTCGGGGAAAAGCGTGTCCGATTCGCCGCCACGCACGGCAAGAGTGGGATGCGTCAGCCGGGGGACGTCTTCCCATACGTCCAACGGCGGGTGGCCATAGAAAGCTGCCTCCCATTCGCGAGGGAAGCTGAGGACGACCTCGCCCGTCGCCGGGTCGGCGTGCATCCCCTCGTGAACGTAGTCCCACAATGTTTCGTCAGGGAAGGCGGCGAATACTTCTTTCTCGCGGTAGCGGTCGAAGGCAGATTGCCGGTCGGGCCAGCGGTCACGACGACGAAGCGCAGCAAGGACAAACGGCAACTCGGTCGCTCCCTTCGGGTTGGCGCGGGCGGCGTCAAGGACTGCCGACGGCAGCAGCACCGGCTCGATGAGCACGAGCGACCGGAAGCGCTCCGGCTCGCGCAGGGCGGCCTTCATCGTCGCCACCGCGCCCAGGGAATGGCCCACGCCGATGATGCCTTCCAGACGTTCCTGATCCAGGAAGCGGAGCAGGTCATCGGCGATGAGGTTCCAGTCTGTAAACGTCTCGGGGCCGGGAACGCCCGGCGCGCCTGGCGAAAGATACCACAGGGGGCGGTGATGGGCGGCAATGACGTGATGACGCCGGGCCAGCAGCGAGAGAAAGCGCCGGAAGCTGCGCGGCGTGTAGGCATTGGGATGGGAAAAGTGGAGCACGGGGCCGCGGCCGCCGAAGTCGTCGTATGGGATCATATCGAATCAGCAGTTCCGGTTGCGGGTTTCCAGTCGCCGACCCAGTGGACCCAGCCCAGCCCGGCGACGCGGGTAGCGTTGGCCAGGCGGCGGTCGGCCGTCCACAGCGGCGCGTTCTCGCGCGAGGCCAGGGCCAAATATTGGGCGTCGTAGGCCTTGGCCTGGCCGATGCGTTCGGCGAACTGGATCGCTTCGACGCTCAAGGTTTTTGTGGGTTGAACCAGCTCGATCCCGAGTTCAAGAATTAGATCCAGTCCTTCTATCGCTTCAGGGAGCGTCAGCATCTTGAGCGCGATTGCGCGACGAAGCGCAGTGATAATCTCGTATTCAAATAATACTGGCGCGAGCAATTGCTCCTGTATCGCCTTCCAGGTTCGAAACAATTGAGTAGCCTGAATGGTGTAGTCCATAGGCATGGCTACCGCGACCGCGAGGTTGGCGTCCAGAACGATGGTCATTCATTGTCCTTGAGCGTCTGCTCAATCTCTTGCTCGCGTTCGGTTCTAGATTCGGTCACCAGGTTGCCTTCATATACGCCGTAGCGCGCTTCGATCTTTTCTCTGAAGGCCACCAGACGGTCCAGCGCGTCCATTCCACGCCGTGCTTCCGCCTCTTCATCCTGATCAACCAGATATTCGGCCACGGCCTCGCGGATGATTTCGGACATACTGCGCCCCTCGGCCGCGGCCAGAGTTTGCAGCGCCTCGTGCTGCTTGCGTTCCAACAGGACTTGCGCGCGATAGAGTTGGGTCATGCCGGTCACCTCGATGAGAGTATACACATACATATGTGTATACACAATCATATACACAATCGTGTATGTGATGCGTGCGCCGTCATTGGGCGGCGATGGCCAGGAAATCATCCAGGACGATCACGTCGATCACGGATGAGATTCGCCGTAACTGGTGATCGTTGGTGACCCAGGCCGTCGCGCCGCTTATCAGCGCGGTGACGACATGGAGCGCGTCGGCAGGGCGCAGCGAATGAATCGCGCGGAGCTGCGCGGCGCGTCGAGCAACAATCGGGGTTACGTCAACCAGCTGTGAATTGGGGAAGTGGGATAGCATGGCTTCATAATGGGCGGCCGCGCCGGGACGTCCAAGCCGATAGGGTCGGACGTTCAATTCCATAAGGGTTAGAACGGAGAGAACAGCGTGAGGCCGGCCGGCCTGAACACTTGTCAGGATTTGCTCGGCGAGGGTTGCGTACCGTTCGTGTGCTTCGAGGTGATAGATCCAGATGCTGGTATCCAGTCCGACGAGCGCGTGGCCGGCTAGTCGTTGTCCGAGGTCGTCCACGTGGCACGTTCCTCATTCAGATAGGCAGTCGTGTCGATCCCCTGCCATAACTCGCGGTGCAACCCGGCCATTGACTGAACGTAGTCTTGCGGTTGTGGCAACAGGATCAACATACCGTCCTGTACGACGACCATGAGCCGGTCGCCCGATTCAATGCCCAGCTCGTGCCGGGCCCGGCTGGGGAGAGAGATTTGGTTGCGGCCGCTGACTTTGACGGTTTCCATGTGGCACTTGTTCGGTTACAAAGCAAATAATGTTTATTGCTTTGTATTTTACTTGTTTTCGCCGTTCCCCGTCAACATCCCCAACAACCGCCGCGTCACGTCCTTCGTGTCCGGGCCGATGTCGCCCGGCGGGCCGACGCAGGCCGGGCAGCCGTTGCGGCACTGGCAGTCGCTCACCAGCTCCAGCGCGGCCGCCAGCAATGTATCGTGCAGCTCGTACAACCGCGCGCTGAAGCCCACCCCCGCCGGCACGCGCTCGTAGACCACCAGCGTCGGCGCGCGGGTGACGGGGCTGATCGATTCGGCCGAGACGCTGATGTCGCCGGGGTCGCACATCAGGAACAGCGGGGCCAGGTTGCCCAGCGCGTAAGCCAGACCGGAGAGCGCCGAGCGCGTCTGCTGCCCGGACTCAGCCCGTCGGTGGCAGGATGGGCAGAGGGTCACCAGGTTATCGAGCTGGTTGGCGATGCGGTAGTTCTCGTTCTCGCCGGGCACATAGCCGTATTCGCGGAAGGGGCGGATGTGGTGCACGTGGAGCAGTATCTCGTCGCCGCTCGCACCGCACGTCCGGCAGCGGTAGCCGTCGCGCTCCAGCACCAGCTTGCGCTGCGCCTGCCAGTTGGGGCCGTAGTCATTCGGCCGCAACAGGATTCCGAGGTCGTAGAGGCGGTCGGTCAGCGCCTCGCTGAACACCAGCCAGTAGCCGGTCGTCTCCAGCGTCATGGCCGGCAGGTCGATGGGGCCGAAGCCCAGCGTCTCGCTGGTGTAGCGGCGCACCTTGCGGTAGCCGGTGGCCTGGGTGATGACCGTCGCCTCGCCGTGGGCGATGGTCAGGCCGTCCCGCTCGCGCTCGTGAACGGCCTCCAGCCGCCGGATGCTGCTGCCGACGCTGGCGCGGGTGTAGTAGTCCACGTCGACCGGGCGCACCTCGGCCAGGCGGCCGTCCCAGTCGAGCCGATCCACCAGATAGGTCTGGGCCTGGTGCATGTAAATCGCCCCCTCGTGGACCATCTGCGCCGCCCCGGCCAGGTCGACCTGTCCAATGACGGCCGGCTGGTCGCCGCTGATGTCCTGGATAACGACCGTGTCGTCGCCGCCAGTGCGCAGCGAGACGCCAGTGGATGGCGCGCCGTCGCCCACGTAATGATACTGGTTGCGCGTGGCGTGCAGATCGCCCTGCCGCGCCAGATCGTCCAACACCGGCCGCACCAGGTCAAA
>JAHDWL010000034.1:22055-28769 GCA_023384355.1 Anaerolineae bacterium
CTGGGTCGAAGCCGCCGAACGCCTCATCGTCGGCGAAGGGCAGCTCGAACGCCGCGCACAGCAGGTGGCGGGTCAGGATGGGCAGGTTGTCGGGGTTGGTCAGTGCGTGCTCCGGCGAGCGGCCGAACAGGTAGCGCGGGTGCAGGCAGAGATACTGGTCGAGGGCGCTGTTGCCGGCCACAAGAATCGCCGCCGAGCGCTCGGCCCGCCGCCCGGCGCGGCCCACTTGCTGCCACGTACCGGCGATGGTGCCCGGATAGCCGGTCAGCACGGCCGCGTCCAGCGCGCCGATGTCGATGCCCAGTTCCAGCGCGTTGGTGGCCACCACGCCACGCACCGCGCCGTCGCGCAGCCCGGCCTCGATGGCTCGCCGCTCATGAGGCAGGTAGCCGCCGCGATAACCGGCGACAGGCGTCTTGTTTCGCCCCATCAACGCCAGGTCGTCGCGCAGATAGACGAGCAGCAGCTCGACCGTCTGCCGGGCACGGGCGAAGACGATGGTCTGGACATCCTGGGACAGAAAGGTGACCGCCGCGTCCTTGGCCGCCAGCACGGTGCTGGCCCGCAGGCCCAGCTCCTCGTCGATGATGGGCGGGTTGTAGAGGATGAAGTCCTTGCGGCCCCGCGGCGCGCCGTTCTGGGACTCATCCACGAGCGTGAACGGCCGTTCGATTATACGTTCGGCGTGCTCCTTCGGGTTGGCGATGGTGGCCGAGGCGCAGATGAACTGCGGATCGCTGCCGTAGAAGCGACACAGGCGCTGCACGCGGCGCAGGACGTTGGCCACGTGGCTACCGAAGACACCGCGATAGGTGTGGATTTCGTCGACCACGACGAACTCCAGGCGGCCGAACAGCGAGCGCCACGTGGGGTGGAAGGGCAAAATCCCGGCGTGGAGCATGTCGGGGTTGGTGATGAGCACGCCACCGCTCTGGCGGATGCCCGACCGCTTGCCGCGCGGCGTGTCGCCGTCGTAGGTGTTCACCTGCACCGGCAGCCGGGGAGCGTTGATAATGGCCGCCGTCTCCGCTTCCTGATCGTGGGCCAGCGCCTTGGTGGGGAAGAGGTAGAGGGCGCGGGCCGCCGGGTCGGCCGCCAGCCGCGACAGGACGGGCAGCGTGTAGACCAGCGACTTGCCGCTGGCCGTGGCCGTGGCGACGATAACGTTCTCGCCGCGGGCGACGGCATCGACGGCAGTCGCCTGATGGCTGTAAAGCTGCTCGATGCCCCGGCCTCGCAGCGCCGCGACCAGGCGCGGGTCGACCGATGCCGGCATGGGCGCGTAGCGGGCCGGGCGCGGGGGGATGCGCTCCCAGGCGACGACATTAGCGGTGAAGTCGCGGTTGGTGCGCAGATGGTCGAGGAGGGTGGCGAGCATGGAGAGCTAAAAATTTTCAATCACCGAAAAATCATTCGGCATAAACAACAAATTCTGCATCTTCAGCCAACACCGAAGCCAGATGCAAATCTCGCGTCAACACCGCCGCGCCGGCATACTTTGCCGAGGCCGTAATAAGCGCATCCATCCAGCCCAATCCTTGCGGCCGGTATCGTTGCATCCACCCACCCGCCATCCTGGCGACAGCTGAATTGATCGGCAGGGGGATGAAATAGTTCAACAGCGCCTCGTGCCGCGAGATTTCGCCGGGACGAAGCCCCATCCACAGCTCGGCCTCACTGATGACAGAGACATAGGCCGATTGATGAGCAAGGGCATCAAAATAAGGGCGCACGCGCTGCCGGCCGCGATAGATGTCAATCAGCGCGCCGGTATCGAAGAGATAGGGTTGGCTACTCACCGGCATCTTCCGACACCTGCCAGGCGCTGTACCATTGCTCCCGGTTGCGCGTCAGCCACGCGGCGTCGAGATCGTCTCGCTCGCGCCACATGCCGAAGGCGGCCAGCGCCTGCGCATCCATCGGCGCGCCCTCAGGTCGGGATTGCTGCAGACGGCGAAACTCTTCCAGTTCCACAATCACCACCTGCGGCCGCCCGAACGTCTCCACAATGTAGGCTACCTTCTCTTCCTTCACCGCCTGGATGACGTCGGTTAACTTCTGTCGCAATTCAGTTGCCCCGATCTGCCTCTCTTCCATGTTAGCCTCGCAAGAGTTTATAATGTTTATAAACCTTATAAACATTATAAACGATGACCGGCGGATGCACAAGCGGCGTATATTTAAATCCACCACTGTGGCTCGATACCAGGTACAGGTTGGCTCGCAACTGCGGCCGGTTGACGAACTACCACGATCTGCTAAAATTTAACCAGTGTTAAATTACACACTAACACGGATTAATAATGATTTTGTCGATTTGTTATTTCCCGATGGTGCAAAACAACACCGCCGGCGTAAGGACAAAACTTCTCACAATATCAATTGAGTGGCGGCACAGGTCGTCGCCACCCGGAAACAGCCATGCTACATCAGAAGACGGAAACCCACCCCGAGAGCGAAGAAAGCCCCAATTGCCTCGAACTGCTCGACCAGGCGGTCATTGGCCACGACGGCATCGTGGATGTGTCATTGGACACGGCCGGCGAGACGGTGACGTTCGCCTTTGACCCGCGCCGCGTGGACGAAAACGAAATTGCACAGTTGGCGCATGAGGTCGGGCCAATTCTGCAGAACCGGTGGCAATCCTGCACCATGCGACTGGAAAAGCGCGGCGGCCGCGCCTGCGAGTCCTGCGCGCTGAACCTGGAGCGACACATGGGCCGGTTGCCCGGCGTGCGGCGGGCTACGGCCAGTTTCGCCGGTGGGGTGATGGCCGTCCACTACGACGACGCCTTCATCTCTATCGATGACATCACCCGGCATGTTGAGGAGTTCGGCGTAGGCGTCGGCCCATCGGCGGCGGCCGGCCCGATTGAAACGGCAGCGCCGCCGACCACGCGCATCGGCCGCGTTCGCGAATGGCTGACACCGCAGAAGTTGCAGGCTATCCTGACCGTCATCACCTTCTTCGCCATGATCGGCGGCTGGCTGGTGGAGCGCTATGCCACGGCCGCGCCCACCTGGATGTCCACGGCGCTCTACGTGATTGCCTACGTGGCCGGCGGCGCGTTCGGGCTGAAGGGCGGCATCGAGTCGCTCATGGCCCGCACCATCGACATCGACCTGCTGATGATTCTGGCCGCGCTGGGAGCGGCCGTCGTCGGCGAGCCGTTCGAGGGGGCCATGCTGCTCTTCCTCTTCTCGCTGTCCAACACGTTGCAAGACTTCGCCATGGACCGCACGCGGAACGCCATCCGCGCCCTGATGAAGCTGCGGCCGGCACAGGCCGAAATCTATCGCGGCGACCGGCTGGTGACGCTGCCCATTGAGCAGGTGCGGGTCGGCGACCGGATGCTGGTGCGGCCCGGCGACCGTATTGCGCTCGACGGCGTGGTGCTGACCGGCAGCGGCAGCGTCGACCAGGCCTCGCTGACCGGCGAATCGGTGCCGGTCTACAAGCAGAAGGGCGACCCGTGCTTCGCCGGGACGATCAACCAGGACGGCAGCCTGGAGATCGGCATCACCCGGCTGGCCAAGGATTCGACGATCGCCCGCCTCATCCAGATGGTGGAGGAAGCCCAAAGCCAGAAGGCCGAGACGCAACGCTTCATCGACAAGTTTGAGCAGCGCTACGCCGTCGGCGTGATCGTGTTCACGGCGCTGGTCGCGCTCATCCCGCCGCTGCTGATGGGCGTGCCGTTCGACGAGGCTTTCTATACGGCCATGACGGTCATGGTCGCCGCCTCGCCCTGCGCCATCGTCATCAGCACCCCGGCCACCGTGCTGTCGGCCATCGGCAACGGGGCGCGGCGCGGCGTGCTGTTCAAGGGCGGCATCCACGTGGAGAACGCGGCCACGGTCAAGGTCATCGCCTTCGACAAGACGGGCACGCTAACTATCGGCAAGCCGGAAGTGACGACAATACGAATTTCGAATGAAGAGGGGGCGGTCGGGGTGGACGACCTGTTGCGGCTGGCGGCGGCCGTGGAAGCGCGCAGCGAGCACCCGCTGGCCAAAGCAGTCGTTGCCCGGGCCGAGGCCGCCGGGATTGAGATTACCGAAGTGACGAACTTCCAGTCCGTTGCCGGGCAGGGGGTGCGCGGCACGGTGCACGACCCGGCGCTGGGCAAGGTCGACATCCACATCGGCAACCCGCGCTACTTCGCCAGTTTCGATAGCAACGGCCGCCTGGAAGCGATGACGGCCATCGTCAACGAGCTGGAGGAAGAGGGGCAGACGAGCGTGATCATCGCCGAAGCGACCAAAGGTCTGGCTGTGCGCTTTCTGGGCGTCATCGGCATGGCCGACGCCATCCGGCCCGACGCTCCGGCCGTCGTACGCGAGCTGAAGCAGGCCGGCGTCGAGCACGTGGTGATGCTGACCGGCGACAATCGGCGCGTGGCCGATCGCATCGCCGCCGCGGCCGGGGTCGATGAGGCGTTCGCCGACCTGATGCCGGAGGATAAGGTGGCGGCCGTGCGCCGCCTGCGCGAGACCTACGGCGCGGTAGCGATGGTGGGCGACGGGGTCAACGACGCGCCGGCGCTTGCCGCGGCCACCATCGGCATCGCCATGGGCGCGGCGGGCACGGATGTAGCGCTGGAGACGGCCGATATCGTGCTGATGGCCGACAACCTGGAGAACATCCCCTACGTCATCCGCCTGAGTCGGGCCACGCGCCGCACGCTCATCGTCAACCTCAGCTTTGCCCTGAGCATGATCGCATTGATGCTGCTGGCCATCTTCGTCCGCGACCTGCCATTGCCGCTGGCCGTCATCGGCCACGAGGGCGGCACAGTGTTGGTGTCGCTGAACGGATTGCGGCTGTTGGGATATCGGGACCGGCATTAGCCCAACTGGCACAAGTGATTAGCGGTTGGATGATGTTCTGGCGTTGCCCTGCATCTCTCACAATAGTGGACTATAATTGGGTCATGGGCATCGACACAACACAAGCCGTGCGCATCAAAACAATCGTCGCCGAGAATGGGGAATTGCATCTCCGTGGACCTTTCCGTGCAGGAGACCACGTAGAAGTAATTGTTTTGGCTGATCCCATCATAGTGGATGGCAATCACTATCCGCTGCAAGGGACCGATTATTCCTTTCCCGATTCATTCTCAAGCGTGGTTGAGAATGACTGGGATGCCATGCAATGATCGTCCTCGATACGCATATATGGATTTGGTGGGTGCAAGGGGACAAAAGACTTTCCAGCTCCCAAATCGTGGCGATTCGGGAGAACGAGGATGATTCCATCGGTGTCTGTGCGATTTCATGTTGGGAAGTGGCGAAACTTGTCGAACTGGGCCGGCTTTTCCTGCCGATCCCTTTGGAAACCTGGTTCGAGCAAGCCATGACCTATCCAGGTATTCGGCTATTACCTCTTACGCCGGAGATCGCCATCGTCTCAACACAATTACCCGGCGATTTTCACCGTGATCCCGCCGATCAGCTGATCGTTGCGACAGCAAGATATTTTAACTGCCCCCTGATCTCATCCGACAGCCGCATTTCCGACTACCCGCACGTCACAACAATCAGCTAGAGATGCGGGAGACGTCGCAATGCAACGCCCTCGTTCTGAATTCTGTTAATCGTCGCTCAACTGGCACAAGAGATTGGGACCAAACGCCATGACGCAAGGCCATAACCTTGCGTCATGGCTTAATCTATCGCACGGTCACCGGAAGGAACAGCCGCATCACCGGCCCATAACCCAGGAAGCGCAGGGTGATAAAGTCGGAGGTTGGCCCCGTCATCGCGTCGCCCGAGACGACATAGTTGCCGTTGCTCTGGATGCCGATGCCGTGGATGTAGGCGCGAGCCTCATTGACGCGGAAGCCGATCAGGCCGTCACCGCCGAAGGTGGTGACGGGTGTGCCGTCGATGTGGTAGCTGCCGATGATGTTGTCGAAGGAGTTATCCATCGACGCCATGCGGTTCGCCGCGGGTGACGGGTTGCGCATCAACCTGTTGCCGGCGCTTGCGGCCTGACCGGCCGAAGTGCGCGCTTCAGGTGTTGGGCAGGAAGCGCGCCGCGCCGAAATCGCCGGGCCAGATGTCGGCCCAGCCGGAGACGATCACCTTGTCATCGGGCTGCAAGAGCTGGGCAACGCCGGCTTCATCGGCCCCCTCGAAAGGCGCGAAGAAAATGCCCCCGTCGCCCCACGTCGGGTCAATGCGGTCGGGTTTGGGGCGCTCCTCGCCCAGGAAGCGGCTGACCGCGAACGCGCCAAACCCGGTTTCAACGTTGATCATGTCACCGAACACCAGCATCTTGCCGTCCGGCTGGGCCAGAGTGATGAATCCACCGTTATTGGCTTCATAGATGTCATGGGCCAGCCAACCGCCGTCGCCGAACGTCCCGTCCAGCGTGCCGTCGGCGTTGGCGCACGCCACTAGCGCGTCAACTGTTTCGCCCGCCTGCGCCGACCGGCTGATTATCCCGCGACGATGTGGCCGGCCGTTCTTCGTCCGTGTTTCCTCAAGCGGGGTGATCATGCCGGCAATCGCCAGCCGGCCGTCCGGCAACTCGTCGATACTTAAACAGGAATCATCAAATCCGGTGTCGATGACCAGCGCGCCGTTATCTCCAAAAGCCGTATCCATGGCGCCGTCGACATCGAAACGCCAGACACCGCAATCTTCCGTGGCATCGTCTGTCGGTGCCAGCACCCCTGAGACGAATATCTCGCCGTTCGGGCCGACGGC
>JAHDWL010000034.1:28869-33541 GCA_023384355.1 Anaerolineae bacterium
ACCCACTCGCAGACGACGTAATCGGCATCGCAAATCTCCCCCGCCACCAGGTAGCCACCACCCAGCCGCGGCCCGACGCTCCACGGCGAGTTGGGCAGGTCGGCATCGGTGCTGAAGCGGGTCATCACCAACCCCTCCTCGCCGAAGGAAGGATCGAGGCTACCGTCGGGCAACAAACGGGCAACGCCGAACGCGCCCGGATAACCATCGACCCAGCCCACGGCCACCACATTGCCGTCAGCATCCAGGTGACCGGCGGTCATCAAATCGCCGTTCTCGGAAAAGGCGATGCTCGCTACCTCGCCGCTCCCCCATGACAGGTCAAGCGCGCCGGGGTTGGCCCACACCCGGCCGATGATCAGCGTCAGCTGGAGTTACGATCTGTTGTCGTCGGATGAGCAACGCTTGCTGCGACGGCTGTCAGTTTTTACCGGCGGGTTCACGCTGGAGGCGGCCGAAATCATTTGCGATGAGAAAAACGAAGGCAACGTGCCGGGATCGCTGACCAATTTGGTGCACAAGTCGCTGGTTGTGGCTGACCTCGTGCCGGGACAGGAGACCCGCTACGAGCTACACGAGATGATTCGCCAGTACGGGTTGGCAAAGCTGGTTGAGGAGGGCGCGGAGGATCAGTTGCGGAGGCAGCATGGGGCATTTTTCTGCCGCCTGGCAGAGGAAGCTGAACCCCGGCTTTTCACCGGCGAACAAATGACCTGGCTGGAGCGCCTGGACACGGAGTATGATAACTTGCGGGCCGCAATGGATTGGTCGCTGACCGAACGAACGGCCGACGTGGAGTTTGGCTTGCGGCTGGCGGCGGCCCTGACCTACTATTGGGAGATTCGCGGTCTTGGCCTGGAAGGGGGTCGCCGGCTGGAATCCGCGCTGGAAAAGATAGACGATGCCGCCGTTCCCCTTCAGGCCCTGGTATACCTGCGAGCCGGTAATTTTTGGATTGGATGGGAAGACGATAAAGCTGCGCTTTATGCAGGGAAAAGCCTGGCGTTATTCCGGCAGCTCGGTGACGAAAAGGGCGTCGCCTGGGCGATTCGGTTACAGGGAAACTACACTTATGATAAAAGAGATTTTGAAAAAGCTGTCCCCATCCTTGAACAGAGCCTGAGGCTGGCCGAGGAGTTGGATGATAGAGCGCTGATAACGTGGAATTACCACCATCTCGGCTGGATAGCGTTGGCGGGAGCAGACTATTTGGCTGCGGCGAATCTGGGCGATCTGGCATTGGCCATCGCCCTTGAAACAGGTGACGGACGAGCGCAAGCCAATTTATTATTCCTGTTGGGGGAAACGGCCAACAGACAGGGTGAGTTCATCCAGGCCGAAGCGCTTTACTCGCAGGCGCTGGTTATCGCTCGAAACTTGAAGGACAGTTTAATTGTTGCTCGAATACTCAATCAAATGGGAGAAGCGGCACGTCGTCAAAAAAAGTATATACAGGCGGAACCCTTCTATCTTGAATGCCTGGCGATTTTTCGGGACATTTACGGTTGGGGAGGTTTAGCAATTCCGCTCACAAATCTGGGACACGTGGCTGTTCGCCGGGGCGATCCGGCACGCGCGGCGAATTACTTTCGGGACAGCATCGAAAGTGACAAAGAGGATTCCACCTGGAATATATGGGGGATGGGGGTGGTGGCGGCCGCCCAGGGAAGACCAATACAGGCCGCCCGACTCTATGGGGTCGTTGACAAACTGGTGGAGTCCGACATCAAAAATATCATTTACACGGAAGATCGGGAAGACTTTCGGCGGGACGTGGACTCTGTGCGCGGGCAATTGAGCGAGGCCAGTTTCGCCGCCGCCTGGGCCGGAGGCCGGGCCGTGTCGCCGGAAGAGGCCATCGTCTACGCTCTGGAAGAGCAGGCTTGAGTTCCTTACCCTCTTCCTCTCTTTCTCCCCCATACCTTTGCGTCTTCGCGCCTTTGCGTTAAAAATACCCCATGATCCCGACTACCACCGACATCGTCATCTGCGGCGCCGGCATTGCCGGAATCTCCGCCGCGTATCATCTGGCCGCGCGCCACGGCATCACCGACATCCTGCTCGTCGAGGAAGGTTCGCCGCTGATGCTGACCAGCGACAAGTCGACCGAGGCCTACCGCAACTGGTGGCCCGGCCCCGGCGACGCCATGGTGCGCTTCATGAACCGCAGCATCGACCTACTGGAGGAGCTGGCCGGCCTCAGCGACAACTACTTCTCGCTCAACCGGCGCGGCTACGCCTTCCTGACCGCCGACCCGGCCACGGCCGAGCACTATCGCCTGTCGGCCGAGGAATCGGAGCAGTTAGGTGCGGGCGAGTTGCGCGTCCATCACGGCCGACCGGAAGACCCGCCGTTCCCGGCCCACCATGCCGAGGGCTGGCCGCCCGAGCTGGTCGGGGCCGACCTCGTGCTTGACCCGGCGATCATCCGGCAGCGCTTCCCGTTCGTAACCGGCGACGCCATTGCCATGCTCCACCCACGTCGCTGCGGCTGGCTCAGCGCCCAGCAGTTGGGCATGTGGCTGCTGGACGAGGCGAGAGCGCGCGGCGTGCGGCTGGTCAACGGCCGCGTCACCGCCATCGACACGAGCGGCGGCCGGGTGAACGAGGTGACCATCCGCGCCGGGGAGCAGGAGCACCACGTGCAGACACGCGTCTTCGTCAACGCCGCCGGGCCGCTGGTGGACAAGGTCGGCGCGCTGCTGGGGGTGGAGATTCCCGTTTTCAACGAGCTGCACGGCAAGGTGGCCATCAACGACCCGCTGGGCATCGTGCCGCGCGACGCGCCGCTGATGATCTGGAGCGACCCGGTGACCCTGCCGTGGGAGGACGAGGAGCGCGAGGAGCTGGCCGAGGACGACGAGACGCGCTGGCTGACGGAGCCGTTCCCGGCGGGTGTCCACTTCCGGCCGGAGGGCGGGCCAGGGGCGACGACGCTATTGCTGCTGTGGACCTACGACGTGAAGCGGACGCCGGCTGTCTGGCCGACAAGCTTCGAGCCGGAGTACGCCGAGGTGGTCGTGCGCGGGCTGTCGCGGATGGTGCCGGGGCTGGCCGCCTACGCCGGGAACTTCGGCCGCCCCTACATCGACGGCGGCTACTACTGCAAGACGCGCGAGAATCGGCCGCTCATCGGCCCGCTGCCGGTGGCGGGGGCTTACATCATCGGCGCGCTCTCCGGCTACGGCATCATGGCCTCGCAGGCCGGGGCGGACTTGCTGGCGGCCCACATCACCGGCGGCGACTTGCCGGGCTACGCCGCGGCGATGGCGCTGAACCGGTATGAGGAGGCGGGGTATCGGAAGTTGCTTGCGGGGTGGGATGTGGGGATGGGGCAACTCTAGCGACAGTCCTCAATTGCATTATAAGTCAATAATCTAGCGGGTTAGAATTGAGAAAGGCAATAATATGTTTTGAACGGGTAACTTTTAGTTTGGTTCAAAATAGCGATGTTCATTGCATCCGTTGATTAAGGATTTAGGTAACGGTTATTGTCGGAGAGGCGTCCGATACTTTGCCAAAGGAAGAAATGCTTAGAACTTGCTCATGTCTTGATGTGGCAGAGCTGGCCGTGAGCGTCCGGCACCTATTTTCCCGGTCTCGGCAAGAAACTTCTTCTAATGTTAGAAATATACGGGGTTTAGCAATCTACTGCCTTGATAATTCCCTATAAAGGCCGGGATGTTATTAATTAGATCCCTGGAGCATAAATTATTGTAAATCCAGCAGTTCAAGAGGAAAAGCGAGATGGGGAAACAGAGTAAGGGCAATGAAGAGCCAGAAAATAATTCAGATTTCAATAAACAAATAATTATTGCATTAATTGGGTTTGCCGGGGTGATACTCGCAGCATTTATCGGATTGATTGGTACAAATATTCGCAATGGAGCTTCAGAAACGGCCACAGCTTCAGTTTTATTGACTCAAACTTCCCCAGTAGCGTTTGAGATTTCAGAACCGATCAGGGTAACCAGTCAAGCCGGCAACGAAACTGAGCCGCAATTTTCAGATGATGGCGGGTCAATTGTGTTCATCGCAGATGGAGATGGCAATCAAGAAATTTACACGATTCATGATGATGGCCTCTTCAAGCATCGGATAACCAACACTCCGCAGGGAGAGGATTTGCCGTCATTTTCGCCCGATGGTCAGAGCATCCTCTTTGGGGCAAATTACACTGGTAATGACGAGTTATACTTGCTTCGTTTATCTGAATCCCCGACAAGCACAAATATTACAAATACCCCTAACATTAATGAAGGACGCGGTAGATTTGTCCTTGGTGGTAATCGCATCATATTTGATTCTGACCAAACCGGTAATTGGGATATATATATAGGCGAGATAGTGGACGGCTTTTTAACGAACGTTAGAAATCTAACAAATCGCCCGGAATATCAAGACCGTTACCCGGTTGTATCCTCACTTTTAGCCAATGTCTTCTTCCGAGCAAGCCCGATTTTTGATGAAACGGGAACCAAGTCAAGCTTGTATTCAATCCAATTTAATGGTGCCAACTTACAAGCTCTTACGTCCGAAAACGACGATCGACACCCTTCTATTAATTCAGATGAGTCATGGTTGACATTTCAATCCGATCGAGACGGGAATACCGAGATATACGCTATAAATTTAAAATCCGGAGAGTTCAGAAGATTAACTGATCACCCAG
>JAHDWL010000034.1:33587-34045 GCA_023384355.1 Anaerolineae bacterium
TTTCTCAAAGGATGGCCGATGGATCGTTTTTTCTTCAAACCGGGATGGTTCTGGATACGATCTCTACAAAATACCTTTCCAACCGTAACTCAATCGAACCCATACGACATAAGCCGTAAGACAATGTTTATCCTAACCACCTTCGTTTTCGGCATAGCGTGATAGTTCGATGGTTTAAGTCTGCCTTCGATCTGAATTCCAGAAGCCTTGACGAGGCAGTTCGGTGTATTTGAACACGAACAACCTATCGCACCCCACTGTCTGTTCACATCTTTGCCTTTTTACTTTTGACCGCATGTAGCCGTGAAACAATAAGCCACCCTACTCCCCAACCGTCCCCACCTCAACCTCCCCCGCCCGCATCAGATTCGCCACAATTACCCCACTGGGCGTAGCCTTAACATCAACCAGCGCGAAGGCCGCGGGGATGGTGCCCTCGCCGAACAGGCGTTTCCCGC
>JAHDWL010000126.1 GCA_023384355.1 Anaerolineae bacterium
CCTCTACGCCTCACGGCCGTGTTGTATTATCAGAGCCGACTACTGAAAGACCCTGATAGATGACCCACAAGCGTTGACCGATATGACCACATTAGTATATAATGTGGTCATATTATTCAAGGCATTTTCATCATGACGAACCGCACAGTCGGCATACGCGATCTCAAGGCGCAGCTAAGCGAATACCTTCGGCAGGTGAAGGACGGCCAGACGGTGATCATCACCGAACACGGCCGCCCTATCGGTCGAATCGTGCCAGAGCCTGAATCAAAAGAGGAACGCATTCAGAGGCTGGTGGAAAGCGGCGAATTGCTATGGAACGGCGAAACGCTGCAACCTTTTGAGCCGGTAGGCGATAACACCGGCGGTCGTCTTATCTCCGACATCATCTCCGATTTGCGCGAATGAACCTGTATCTCGACACCAGCGCCCTGGTGAAGTTGTATATTCGCGAGCAGGGAAGTGACAACGTAAGCCGCTGGTTTAATCAGGCGGGTTTCACAGCAACCAGTCTGGTCACACTGGCCGAGGCAAATGCCGCTTTTGCCCGCGCGGTACGCATGAATTACATATCGCCACAGACCGGCGAGGAGGCGATGCGCCTGTTGCGCCGGCAGTGGCCGCTCTACCTGAAAACCCCGGTCACTGAGAAAACCGTCACTCGCGCCGCCGAACTTGCCTGGATGGCCGGCTTGCGCGGCTACGACGCCATCCATCTGGCCTCGGCCGAATTGTGGCAAACGGCGTTAGGGCTGCCGGTTACTCTGGTAACCTATGACAATCAATTGGCTGCCGGAGCCGTGGGATCAGGTCTGGATATATTGCCCGAACAACCGGCGGCCGGATAGGGCAGTCAGGGCTTGAAATCAGTATCTTGCTCGGCTACACCCGCAAGACCCCCCGAAACCCCCTCGCCCCGTAATAGGAATCCGCGCCGTTGTGGTAGACAAAGACAGTGCCATAGCGCCGGTCGCAAAACAGCGCGCCGCCGAGTTGTCTGATTGCCGGCGGCGTCTGCACCCAGCTCGACGTCCGCCGGTCGAACTCGCCCAGCTCCTGCAAGGCGCGATACTCCGCTTCCGTCAGGACCTCGATGCCCATCTCCGCGGCCATGCTGAGCGCGTTCTGTGCCGGCGGGAATTTTTTCCGCCCCTCCTGCGCTTTCAGGTCGTAGCACAGGTTCCGTCGATCCGCGGGGGATTCGGGCGAGCAATCCATGAAGGTGATTTCGCCCGTCGTGGCGTCGCGGCCGACCACGTCCGGTTCGCCGCCGGTGCGCTCCATCTCATTGAGCGACCAACATTTGCCGGGGTTGGCCTCCAGCCGGGACTGAACGTCGGGCCATTCGATGCCCCGATGCCGGGCCATGTTGTTCACAAAGCGTTCTTTCAGGGTGTCCAGCAGCGCGTCGCGCACTTCCGGAGAAAGCTGGATTATCGGCATGATGGGTATAGCCTGTTATTTTATCGCGAGCCGCGCCCACACCGGATAATGATCGCTGGCCGTTACCTCGATGAGGACGCCGGCGTCGACGGTCTCGAACCCGCGAGCGAAGATATGGTCAGTGGCCGAGGGACGCAAGCCGAAGCGGGTGAATGTTGGGCCGACCCCGGCCGTGCTGTGTTCCATATCGGCGGCGGCGAATTGCTCGGCCAGCGAATCCACACCCCAGCTCGTCGCCGTGTTGAAGTCGCCGCCGACGATCACGTGGGTCGCGTCGTCGGGGATGTCGTCGAGGATGGCCGCGAACTGCTCCCGGCGCAGGGAGCCCGGCGAGGCAGCGACCTCAATGTGGGTGGAGTAGGTCAGAACATCCTGCCCGCCGGCCGTGACGACGGCACGGGTGGCGATGCGCTGCTGGCCGGTCAGGGGATGCAGGCCGGGCAGGATCAACTTGGCCGGGTCGCTGATAGGCCAGCGCGAGAGGATGGCGTTGCCGAAGTTGTCGCCGTCTTCGGCCACGGACGCCGGGTAGTAGACGTAATTCATGCCGAGCGCGCGGGCGATGGTGTCGACGCTGTGCTCGTCCATCTCCTGCAACAGGACGATATCGGCTACGGGCAGCGGGGTTTCCTGCCGGTAGGCCGATATGGCGGCCGCGACCTCCTCGCCATAGCGCAGGTTATAGGTGACGACGACCAGCTCAGCGGGCGTTTCGGCCGGCGGCGTGGCCAGCTGCTCCATGAACAGCGGCCCTTCGGGGTCATCGTAGTTCTCCGTCTGCGGCAAGAGCGCCATCAGACTGGCCTCGCCCGGAACATCGGCGTCCGGCTCCCGGTCGACGGCTTGCGCCACGGTCGACCCATACTTCGTCAGGAGCGCCAGGGACAACGCTGCCAGCGCCACAAATCCCCCCGCAGCGAGAATTTTCCGCATCGATAACAAGTTCATATCATCCGGATGGACAGACCTTGCCGCCTGTCAGGGCGGTCGTTTGTCCAATTGTGAACTGTATCACAGACGAGCCGATCATCGAATGGGTTCCAGGCCTTGAATCGGGATTTTGAACCAATCGCTTATGCGCGGGGCAAGCCTATCGGCGACGCAAGGAGAGCCAGGAGCGCCGATAGAACCACAACGCCGTCAACAACGACAATACAACCGACAGGATCGCCAGAAACAGGAACATCAACGGGTGGGAATTGCCCGGCATGGGCACATTCATGCCGTAAACCGAGGCGATGATCATCGGCACGGTCAACACAATCGTCACCGCGGCCATGAACTTCATGACCACGCTCAGGTTGTTGGAGATGAGCGAGGCGAACGCGTCGGTGGTGGATTCCAGCATCTCGAGGAACGTCGAGGCCATTTGGTAGCCCTGGCGAAACTCGATCAGGGCATCGTCGAGCTCCTCTTTTTCGACATCGTCCCAGGCGAACGCTTCCTTGCCCTGGAGACGATCGATCATCGTCACATCCCAGCCCAAACCGGTCTTGATGAGTACCAGGCTCTTCTCGTAGCGCAGCAACTCGAGCATTTCGCTGTTCTCGATTGAGTCCAAGAGCCGGTTTTCGACATCCTCCAGCCGATCGTCAATTTCCTCCAGGCAGACAAGATACCGCGCGGCGACGATCCGCAGGATGGCCGGGATCATCCGCCCCGGCCAGTGGCTCATGAGGGCATCCCCCTTGCAGCTGTCGTTGAGACCGGCCGCGATATCGACCCGTTTGCGGCAGACAGTGAGGAAATTTTCGGGCGTGACGATGAGCGCCAGCGGGATGGTGCCGTAGGGGACGCGCTCGCTGTGTCCGAATTCGTTGGCCATGCGCACGATCACCATGCGCGCCCCGTCCTGGGCATCGGCGCGGGCGATCTCGCGCGGGTCAAGCGCCGAGCTGATGAAATCGCGCGGCACGGCGGCCCGCTCGCAGAGGCGCTCGATCTCGTCCTCTGTCGGGTCCTCGACGTGGAGCCAACTTCCTCGAAGCCAGGTGTCGCCTGCCTTCAGCCTGCCGTCGCTTACATTATATATAGTGATCATTGGCGCTCTCGCTTGTCCGCCCCGCTGCTGTTTCGCGGATTTTATGCCCAACGGCCGCGCGCGGCGAATCAAATGAGTGACGAGTTCAGATACGAGATACGAGATACGAGATACGAGATACGAGATACG
>JAHDWL010000035.1:0-18833 GCA_023384355.1 Anaerolineae bacterium
CAGTGGGTCAGTGGGTCAGTGGGTCAGTAGGTCAGTGGGTCAGTAGGTCAGTGGGGACTGAATACTGACCTACTGAAAACTGACAACTGACCTACTGAATACTGAAAACTGACAACTGACCTACTGAATACTGAAAACTGACAACTGACCTACTGAACACTGAATACTGACCTACTGGATCTTCTCCAGTCTCCAATCGTCGAGGAACCAGCCGTTGTTGGCCGGGGCGAAGCGGTTGCGGAAGGACGCGCCGAGGCGCACGCCGCCGGCCTGGTTCACGGTGAACTCGTAGACGCGGTTGTTCTTCTGGCCGGGCGTCACAGTCGTCCAGTCGTAGACATTGTCATTGTGGATGATGCGAACCTCGCCGGATAGCGGATCGGTGACGAACACGCGGCCGCCGTCATAGCTGGCCACAAGGTCGGGGAAGAAGTTCAGCGTCATCCGGTAGCGGCCGGGTTGCAGATAGACGTCCTGGAAGAAGTGGAAGATCGTCGGCGCGTACCCCTTGAAGGCCTTCAGCGTCTTGTCGCCGTCGAAAATGAAAAGATCTTGTTCAGACTCAGCCAGATTTGCGCTGCTGACGTTGCGAATTTCCGGCCGGGCGAAGTTGCCCCCGGCGCCCGGGGATAGCGTGTTGGGGCCTTCGTCGATGGCTACCTGCCAGCCGTCGGGAATCTGCAGCTCGTTATAGAGGTAGTAGTGCCAGCCTTCCTCGAAGCTGCCGTTCTTGAACAGGTTTCCGGAGACAGCCTGGCCGCCGCTGGAGGGCGCGGGGGTGGCCGCGACTACAGGCGAGGTGGTGGTCGTTGTTCCGGAGGAACTCCCCGTGGTTCCGAGGGTCGCGCCGGGGATGAACAGCTCCTTGCCCAACCGCACGACTCGTGGGTTCGTCATGTTGTTGGCGGCCATGATGTCGTTGATCGACACGTTATAGAGCATCGAGATGCTGAAGAGCGTATCCTTTGGCCCCACGACGTGGATGACACCGCCATCGACCGCCGTCGCGTTGGCAGGCGGCGCGTCCATTATGAGCGCGTTGACCGGCGTCGCCGTTGGAACGGGCCCGGTCCCGACCGGGTTATCGACGCCGGGGATGATGAGTTCCTGCCCGGCGACGATCAGGCTGGGGTTGACGATGTTGTTGGCCTCTACGAGGGCATCGACCGTCACGCCATATCGCAGGGCGATGCGGAAGAGTGAGTCGCCCGGCTGGATCACGTAAACCGTGTCCGCCCGCGCCACGCCGGCGGCCAACATCAACGCCAGCGGCAGCACAAGGATAGTCAAGACGAATTTCAAACCTTTCATATCTATCGGTTCCTGTAGTTGAAGTAATACCAGTCGGGGAATTATCCATTACTCGCCCAGCGCGGGCAACGACGCGATGCCAACGGCTTGCCTGCGGCCGGGGATATGGAATAATGAAGATCACCTTTGATTATAACGCATCACTCTTCCCAAACAAATGACCGAAAAAACGGCCGCAACCGATTTGAGAGAGATCCCCAGGCGTCCCTTTGGCGTCTACGCTCTGGTGTTCATCCTTCTTCTGGGCATGAGCGCGGCGATTCTGGAAATTGCCCGTGTTCAGACCCAGCTCGTCGGCATATGGGCCGAGGCAGACGATTTCCTGCGCGATCACAGCGGCATGGTGTCTCTGGCCGGGCACCTCATCAAAGATCCCCGGCTGCTGACCATTGTCAACAGCGCTATCATATTGATCTGGGTGCTCATCATCGCCGGATTGTGGCTCCTGCAGCGCTGGGCGTGGCTGCTGCTGATGATCGTCACCGGCATCACGCTCACCTATTCCCTCTATCGCTACTTCGCCGGCAACCCGGATTATGCCAGCATGATCATAAATATGGCTGTGGCGTTCTATCTCAATGACCATAGCGTTCAGCGGACCTTTGCGCGCCGCGAGCAGCAGGCAGAAGTATGAACGGGATGGATCTGCTCCGTCGCTATGAACCTGTCGTCTATTACACATCGGGGGAGATGTTTTACCCGCGCGCGGTCGACGGCTATGTGGCACGCTGCAGCTTGTGGCAGCTGGACGAGCGCGGCCGTGCCGAGGAACTTGTCCCCGAAGGGTCGCTGACGCTGGAGTCGCTTGCCGGCCACAATCAAGTCCCCGCCGGCCATGTGCTTTACCTCCGTTTCGTGGCTGAACCGCTTAGCCCGTTGGAGTTCCAGCAGTGGATGAACCGGCCGGGACGTGTCAAGTTCAAGGCTCCCGGCCGGCTGGCTCGCGTGCCGCTCCTCTCGCGCATCGGCGACGCAGTCTTCGACCTGTCGCTGGCGGTGCGGGGTGTCGTGCCCGGAGGCACGGCCGCCGCCGCCGAAATGCGGATGCGCGATGTGGACAAACACGACGGCCGCAATGTCTATTACGGTCGGGTGTTGGAGCAAGGCGGCTGGATCATCCTCCAATATATTTACTTCTACCCGATGAACAACTGGCGGTCAGGTTTCTATGGCGTCAATGACCATGAGGCCGACTGGGAACAGGTCTTCGTTTTCCTCCATCGGGATGGGGGAGGAGACGTCCAGCCGCAGTGGGTCGCCTATGCGTCCCACGACTTTCAGGGCGACGATTTGCGCCGTCGCTGGGATGATCCGAGCCTCGCGCGCGAGGGCGACCATCCGATCATCTTTGCCGGGGCCGGTTCCCACGCCAGCTACTTCGAGCGAGGTGACTACATCATGGGGGTCGAACCGAAATGGATCACGCCCTTGAAAGACGCCTTCAACGGCCTGCGCCGCTTCTGGGTGGAGACGCTGAAGCAGGGCGAGAACGAGCAGTTTGTCGGACAGGTCGGGGCGATGTTCAGCATCCCGTTTGTCGATTACGCGCGCGGTGACGGGGTGGCCATCGGTCCACACAAGCCTAAATCGTGGTTCCCGGTCCTCATTTCCGAGGAGGACGGCTGGGTGAGCCAATACCGCGGGTTGTGGGGTCTCGATACGGGCGACCGGTTGGGCGGCGAGCGCGCGCCGGCCGGGCCGATGTACGAGAGAACCGGGGCCATCCGCAAGTCGTGGTATGACCCGCTGGGTTGGGCAGGGTTGGACAAGCTCTTTCCGCCGTCGATCCTGCCGGCCGAAATCGACGAGCGGCTGGTCGAGGTTGACGAAAAGCTGAAACAGGCGGAAAGGGTCATCACCCTGAAGCGGGAGCGTTTGCGCGTGCTGGCGCTCGATACGGAGAGCCTGCGCGCGGCCGAGCACTTCAGCGGCGTCTATGAGCTGAAGGAGGCGGAACTCCTGAAGCGACAGACCGAGTTCCAGGAACTGGTTCGGCAGCAGGTCGAGTTGAAGGAAACCCGCGTGGCGCTGCTGGATTATCGCCGGCGCATCGCCGCCGGTGATTTCGGCCCGCCCGCGGCCCACGTGCGTCATGCCCATCGCCCCACGCCGCCGCCGGGCCATCATCGCGCGCTGGAGGTGTGGGCGGCCATGAGCGGCGCGCTGGCCCTTCTCGCCTTCGGCTACCTGGTCATCTACCGGCCGGCCTATTGGGCCTTGCTGATCATCATCGTGGCCTTGATCTTCGGCTTCGTTGATTCGCTGGCCCGCGGCCGATCCGATCGCTACCTTGCCGGGCTGACGGTGGCGCTGGCGGTCGTCAACGGTATATTCCTTTTTCTCGAGTTCTGGAAGATCGCCCTCATCCTGCCGCTGGTATTTCTGGTCATCCTGATGTTGCGCGATAACCTGCGGGAGCTGTCATAATCGCATACGAAGCACAAACCGCGATTGACGGGCGTCGTCGCGGCACGACGATCGGCGCGACGGCCATCCTGCTCTGGTCGACGCTGGCCACGTTGACGACCCTGAGCGGTGACATTCCGCCGTTTCAGCTTTTGGCAATGACGTTCGCGCTCGGTTTTCTGGTCGGCGTCGGTCTGTGGGTTTGGGAGGGTCGCCGGGCTGCGCCGGGTTCCCTTCCGGGCAGCGAAAGCGCGGCCGCCGTGGAGCCGGCATCATGGGCGCGGGGTATCCTTGCCCGGTTCCGGTTGCCGGCGGCCGTCTGGGCGTTGGGCATCTACGGCCTGTTCGGCTACCACTTCGCCTACTTCATGGCCCTGCGGAACGCGCCGCCGGTGGAGGCAGGCCTCATCGCCTATCTGTGGCCGCTGTTGATTGTGCTGATGGCCGCGCTGTTGCCCGGTGAACGGTTGAGCGGCCGGCAGCTCTTCGGGGCGATCCTGGGCTTTGCCGGGGCGGGGTTGCTGGTCACCAGGGGGCAGGGGTTACACTTCGACCCGCAATATACCACCGGTTACGCCTACGCGCTGGCTTGCGCCGTCATCTGGTCGAGCTATTCGGTGTTGTCGCGCCGGGCGGGCGCAGTGCCCACGAGCGCGGTGGGGGCGTTCTGTGGGGCTACCGCGTTGCTGGCGTTGATCTGCCACCTGCTTTTCGAGCAGACCGTGCGGCCGACCGGCTGGGAGTGGGCGGCCATCATCGCCCTCGGGTTAGGCCCGGCCGGCATCGCTTTCTACACCTGGGATTACGGCGTCAAGCGGGGCAATATCCAGGCGCTGGGCACATTCGCCTACGCCGCCCCGTTGCTGTCCACCGCGATTCTGGTGACGCTGGGCCTGGCCGAAGCGTCGTGGCTGCTGGCCGCGGCGGCCGTGCTCATCAGCGGCGGTGCTCTCGTGGCGTCCTGGCGCTCCGGCGGTTAACCGGGCTGCCTGTCAGGTGAATCCCGGATGATACTTATCCATATACAGGCCGCCAGGAGCGGCCTTTTTTGATGGCCGCCAAACATTTTTCCCACAACAACAAAAATATTGTTGACAAATACAAAATAATATATTATTATGCTGGTAATTGAGGAGAATTTGTATTATGCGCAAAATACTTGAGTCATGCCCGACCTGCGGTGGTGAATTCGCCGTCACGGAACTGACCTGCACTAACTGTGATACCGTAGTGCGCAGTCACTACAGTCCGTGTCCATTCTGTCGCCTTGCCCCGGAGGACCTGGCCTTTATGCTGGTCTTCGTGCGCAATCGCGGCAATGTGAAGGAGATGGAACGAGAGTTGGGCGTTTCGTACTGGACCATTCGCGGCCGCCTGAACGAAGTCATCACGTCGATGGGTTTGGAGCCTGGCGGCGAGCCGGACGAAGAAGAAGCCCCGCCGCCGCGACCGGCAGGCCGGCGATCCACAGGCCGGACGCCCGAAGATCGTCAGGCAATCCTCGAACGTTTGCGCGGGGGCGAAATCACGCCTGAAGAAGCGGCGCGGCAACTGCGAATGGCCGACGAGGGATGATCATTCATCCCGTCGGATCGCCGCGATGGTCGATGAGGGTTATCAGCATGGCCGATCAAACTAAAATAACATTCAACGAGGAGAACAATCAGAATGAGCACAGAACAAACACAAATTCTGGAAATGCTGGCGACGGGGAAAATAACCGTGGCCGAGGCCCAAATGTTACTGAACGCCCTGTCCGCGGGGCAGGAAGCGACGGCAATGCCGGACACCAAGACGCTCAAGGCGGCCGAGGCGGCTGGCGTGCCCTGGCCCGAGTTTTCAACGGCGGGCAAATCGTCTGAGCCGGGTTGGCCACCACGACCGCCGCGCCCGCCACGGCCGCCGCGCGCTCCCCGGCCGAGCCGCGGCCGCCGCGCCGATGTGATCGATCAGGTCATTCAGTTGCACAACTTCGGGATCAGTCCCGATTACCTCAACCGGATGCGGGCCGCGCTGGGCGATGTCAGTCTCAATGAGGTCATCGCCATGGGAATCCACGGCGTCGACCCCGATTATGTGCGCCGGACGCGCGAATTGGGGTTCGAACTGACGGCCGATGAGGTGGTCGCCTTCGCCATCCATCATGTTGATCTCGATTTCGTTGAGCGGGTGCGCGAACTCGGCTACGATGACCTGACGGCCGATGACCTGGTGGCCATGAGCATCCACGGCGTCGACCCCGATATGTTCGACGCCTTGTATCAGGCGGGCCTGACCGAACTGACCGTCGATGAGATCGTGGCCATGAGCATCCACGGCGTGACGCCGGAGTTCGTGGCCGAGATGAAAGCGGCCGGCTTGATGGACCTGTCGCCCGACGATCTGTTGAGTCTGCGCATCCAGGGGATTGACGGCGAATTCATCACCGACATGCGCGACGCCGGTATCCTCGACGACGCGACGGCCGATGATTTGATCAAGCTCAAGCATGGCCGCCACGTTTAGGTGGGTGGCTAAGGGTAAAATTACTCAGATATTGACACTTCCTGATTAATTGGTACTATCAAACCAAGGCTCACGGCATTGTTGTCGACTATCTATTTGCGTGAGCCGGCGGTACCCTGGCCGGCTTGACCGGAGGGCAGGGGTATTGACCATCGTAAATCATACTAATTTTTTTGGGAGGTGTTTGCAATGACTCTTAGTTCACCAAAAATGATCACCTGGGTGATCGCCCTTATTCTTGGCGTTGTCGGTATTCTGGCGAACCTTGTCGCTCTGCCGATCGTTTCCGCCGGCATAGGTTTCTGGCTGTTGGCCATCGCTTTCCTTCTGCTGCTGGTCGCCAGCGTTGTCAAGGGACTCTAACCCGTTTTGCCGCCGTGACGCGCCCGCCCTGCGCGACATGGCCTGAAAATAAAAAAAGCCCCCGGCATGCCGGGGGCTTTTTTTATTGATCACTCAGCCACGCGAAGCGGCCTTGTGTGGCCGGCCGGGAGGCCTAGCGCAAGTCGATATGCATGAAATCGCCGGACTGGCTGGTGCCCAGAACGCGGATTCGGGTGCCGGTGTGGGGGTTCATCACGCCCGCCATCGGTGTCTCCGGGTTCCAGTACTGGTTCCGGTCGTTGAAAATGCGCGCCGGCGGCTGTCCCGCGTGGCGTGATTCCATGCTGTTGCGGTGGAGCGTGATGGCGTCCGTCCGCCAGATGCCGAAGGTGGAGTCATATGCCTGAACGCGCGGCCGCCACGGCACGCCGTCGGCGCGGTACATCGTCTGCGGATGGGCGTCAATGGGCAGGATCAGACCCTCGCCGGGGTGCTGGCTGGTGTTGTTGTCGCCCTGCGAGCTGTCCCAGTAATTAATGAGCAGACCGTCCTGATAGGGGAAACGCTCGACCCAATTCTGCAAATCGGGGTTGTCGAGGAAGCCAAAGTTATACGGCCCGGTGCGCAGCACGTCGTCGTAGCCCCAGTAGCGGCGATACTCCAGCACATAGGCGTTGAAGTAGTAGGATGTGGTCGTCCCGGTCGTCACGTGGAAGCCGCCATCGGGACTGTAGGTCCAGCCCATGTCGCTCTCGGCCCCGTCCACCGGCGAACCGGTGACGGCGATCTCGTCGACCATGAAGCCCGGCTCGGTGGCCGCGACGTCCGTCCAGTAACGGAAGCCGAGCAGCGTGGGGCCGCTGTAGGCCGACAGGTCGGCCGTCAGTTCAACCCACGCGCCACCGGAGTCGCCGGTGATGCCTTCGCCGAAGTTCTGCCCGTTGGGGCTGGTGTTGGTCGACAGGTTGGTGGGCACGTTATTCCACGTCGCACCGCCGTCGCTGGAGGCCACCAGGTAGGCGTAGTCCCAGTCCAGCTCGATCTGATAGCGTACCATCGCCGAAAGCGATGCCCCCGCCGGCAGATCGAACTCGCGGTACATCCAGTTGTCCAGATCATCGCCCTGGTTGCTGTAGTAGAAGTAATCCCCTGCATAGGCCCCGCCGAGGTCCATGGTCACTTCCTTGTCAGGCAGAACGATGAAGACGCCTTGCGGCCGGTGGGTGGTGGTCGCCGACGGGCCGATAATAAACTGACCCCGATCGCCGGCAAAGGCGACACCGAAATCGAGCCAGCCGAGCTGGAACTTTTCCCAGTTGCCCATGTGGTTGGGCTTGCTGCCGATGTCGGTGACGTTGCCGCTGCCCCAGGAACCCTGGGACATGACCGTCCAGAAGCCGGTGGAGTTCTCGCCGCCGCCGGTGTCATACAGGTCGGGGATGCCCAGGTCGTGGGCAAACTCGTGGGCGAAGACGCCGACGCCGCCGTTCTCCGGCTCGATGGTGTAGTCGCCGATCCAGTAGTCGGAGTTGCCGATCTGGACGCCGCCCAGCATGTTGAAGTCCGGACCGGCCGAGCCGATCAGGTTATAGAAGGCATACCAGCGATGACTCCAGATGGCGTCCTCGCCGAACGCGCCGCCGCCGCCTTCCTCGCCTTCGCCGGCGTGAACCGACTGGTAGTGGTCGATGTAACCGTCAGGCTCGTCGAAGTTGCCGTTGCCGTTGTAGTCATAGCGGTCCCAGACGTCGAACTGGGCCAGATAGTCGTTGATGTCCGCCTTCGACCAGCCGTCGTCACGCATGTTATCGTACCAGGTATCGACGGAATCCTGGACGAAATACCAGACGGTGGCGCAGACACTACTGCCGCAGGCGTTATTGCCGTAGCGGGCGGTGTTATAGGGCACTTGCACCCAGTCTTCCACCTCGCCGTTGACGGCATAGCGGCCTGACGACTGCTCGATGTAGTAGTTGCGCACGCTGTTGGCGCCCGGATCTTCGGAGAACATCAAGTCTTCAAAGTATTCCTGGCTGAAGTCCGGCTCCCAGATCGTCGTGTTATTGACGCTGCGGTCCGGTTCGGGGAGCGTGTTGTGGAGCGGGCCGGGGTCGCCGCCATAGCTGGCGTGAACCTGGTCGCCAAACTCGCCCAGAACTGTCCAAATCGCATCCTCGTCCTCGCGCTCCAGTTCGACATAGGTGCCGGGGCCGAGACGCATGGCGCCGTTGCTGAACTCGACGCCCATCAGGCGCTGCTGCAGGGCTGTCTGGCGCAGGCTCCATTGTTTTTGACCGAGGGGATGGGGCAGGTTATCGGTGTTGCCGTTGCGCGGCAGCAGGGCAGTGGGCAGGATGTCACCATCCTGGGCCGTGGCCAGCGACGACACGCCCATCATCAGAAAGATGGTTAGCAGAAAGACTGCCAGTAGTTTGCGATGCATTGATTTTCCTCACTGATATTGAATGTTTCGCACTTGTCTTTGTTCCGGTGAGATTCGCGTCTGTAATGGCGCGCCCCTCGATGGCTCCCTGGTCGGTCGCGTGAGAAATTTTAACTTCCAGTCAATAGTACCTCCGGTTCGATGGGAAAGGGAAAGGCGAGGTAACTGTGTTCGCGGGCGGAGCAGCGCAGGAATTTGATACGGGGAAATCGCCCGCGCCGCGGGGGTTGAGCGAAAAGTCCCAAGTCAAAGATCCGGCCGACCGCAGTCATCCGCAAGGTACCTCTCTGAAACGCAACAACCTCTCCCGGGGTCATGACGGCCTCGGGTCTGACATTTGACGGACTTGTTTTCCAGGTATCCCAACCGGCACAGATGAGATACAAAAATAGTGTAATGGAGCGAGGGGAATTCGTCAATAACAATTGAAAGTCAGATGACGGCAATTACCCAGTCCGACATGGCGAAGAACGCGGAACCAAATCTTTCGATCCAAAATTTGACAGCCCCGCATTTTCTGTTAGCCTACCTGTCATTACAGGATAACAGGATAACAGGCGTGCATCATTGCGCGACCCATCAGGACGGCCGACCGGAGCGATGATCAACCCAACAATCGATCGCCGCAGTTACATCCCGTTATATGTGCAGGTCAAGGACGCCCTGGAAGACCTGATCGAGAGCGGCGGCCTGGCGACGGGCGAGCAACTGCCGGGCGAGCCTGAATTGTGCCGCATCTTTGACGTGAGCCGTACCGTCGTGCGGCAGGCATTGCGCGACCTGGAATTGCAGGGCCTCATCCTGCGCGAGAAGGGCAAGGGGACGTTCGTCGCCGAGCCGAAGCTGCGCGAGGGGTTATTCCAGGAGTTGACCGGCTTCTATGAGGACATGGCGGGCAAGGGGCGGCCGCCCGTCTCGCAGATACTGAAGCAGGAGATCATCCCGGCCCCCCCGCGCATCGCCGGCTATCTGCGACTTCGCGCCGGCGCGGAAGTTGTCCATATCGACCGGCTGCGGTTTGTGGACGGCGAGCCGCTGGTGCTGGTGGCCTCGTATCTGCCCGCCGCGCGTTGTCCGGGACTGGAGCAGGTCGATTTGGCGCGGCGCTCGCTTTATGAGTATCTGGAGTCGGCCCATGGCATCGTCATCGCCCGCGGCCGCCGCGTCCTGGAGGCGGTGCCGGCCAGCGAATACGAAGCCGGGTTGCTGGGCGTCAAGAAGGGCGCGCCACTCATCCTGCTCGACAGCATCAGCTATCTGGCCGACGGCTCGCCTATCGAATATTACCATGCGCTGCATCGCGGCGACCGCTCGCGGTTCGAGGTTGAGCTGTTGCGCGGTGTTGACCTCCCCGTCGCGCCGTGAGGCCGCAAGCCGGGCCTGAATGTGGGCGACCACTGAATGAAATCTGCCCCTGATGGGCAAACTGATATAACCGGTTTTTGTCATCGACGGCGAGTGAGAATATTTCAGAAAAAAATCTATCTATAAGGAGTGTGCCCCATGACCATGAAAGTCGGTATCGACAGCTATTGCTTTCATCGCTACTTTGGCGAAGTGTACGGCCATCAGACGCCGCCGCCGTTCACGATGACCGTGTTCGATTTCCTCGACGTGGCGCGTGAACTGCGCGTCGACGGCGTGTCGCTGGAGTCCTGCTTCCTGCCGTCGTTCGACAGCGCTTTCTTCAGTGAGTTGAAGGCTCGACTCGACGAGGACGGTTTCGACCGCGTCTATGCCTGGGGGCATCCCGACGGGCTGGAGGCAGGACGCAACGAAGACGCCTTCAAGGATATGCTCAAGAGCATCGAGTACGCTGTCCAGATCGGCGCGAAGGTGATGCGCATCTGCGCCAGCAGTTTTTCATACCGCCTGGAACCTCACGCACCGCAAATGGAAAAGCTGGTGCCGTGGCTGAAGGAGGGCGCGCGGGTGGCCGAGTCCTACGGCGTGAAGCTGGCGGCCGAGAACCACATCGACTACACCAGCAGCGAATGGCTGGAGCTGCTTGACCGGGTCGATTCGCCCTACATGGGGCTGAACCTCGACACCGGCAACTTCCTGCGCCTGCTCGACGACCCGGTTGAAGGCGCGCGCAAGCTGGCCGACCGCGTGCTGGCCACCCACATCAAGGACCTCAAGCCGGTGCGCGGTTGCAATGCCGGCGAGTGGTACTTCTTCAGCAGCACCCCCGTCGGCGACGGGCTGGTGGACAATCAGAAGCTGGCCCAGATCCTCTATGACGCCGATTACCAGGGCTTTCTGGCCGTGGAAACGGATTCGCTCCATCCCGATTACGAGAACCAGGAGCATTGGGCGGTTGAGAAGAGCGTCTGGACGCTTAAACGCATCGCCCGCAACGTGAAGTGATCGATGCGGCCGCAACGTCGGATCGCCTGAAATTTCTTATTGACAATGCGACTTGCTTATGCTATTCTGTCCGCAACTTGCTTCAGAAATTTAAGCAAGTCGCCCAATAATCATCGAAAGTTGATCGGTGGGCGGCTGTTTCCACAGGAGCGATCGTGGCTGAGTTGCTGCCCGTCATTGGACAAATCGACGAGTCAACCTTAATGCTCGAACCGTTGGAAGCGGCCGTTGTCACCGCCATTCGCCGCCAAGGCCCGCTCTCGCGCTCCGATCTTTCGGAGTACCTCGACTATTCGCGGGCCAGCGTCACCGGCATCGTCGGGCGGATGATCCAGACCGGCGTGCTGACCGAAGCCGGCGAGGGCAAATCCGCCGGCGGGCGGCGGCCGTTCCTGCTCGACATCAACCCCAATCTCGGGTACGTCGTCGGCGTCGACATCGGCGCGACCAGCCTCGATGTGGCGCTGGCCGATTTTCGCGGCAACATCCTCCGGCAGGCTTCCGAGCCGGCCGACGTGCGTGGCCGCCCGGACGAATTCCTGGGCCATGTGGCCGACGTGATCGACGACCTGCTGGCGCGCCAGGGCGCGATCCCGGCCGCCGTTGTCGGCATCGGCGTCGGCGTGCCCGGACCGGTGGAGTTCGTGCCCGGCGTCCTCATCGCTCCGCCGCTCATGCCGCTGTGGGAGGGCTTTCCCATCAAGAGCTTCCTGCGCGAGCGGTTCCCAATGGCCCGCGTGGCCGTCGATAACGACGTCAACATCATGGCCCGTGGCGAGCATCAGGCCGGCGCGGGGCGCGGACTGGACAACTTCATCTTCATCAAGATCGGCACAGGTATCGGCTGCGGCATCATCTCCCACGGCGAGATCTACCGCGGGGCCGACGGCGCGGCCGGCGACGTGGGCCACATCTGCATCGATTACAACGGGCCGGTCTGCCATTGCGGCAACCAGGGCTGCCTGGAGATCATGGCCGCGGGGCCGGCCATTGCCGCCGCGGCCGAGGCGCGGGCCGGCGCTGGTGAGAGCGCCTTTCTGGCGGCGCGGCTGGCCGAGCGCGGCTCCCTGTCGGCCGTCGACGTGGGCGACGCGGCCGCCTCCGGCGACCGGGCTGCCAACGAGATCATCCGCCGCAGCGGAAAGATGATTGGCGGCGTCCTGGCTACGCTGATCAACTTCTATAACCCGCAAGCCGTCTTTATCGGCGGCGGCGTGGCCGGCATCGGTCACGGGTTGTTGTCAGCCATCCGGCAGGCAACGCTACGCCGCGCGACCGCCCTCAGCACCCGCCATCTGCGCATTGAATACTCCCCGCTGGGCGAAGACGCCGGCGTGATCGGCGGGATATGGCTGGCGCTGGAAAACGTATTCATCATTAAGTGACGAGTTACGAGCGACGAGTGACGAGTTAAGAAGAGGACACGGCGGTTCCCGTGTTAGAGCCGAACGAATAATTGACATTTATGTGTCCATCGACATTAACCGAACAACTCGAAGGTAATCCCAATTCGTCATTCGTCATTCGTCATTCGTAATTCGTCATTAAGAGAGGGGAATTTTATCTGACATGAAAACGATGAACGTCGCGATTATCGGCACGAAATTCATGGGCAAGGCCCACAGCAACGCCTGGGCCAACGCGCCGCGGTTCTTCGACATGGGCATCCGGCCCGTGCTGAAGGTCGCCGTGGGCACCGACCCGGACGGCACAAAAGCCCTGGCCGACACCTGGGGCTGGGAAGAGTGGTCGACCGACTGGCGCGAAGTCGTCGCCCGGCCCGATATCGACATCGTCGATATCGCCACGCCCACCTTCCTGCATCACGAAATGGCCATGGCCGCGGCCGAAAACGGCAAGCATATCTTTCTGGAGAAGCCTTTTTCGCTGACGGTCGATCAGGCCCGCGAGATGTTGGCCGCGGCCAAAAAAGCCGGTATCGTCCATTACGTCAATCATAACTACCGCCGCGCGCCGGCCGTGCGCCTGGCCAAACGGCTCATCAGCGACGGTTTCGTCGGCCGCATTTTCCATTGGCGCAGCACCTATCTGCAGGACTGGATCGTCGACCCCGCCTTTCCGCTGACCTGGCATCTGCGGCAGGAGACGGCCGGCTATGGCGCCCACGGCGACCTCGGCTCCCACAGCGTCGATCTGGCCCGCTATCTCGTCGGTGACATCACCGCCGTCACCGGCCTGATGACCAACTTCATCACCGAGCGGCCGCTGCCGGGCAAGGGCGCGGCCACCTTCACCGCCGGATCGGGCGAGACGACCGACAGCGGCCCGGTGACGGTCGACGACGCCTCTTTCTTCGTGGCCGAGTTCGACAACGGCGCGCTGGGCTCGTTCGAGGTCTCGCGCTTCGCGCCCGGACGCAAGAATTACAACTATTTTGAAGTTTACGGCAGCGAGGGCAGCATCGTCTTCAACCTGGAGCGAATGAACGAATTGCAGTTGTTCAGCCGCAACGACCCGGCCTACGCCCAGGGCTTCCGCACCATTCTGGTGACCGAGGGCGGGCAGCACGACTACATCGCCAACTGGTGGCCGCCCGGCCACATCATCGGCTACGAGCATGAGTTCCACCACGCGGTGGTCGACTTCATGAAGGCTATCGAGAACGGCGGCACGATTGCGCCCAACTTCCACGACGGCCTGAAGGAGATGGAAGTGCTGGCGGCCGTGGCAGCCTCGAGCAAGGACGGCCGTAAGGTGACTCTTGGGATGGGTGAATAGTGAAATTCGGCGTCAACACCTTTAACTTCGTCTCGCCGTTCCGCACGGCGGTCGACCTGTCGCTCCTCGACCGGGTGAAGGACATGGGTTTCGACCTGATCGAAATCGCCTTCGAGGACCCGGCGACGATCGACGTGGCCGCGCTGGCGAACCACGCCGGCGGGTTGGGTCTGGGTGTGCTGGCCTGCGGCGTCTTTGGGCCGGGGCGCAACCTCGTTTCGGCCGAGGCCGCCGAGCGCCGGGACACGGCCGATTATATTCGGGGTCTCATCGACGCCGCCGCGGCTTTCGCGCCGACGCTTGGCGGTCTGACGCCGGCCATCGGCGGCCCGATGTACGGCGCGGTGGGCAAGACGCCGGCCCCCGACCGCGACGCCCGGCAGCGCGAGCGCGATTTGGCCGCGGTCGAATTGCGACCGCTGGCGGCTTATGCCCACGATCGCGGCGTGCGTCTGGCCCTGGAGCTGCTCAACCGGTATGAAACCGACCTGCTCAACGTGGTCAGTCAGGGGCTGGAGATGGTGGCGGCGGTCGACAGCCCGGCGTTGGGCCTGCACCTGGACACGTATCACATGCATCTTGAAGAGCGCGATTCGGCCGTAGCCATTCGCCGCGCGGGCGAACGGCTATACCACTTTCACGCCTGCGAGAACGACCGGGGCGTTCCCGGCCGGGGGCAGGTGCGTTGGCCGGGAGTGGCCGCTGCCCTGGGCGACATTGGCTACGACGGCGCGGTCGTCATCGAGAGCTTCACGCCCACGGTCGCATCCATCGCCCGCGCCGTGTGCATCTGGCGCGATATCGCCCCCGACCAGGACACAATCGCCCGGGAAGGGTTGGGTTTCCTGCGAGGACTCCTGTTGACAGCTTAACCATGAGCCGGAAATTGATGGACGGCCACCGGCCTCAGCATCCGGGGACGCGCGTTCATCGCTCATAATTGTGGAGCAAGACATTATGGCCGAAAGTTTTTTGACCGATACTCCCCATGAATCCACCGCCATCCAGGCGGCGGCGAGCGACGCCCGGCCCGTCCTGGAAGCGGCCGGCATCACCAAACGCTTCCCCGGCGTGCTGGCGCTCGACGACGTGTCCGTCGCCTTCTATCCGGGCGAGGTGCACGCGGTCGTGGGCGAGAACGGCGCGGGCAAGAGCACACTCATGAAGGTGCTGGCCGGCGCTTATCGGCCCGACGGCGGCCAACTCGTGTTCGACGGCAACCCGGTCGCCTTCACCCACCCGTCGCAGGCGCAGCACGCCGGGATCAGTATCATCTATCAGGAGTTCAACCTGCTGCCGGAGCGGACGGTGATGGAAAACATCTTCCTCGGTCGCGAGCCGCACCGCTTCGGCGTCATCGACTACAAGAAACTGGAAGAAGACACCCGCGCCGTCCTCGAGCAGCTGGAGGCCGAAGATCTCATCAGCCCCACGGCCCAACTTGGTTCGCTCTCCGTCGCCCAGCAACAGGTCGTCGAGATCGCCAAGGCGCTCAGCTTTGACGCCAAGGTGCTCATCATGGACGAGCCGACGGCCGCGCTGGCCTCCAACGAGGTGGCTGTGCTGACCGCGCTCGTCCGCCGCCTGCAGGCGCGGGGCATGGCTATCATCTACATCTCCCACCGTCTGGTCGAGGTGTTTGACCTGTCACAGCGCGTCACCGTGCTCAAGGATGGTCAGAAAGTGGCCACCGAATTGACGAGCGATCTCACCATGAGCCGCGTGGTGGAGCTGATGGTCGGCCGCGTGTTATCGGATTATTTCCCCGAACGGGCGCGCCCGGAAGACATCGGCGAGGTCGTCCTGCGGTTGCGCGGCGCGTCCAACGACGCCCTCCACAATATCGACCTCGACTTGCGGGCCGGCGAGATCGTCGGCGTCGCCGGGCTGCAAGGCTCCGGCCGCACGGCGCTGGCCCAGGCCATCTTCGGCGTCGAGCCTTTCCGCGAGGGCACGGTGGAGCTTAAGGGGCAGGTGGAGATGATGCGCACGCCCGCCCAGGCCATCCGCAAGCACATTGGTTATGTGACTGAAGATCGCAAATATGAGGGGTTAGCCCTGAAGCAACCCATCAACGACAACATCATGCTGACGCTGCGCACGTTGCAGAGCAAGCTCGGCCGCGCCTTCCAAAACGGCACCCGCGGCGACCGGGAGATGGCCCTGGAACTGGCGCGGCGGGTCGATGTGCGGTCGCCGACGATGGAGCGCGAGGTGCGCTATCTGAGCGGCGGCAACCAGCAGAAAGTCGTGCTGGCCAAATGGCTGGCCACGGATGCCGGCTTGCTCATCTTCGACGAGCCGACGCGCGGCATCGACGTGGAGGCCAAGGCCAGCATCCACGAGCGCGTTCGCGAGCTGGCCCGCGCGGGGACGGCCGTATTGATGATCTCGTCCGAGCTGCCCGAGGTCATCGGCATGAGCGACCGCATCATCGTCATGTGGGACGGGGCCATCATCGGCGAGCTGCCCGCGGGGTCGAGCGAGGCGGAGATCATGTACCTGGCAACGGGGCAGAAGGCAGTGGAAGAGACAGGGAGTAGTGATTAGGGAATTCCCCCTCATCCTATCCAGCTAACAGGAGTGGTTGTTTATGACAGCTATCACGCCACCGGCAACATCACCTACCGCCATTGAGCGGGCGCGAGCCTGGGTTCGGGCGCGCAATATTCCGCCTGTCTATGGCATTCTGGTTATTATTTTCCTTGTTTCGATCTTGCTGGACCTGTTCTTCGGCATCGATAACCAGCTCTTCATATTTAATCCGACCATCCTGACCAACATTCTGGTGCGGTCGGTGGCGCTGGGCATCGTCGCTGTGGGGCAGACGTTCGTGATGATCGGCGCGTCCATCGACCTCTCGGTGGCCTACATGATCAGCGTCACGGCCGTTGGCGCGTCGTATCTGATGGCCGGCGACCCCAACCGCGTGTGGTGGACAGTCATTGTCCTGTTCATCGTCGGGGCGGTGGTGGGGCTTGTCAACGGGACGATTATCACCCGGCTGAAGGTCAACCCGCTCATCGCCACGCTGGGCGTCGGCCTGATCCTGAAAGGCCTGCTCAACGCGAGCTTCGCCAACTTCGCCGGTTCGGTGCCGACCAGCTTCCAGACCTTCGCCTACGGGGCCATCGGCCCGCTCCCGATTTCGGTGCTGGTCTTGTTCGCGGTGGTCGTTGCGGGCTGGTTCGTGCTCCGGCGAATGCGCTTCGGCGCGCATCTCTACGCCGTGGGCGGCAGCGAGGAGACTGCCCATCTGTCGGGCCTGCGCACCGGCCGCATCCTGTGACCCTGTCCCACGTGATTTGCAGCATGACGGCCGTATTGACCGGCTTGTTCGTCGTCAGTCGCCTCCGCTCGGGCGCGCCGTGGGTGGGCACGGATGGTCTCTACGATCTGGAGTCCATCGCCGCCACGGTCATCGGCGGCACGGCGCTGTCGGGCGGCAAGGGCGGCGTGTGGGGCACACTGGCCGGCGTGCTCATCTTCAGCCTGCTGGACACGATGTTCAACCAGATCGGCATCGACGCCTACATGAAGCAAATCCTGCGCGGCGCGATCATCATCCTGGCTGTCGGGTTCTATACCTTCCGGTCCAAGGCGGAGCAAGGCTAAAGGAACGACGAGTGACGAGTGACGTGTGACGAATGAAGAGAAGCGTCGCCTGTTACCTGAAACGAGTCACTGAAGGAGTGTTATGACACAAATTACTGCGACAACACCCCCACCGCAATCATTCGGCGCGCGCCTGTTGGGTTGGTTGCGCTCGGTGAACCCGGTCTACTACATCGCCATCGTCCTGCTGGCGGCCGTGGGCTATCTGAACCCGGTGTTCTATGCTCCCGACAGCCTGCTGGCCTTCATCGCCCGGGCCGCGCCGCTGATGATCCTGACTGCCGGGCAGGTGTTTGTGCTGGTGTCGGGCGGCTTCGACCTGTCGGTCGGGTCAGTCGTTACCTCGACGGTCATCATCAGCGCCATCCTGGCCAATAACGACCCCAACGCCACGTGGTGGGTCATCCTCTTTCTGCTGGCCGGCGGCGTGCTCGTCGGGCTGATCAACGGCGCGGTGACTACTTACCTGAAAGTGCCCTCGCTGATCGCCACGCTTGGCATGCTGCTCATCGTGCGCGGCGTTGGCCTGCTCTGGTCGGGCGGCGCGCCGCGCGGCTATTTGCCCGACAACCTGCGCATGTTCGGCCGCGGCGGCATACAGGATGTGTTCGGGCTGCGGCAATTCCCCTACGCGGTCATCCTGCTGGTGATATTCGGCCTCATTTACTGGCTGATGCTGCACCGGATGAACTACGGCCGCCAGTTGCTGGCCCTGGGCGACAACCCGCGCGCCTCGCGGCTGTCGGGCGTCAACGTCAACCTGGTGCGCATCTCGGCTTTCGTCATCTGCGCGGTCTCGGCCGTCCTCTCCGGCATCCTGGTAGCCGGGCGTGGCGGCGTGTCCATCGAGGCCGGCACCGGCCTGGAGATGCAGTCCATCGCCGCGGCGGTGCTGGGCGGCACGATGTTACTGGGCGGCCGGGGGTCGATCCCGGCGGCCATGACCGGCGCGCTGGCGCTCGAAGTGTTGTTCACCCTGCTGAATCTGATGGGCCTGCCCAAGCCGCTGCGCGACGCCGTGCAGGGCCTCATCATCATCGGCGCGGTCGCCTACGCGGCCTATAGCACGAGGAAAACGAGATAATTAAGAATTAAGAATTAAGAATTAAGAATTAAGAAT
>JAHDWL010000035.1:18933-24157 GCA_023384355.1 Anaerolineae bacterium
AATTAAGAATTAAGAATTAAGAATTAAGAATTAAGAATGAAGTACACATCCGTGTTCCTGATCCCTGATTCCTAATTCCTAATTTCTAATTCCTAATTTAATGAAGGAGGTGGTGCCTGCGAAAGTTGTGTTGGATCGGGCGGCGCGCCCGTGAACACGCGCCCAAGGTGGATGTTTTTAATTTACGACACTCAAAAGAGTCGGAGGAGAATTCCATGAAACCGTTGCGTATACTGTTTTTGATGATGGCCATCATGCTGATGGCGGCTTTGGTGGCTTGTGGCGGTGGCGGCACGACGACCCCCGCCGAGCAGCCCGCGGCCGAAGAAACGACGGCCGAAGAACCGGCGGCCGAGGAACCGGCGGCCGAGGAACCAGCGGCCGAAGAACCGGCCGCAGAGACCAGCACCGGCGCCGGCTTGGGCATGGAAGCCGCGGCCGTGGCCGAGCAGTTCTTCTCTCAGGAAGAGCTGGACAACTCCATTCGCCTGATCGGCGTGACGCCGGAAGGCCCCGAAGGCGAACCGTGGCTTCAGGCCCTGGAGCCGAACTTCATCGACACGTCCGAATTCGCGAAGGAAGGCCCCTACACCTTCTGCTTCTCCAATGCGGGCGTCAACAACCCGTGGCGCGTCGTCGGCTACAACACGATGCAGCATGAAGTCGCTCTCCATCCGGAGATCGAGGAGTGGATCCACGTCGACGCCGAAGGCAGCGACGAGAAGCAAATCTCCGACATCCAGGACCTGGTCGCCAGCGGCAACTGCGACGTCCTGATCGTCAGCCCGAACACGACCCAGGCCCTCACCCCGGCCGTTGAAGAGGCCTGCAAGAGCCTGCCCGTGGTCGTCTTCGACCGCGGCGTGCAGACCGACTGCCCGGCCACCTTTGTCCAGCCGATCGGCGGCTACGCCTTCGGCTATACCGGCGCGACCTTCCTGGCCGACAATCTGGAACCGGGATCGAAGGTGGTTGCCTTGCGCATCTTGCCCGGCGTCGACGTTCTGGAGACCCGCTGGGCGGCCGCCAAGCAGGTGTTCGAGGAACGTGGCATCGACGTGGTTGAGGTCGCTTTCGGCGACGGCAACAACGACAAGGTCAAGACCATCATCACCGACGCCATCCAGAAGCACGGCCAGATCGACGGCGTGTGGATGGATGCCGGCGCGACGGCCGTGGCCGCCATCGAGGCCTTCGAGGACGCGGGCGCGCCCTATCCGGTCATCAACGGCGAGGACCAGCAGGACTTCCTGGTCAAATGGCAGGAAGAAGGCCTGACGGCTATCGCCCCGACCTTCCCGACCTTCCAGTGGCGCACGGCGGTCATCGCCGCGCTGAAGGTGCTGCAGGGTGAAGAAGTTGCCAAGCCGTGGCGTCTGCCACAGCCGACCGTGACCCAGGAGAACCTGGATCAGTACGTCCAGCCCGGCATGCCGCCGTTGCACTACGCCATGTGCGGTTGCGAGAACATGCCCGGCTTCCCCGAAGACTGGGGCGGCACGCAGTAACTAATTGGAGATACGAGATGCGGGATACGGGCGGAGAATATCCTGCCCCGAATCCCGTATCTCGTATCCGGTGCTCTGAACTTTATAACAAGAGGATTCGGGATGCGGGATACGGCTACGGGCAAAGAGCGATCTGACCTCGTATTTCGTATTTCGCATCTCGTATCCCGGAGCGGGGGATATGATCGAGATTGGCTTTCACACGGATGCATTTAACAGCGCGTATTGGAGCTTCGAGAAGTGTCTCCAGTGGGCGCAGAAGAACGATGTCCACTACATCGAATGCGGCACTATCGATGGGGTGAGCTGGATCCACGGCCTCGGCTACCAGCCCCACGTCGCCCTCTGGGAAGACCCGCTTGCCCTGCGCGAGAAGATGGACAAATACGGCGTCCGCTTCTCCCAGCTGGACGCAGCCTTCCCCCTGTCGCTGCCCTCAGCCCCGTCGCTGGGCGAGACCTACATCAAGAACTCCATCCGCTGGGCTTATCTGGCGGGTTGCGACCACATCGACACCACCGACGACATGCACAAGCCCGCCGGCCTCACCGATGACGAGGCGATGGAGATGATGAAACGCATCTACGGCAACGTCCTCGATGTGGCGGCGCGCTACGACATGATCATCGATATTGAGCCGCACGGCTACTACACCACCAAGCCGGAGTTCATGGCGCGGATGCTCGACTTCTTCGACACGCCGCTGCTGCGCATGAACATGGACACCGGCAACACGTTCATCGCCGGGCAGGACCCGGTGGCCTTCCTGCAGCGCTTCAAGCACAAGGTGAGCCACGTCCATATCAAGGACGTCAGCCAGTCACTGGCGGCGGCCATGCGCGGCGAGCTGACCGGCATCGCCGTCAGCCAGACGGCCATCGGTGACGGCGTCAACGGCGACAACATCCGCAAGTGCTTCGACATACTGGTCGATATCGGCTACGACGGCGTGGTCAGCATCGAATGCGAGGGCGAAGGCGGCCCGATGATCGAGAAGAGTCTGGCCTGGGTGCGCCAACTGGTGGATGACGCGAACAGGAGAATTAAAAATTAGGAATTAGGAATTAAGAATCATGAACCGGCGGTGTTCTTCATTCGTCACTCGTCATTCGTAATTCGTAATTTCTTCGAGGTTGATATGGCGATCAAACTGGGCATCAATATGGAATACGTCCGCCACCATGACAAGCCGTTTGAATACGGCGTGCAGAAGGCGGCCGAGATCGGCTATGAATATGTGGAGCCGATGGTTCATCTGGGGCGGGAGCTGCTGAGCGAAGCCCGCTACTTCCACTCGGTCTCGATGTACGACGACCCTCTCTGGGCGCGCGAGGTGGCCGACAAGTGGGGGATCAAGTTCTCCGGTCTGTCGACCCACACACCGCTGTGCAAGCCGGAGATCAGCGTCGAGTACCTGAAGATGGCCATTCGCTGGGCGGCCGACGCCGGCGCGCCGGTGGTCAACACCGACGAGGGGCCGAAGCCGTTGTGGACGACGAAGGAGCAGGATTACACCCTGATGACCTACACCCTGACCGAGGCGGCGCGGGTGGCCGAGCGACACGGGATCAAAATTGGCCTGGAGCCGCATCAGCAGTACAGCAAGACGCCCGACGGGCTGGACAGCATCTATAACCTCGTCCAGTCCCCGGCCATCGGCATCAACTACGACACCGGCAACAGCTATCTGGCCGGCGGCAGCGACCCCTACGAGTGGCTGGAGCGCGTCCTCGACCGCCTCGTCCACGTCCACGCCAAAGACATCAGTATGGAGCAGGGCGCGGCCGAGCGCGGCAAGGTGACCGGCACGCCGGTGGGCTGCGCCTGCGGCGATGGTGTGGTCGACTGGCCGCGCGTGATTGACCTGATCAGGCCCGTGGCCCGCGACAAGGACATCATCCTCAGCGTCGAATGCGGCACGATCCCGCAGGCCGTGCGGAGCTTCGAGTATTTGTCGAAGTTACTTTGATTTTAGAAAGGGGGAAAGGGAGAAAGGGGGAAAGGGAGCGCGTCTGATCACCCTTTCTCCCCTTCACCCCTTCTCCCCTTCCCTCATCCAAAAGTATGAACGAAAAGTACCTGATCGGCGTCGACCTCGGCACCAGCAGCACCAAGGCCGCGCTCTACCGGACCGACGGGACGCTGGTGGCTGAGGCCGCGGCCGACGTGCCACTGCTCTATCCCGCTCCCGGCGTGGTGGAGCAGGAGAACGACGATTTCTATCGCACGGCGGCCGAGACCGTCGGCCGCTGCCTGCGCGAGAGCGGCACCGACCCGCGCCGGGTAGCCGCCATCGCCTTCAGCAGCCAGATGGCCGGCGTCGGCTCCATCGACGAGAGCTATCGCCCCGCCACGCGCTTCGACTCGTGGCTCGATATGCGCTGCCAACCGTATATTGCCTGGCTCAGCGAGAATCACGCCGATCTGATCACCCGCCTCACCGGCTGCGCGCCGACGTGCGACCACGGGCCGAAGATCCTTTGGTGGATGCACGAACGGCCCGACGACTACGCCCGCGTGGCCAAATTCGTGATGCCCTCAGCCTACGTTGCCGGTCGCATGGCCGGGCTGACGGCCGACCGGGCGTTCATGGATTACACCTTCATCCATTTTTCCGGGCTGGCCGACAACCGCGCCGGGCAGTGGAGCGCGGCCATTTGCGACACGCTGGGCGTCCCGATGGACGTGCTGCCGGAGATTGTCGAGCCGTGGCGGGTCATCGGCGAGGTGACCGAAGCGGCGGCGCGCGATTTCGGGCTGGCCCCGGGCACGCCTATCGCCGCCGGCTGCGGCGACACGGCGGCCAACGCCCTCGGCGCGGGCATTGTGCGGCCGGGGCAGGTGTTCGACGTGGCCGGAACGGCGTCGGTGCTGGCCGGCTGCACCGACCATTTCGTGGCCGACACCACCCACCGGGCGCTGCTGACCATGCGCTCGGTCATTCCCGGCTTGTGGAACCCGCTGGCCTACATCGCCGGCGGCGGGCAGGCGCTGCGGTGGTTTCGGGACGAGTTCTATAAATACGAAATACGAGATACGAAATACGAGGCAAGAGACGCGACAGACGAGGATTCCGCCCGTATCTCGTATCTCGTATCTCGTATCTCGCGTGATACCTACGACATGATGATCGAGGAGGCAGTTGCCGTTCCTCCCGGAGCCGAGGGTCTGTTCTTCAGCCCCCATCTGGGCGGCCGCATCTGCCCGGCGACGCCGGAGATGCGCGGGGCGTGGCTGGGCTTCTCGTGGGGCCACACGCGGGCGCATTTCTTCCGCGCGATGCTGGAGAGCATCGCCTATGAATACGCCTGGTATCTGCGCATCCTGCGCGAGTATATCCCCAACCTGGAGCTGACCGAGACGCGAGCGGTGGGCGGCGGGGCGCGCTCGGATGCGTGGAACCAGATCAAGGCCGACGTGATGGGCGTGCCTTACCAGCGGCTGGCGCGCACCGAGTTCGGCACGTGGGGCGCGGCGATGATCGCCGGGAAGGCGGCCGGCATCTACGACGACCTGGCCGCCGTCGCCACGGCCCACGCCCGGCCGGCCGGCGACCCGATCCGCCCGTCGGCCGATAACCATGAGGTTTACCGGCCGCTGGTGGACCGGCACATCGCCCTGCAAGCGCAATTGGTGGGGATATTCACGTCGTAGGGGCGCACCGTGTGTGTTTCCGACCAGGTGTAGGGGCGCACCTACGTGTGCGCCCTCCGGGC
>JAHDWL010000035.1:24257-30870 GCA_023384355.1 Anaerolineae bacterium
TGCGCCCTCCGGGCGGAATTGCGCCCCACCGGAACATAAATATCAGGGCAGACACACAGGTCTGCCCCTACGTAATCGGGAGAACCTTTCATATGGCAAACGTTCGCATCTGCATGATCGGCGCCGGGCGCGTCGGCAAGCTCCATTCCGGCACGCTGCGCCGGCACGTCCCCGGCGGCGATGTCGTCGCCCTGGTCGATCCCTTCGAGCGGGTCCTCAACGAGACTGGTGACCAGTTCGAGATCGAGCGGCGCTACACCTCGCTTGAGGCCGCCCTCGACGCGACGACGTTCGACGCGGTGGTCATCACCACGCCGACCCCCACCCACCGCGATCTCGCCGTGCTGGCCGCCGAAAACGGCAAACACGTCTTTCTGGAGAAGCCGATGGCCCTGACGCTGGCCGAGTGCGACGACATCATCACCGCCACGACGAACAACAACGTCGTCCTGCAGATGGGCTTCATGCGCCGCTTTGACCCCGACTTCGCCGCCGCCTGGGAGCGCATCCAGGCCGGGGAGATCGGCGAGCCGATGATCATCAAGTCGCTGACCCACGGGCCGGGCTTGCCGCCGGCGTGGGCCACCGACCTGAAGACGAGCAACGGCAACCTGGCCGAGGTGAACAGCCACGACCTGGACACCACGCGCTGGATGGCGGCCTCCGCGCCGCTGCGCATGTACGTCGAGGTCGCCAACTTCAAGGGGGCCGAGCGCGGCGTTACCAGCGAGCATTACTACGACAACATGTTCGCCACCGTCAAGTTCGAGTCCGGGGCGATGGCCAGCATCAGCGGCGTCTGCCCGTGTGACTACGGCTACGACAGCCGGGTGGAGATCGTCGGCAAGAAGGGCATCATCCAGATCGGCGAGCTGAAGGGCGAGTCGATCGTGGTCTGTGTCGACCGCGACCACGGGCTGGTGACGCCCATCTTCCGGCGCTGGCCCGACCGCTTCCGCTGGGGCTACATCCGCGAGCTGGAGCATTTCGTCGATTGCATCCGGCACGAGCGCGCGCCGATCGTCGGCGGCGAGGACGGCCGCTGGGCGGTGGCCATGGTGCTGGCCGGCACGCGGTCGTTCCTCGAAGAGCGGCCGGTCTATCTGCAAGAGGTGATGAGCGATTACTAGATACGAAATACGAAATACGAGATACGACAATGGTTTTGCGGTTCGTATCTCGTATCTCGTATCTCGTATTTTGAAAGAGGTAGCGTTATGACGGAAACGATGTTGGCCGCCGTCTATCACGGCCCCAATGATCTGCGTGTGGAACGTGTGCCCGTGCCGGAGATTGGCCCGGACGAGGTGTTGCTGCGCGTGCTGCGGGCCAATATCTGCGGCACCGATCTGCGCATCCTGCACGGTGGGCACCGAAAGTTCCCGCCGGGCACGGTGCGCATCCCCGGCCACGAGGTCGTGGGCGAGGTGGCCGCGGCCGGCGCGGCCGTGACCGCGGATTACCCGGCCGGTCGCCGGCTCTTTGTGGCCCCCAACATGGGCCGCGGCGACAGCCGCGAGACGATCAGCGGCAACAACAACCTCGACCCGGAGTACGAGGCGTTCGGCATCACCCTCGACGGCGCGTTTGCCGAATACATGCGCGTGCCCGCGGCGGCCATCCGCCAGGGCAACCTGATGCGCGTCGCCGACGGGGTCGATCCGGCCGTGGCCGCGCTGGTCGAGCCGCTGGCCTGCGTCTGGCGCGGGCAGAACAAGGTTGGCGTCGGCGCGGGGGATGTCGTCCTGGTGATGGGCGCGGGGCCGATCGGCGTGCTGCACGTGATGCTGGCCCGGTTGCGCGGCGCGGCGCGGGTCATCGTCAGCGAGCCGGCCGCCGGGCGGCGCGAGCAGGCGCTGGGGCTCGGCGCGGATGTGGCGGCCGATCCGCTCAATGAGGACCTGGCGGCTGTCGTCCGCGACGCGAGCGACGGCCGCGGGGCGGACGTGATCATCACCGCCGCGCCGGTGAAGGCGCTGCAGGAGCAGGCGCTCGACCTGGCGGCAATGGGCGGCCGCGTCAACTATTTCGGCGGTCTGGCCAAGGATGATCCGTTCATCCGCTTCAACAGCAACACCGTCCACTACAAGGAGTTGATCGTCACCGGCACCACGGCGTGCAGCACCTACGATTGCCTGCGCGCGGCCGAGATCGTCAACAGCGGCCGGCTGGATTTGTCACCGCTGATCACCGGCGCGTTCCCGCTGGCCGAAGCCAACGCGGCTTTCGCGGCGGCGGCCGACGGGAAGAACCTGCGGGTGACGCTGGTGCCGGGCAAGGATTTATGAGCGATACGAACCGGCCACACGTCATGACCGTCCTCGGCCCTGTGGACGCGGGGGCGCTGGGCGTTGTCGACGCCCATAGCCACCTCTGCATCGCTCCGGTGACGGGCGGGCCGTCTGACGCGCCGGTGCTGGCGGACGAAGCCGGCGTCGGCCGGGAGTTGGTCTCCTGGCGTGCTGCCGGCGGCGGCGTGGTGGTCGATTGCCAGCCGGGCGGCTGCGGCCGCGACGGGCGCGCGCTGCGTCGGCTGTCCGAGCGCACGGGCGTCCACGTGATTGCCGCGACCGGCTTCCACAGGCGGCGATACTATCCGCCCGACGCGCCGCTGTTTGGCCTGAGCGCGACGGCCGCGGCCGACCGCTTCCGCGACGAGATCGCCGGCGGGCTGGCGGAGACGCGAGCGGGTGGCGACGGGCCGGTCGTCTATCCCGGCGTGATCAAGATCGCCGCCGAGGCGAGCCTGGAGGCGTCACCGCGGGCGCTGTTCGAGGCGGCAGCGGCCGTGGCCAAGGAGACGGGCTACGCCATCGAGATGCACACCGAGCGCGGCGCGGCCGTCGAGGAGTTCCTGGCCTTCTTCGGCGGGCAAGGCCTCTCACCGCGGCGGCTGGTGTTTTGCCATGTGGACAAGCGGCCGGATTTCGGGCTGCACCGCGAGCTGGCTCGCGCCGGGGTGATGCTGGAGTACGACACCTTCTTCCGGCCGAAGTACGAGCCGGAGCATAACGTTTGGCCGCTCATCGGCCGGATGGCCGCCGCCGGGCTGGCCGGGCAGGTGGCCCTGGCGACCGACATGGCCGAACCGGCGCTGTGGGCCGAGTTGGGCGGCTCGCCGGGGATGCAGGGAATATTCACGATCATCAAGGCCGGTCTGGAGCGAATGGGCCTGCCGGCGGCGACCATCGACGGGCTGCTGGGCGGCAACATCGCGGGCAGGCTGGCCGTCGGCAATCATTAGTCAAGAACGAGAGAGATTATGCTCGACCTACCCTATACCTTTGAACTGAACCCGCCGGGGTTTGTGCCCTCGCATTACGACAATCACATCCGGCGGACGCTGACCTCGATGCGCGGGCAATACCTCGACGCGGCCGCCTACGAGGCGATGTTGGCCGCGGGCGACGAACTGCTCTACGAGGTGTATGAGCTGGCGCGGCCGCACGAGTCGGGCGAGTTGCTCCACGGCATCTCCATCGTCCACCCCGGCAAGGTCGGCGACGAATACTACATGACCAAGGGGCATTTCCACACCGTGCTGGAGACGGCCGAGGTCTACGTCTGCCTCAGCGGGCAGGGGGCGATGGTCATGGAGACGCCCGAAGGGGATTGGGCCGTGGAGTGGCTGGCTCCGGGGCGGGTGCTCTACGTGCCGCCGCGCTGGGCGCACCGCTCGGTCAACACCGGCCCCGATGACCTGATTACCCTGTTCGCCTATCCCGGCCACGCCGGCCACGACTATGGCACCATCGAGCAGCAGGGCTTCCGCAAGCTGATCGTCGAGCGGGACGGCGCGGCGGTCGTGGTTGACAATCCGAGGTGGGGGAAGATGGAAGGGGAGAAGGGGTGAGGGGGAGAAAGGGAGAAAGGGAGATGCTTTGCGCCCTTTCTCCCCTGCTCCCTTTCTTCCCTTCAATACAAAAATGAAACCATTAAACGAATGCCATATTCTTGTCACGCCGGCGTCGTATGGACAGCATGACGTCGGGCTGAAGCGCGAGCTGGAGGCCGTCGTCGGGCGCGTGACGTATAACGAGACCGGCCGGCAACTGTCGTCGGCGCAAATGGCGGCGCTGCTGCCGGGCGTCGACGGTTGCATCGCCGGGCTGGACACCATCGACGCCGCGGCGCTGGCGGCGGCCGATTCGCTGCGCGTCGTCGCCCGCTACGGCGTGGGCACGGACAGCGTCGATCTGGTCGCGGCGCGGGCGCGAGGCATCGTCGTCACCAACACGCCGGGGGCCAACGCCGGGGCCGTGGCCGAGCTGGCCGTGACCTTCATGCTGCTGCTGGCCCGGCCTGTATTGGGCGCGGCCGCGGCGACGCGGGCCGGCGACTGGCCGCGCACATCCGGCCTGTCGCTGGGCGGCAAGACGGTCGGGCTGATCGGTTTCGGCGCGATCGGCCGCAAGGTGTCCCGGCTGTTGTCCGGTTTCGACTGCCGCGTGTTGGTCGTCGACCCGTCGTGCGACACCGAACGGGCGGCCGGCCTGGGTGCGACCCTCGTCCCCCTTGACGAGTTGCTGGCCACGAGCGACTTCGTCTCGCTCCACACGCCGGTGATGCCGGAGACGCGGGGAATGGTCGACGCGGCTTTCCTCTCGCGCATGAAGCCGGGGGCGTCGCTGGTGAACACAGCCCGTGGCGAGCTGGTAGACGAGGCGGCGCTATACGCGGCGCTGGCGTCGGGCCGGCTGCGCGGGGCGGCGCTGGACGTCTTCGTCGCCGAGCCGCCGGGCGCGGACAGCCCGCTGCTGTCGCTGCCCAACGTCATCGCCACGCCCCACATGGGCGCCCACACCGACAGCGCCACGACCACGATGGGTCGCATGGCGCTGGCCGATTGCCTGGCCGTGTTGCGCGGCGAGGAGCCTGTTTATCGAGTAGCTTAGTGGGGAGAGAAGGGGAGAAAGGGGGAAAGGGTGAAGGGGAGCGCTCTTACACCCCTTCTCCCTTTCACTCCTTCACCCCTTCCCGGAAAATATGGACAAACAAGAGATATTGAACAAACTCCACACCCTCGGCCTCGTCGCCGTCATTCGCGGGCCGTCGCCGGAGCTGACGGTGCGGATGGTGGAGGCGCTGGCCGTCGGGGGCGTCATCGGTATCGAGATCACCTACACCACGCCGGACGCGGCGGCCGTCGTGCGCGCCCTCGACCGCGCCTTCGGCGACGGCATCCTGCTGGGCATGGGCACGCTGACCGATCCGGCCCAGGCGGCCGAGGCTTTGGACGCCGGGGCGCGCTATCTGGTCAGCCCTGTCACCGACGAGGCGCTGGGCCGGGCGATGGTCGCCACCGGGTTGCCGGTGATGATCGGCGCGCTAACGCCTTCGGAGGTATTTCGCGCTCACCAGCTCGGCTCCGACGTGGTCAAGCTGTTCCCCGGTTCGGCCGTCGGGCCGGATTACGTGAAAGCGCTGCGCGGGCCGTTCCCCCACATCCCGATCATGCCCACCGGCGGCGTGGACGAGCACAACGTGGCCGACTGGTTCCGGGCGGGGGTGTTCGCCGTCGGCGCGGGCAGCCTGCTCTCCCCGACCAAACTGGCCCGCGAAGGCCGCTTCGACGAGATTACGGCCACAGCCAAACGCTTCGCGGCGGCCGTGCGGTCAGCACGGGCGTCCGCCCCCAATCCCTGATTTCTGATTTTTAATTCTTAATTCTTAATTCTTAATTACCAATGACCTACCCAATCATCACCCAACCCCAACCGACGATGTACTTCATCGGCGTGACGACGGGCAAATCTTCGATCAACAAGGTCTTCCCGCTGTGGATGGAAGTTCTCGGCCGCCCGGATGTCGTCCTGCGCGGCATCGACCACCCCATCCACGACGACCCGGAGGCTTACCGGGGCAGCGTGGCCCAGATCAAGTACGATCCCGACAGCCTCGGCGCGCTGGTGACGACGCACAAGATCGACCTGTTCAACGCCGCGCGGGACATGTTCGACTATTTCGACCCCTACGCGCGAATCACCGGCGAGCTGTCGTCCATCTCCAAGCTGGACGGGCGGCTGGAAGGGCACGCCAAGGACCCCATCACCGCCGGACTGAGCCTGGAGGCCATTATCGGCGACGGCTACTTCGGCCGCACCGGCGGCCATATCCTCTGCCTGGGCGCGGGTGGCTCAGCAGTGGCCACGCTGCTGCACCTGATCAACAAGCCCGACGCGGCCGACCGCCCGGCGCGCTTCGTCGTCGTCAACCGCACCCAGGGGCGGCTCGACCACATGCGCGAGATGGTCGAGGGCGTGGGCACCGATATCGAGGTCGTCTACGTCTGCAACGACGACCCGGCCGAAAACGACCGGCTGATGGCCGCGCTGCCTGATTGCAGCGTCGTCATCAACGCCACCGGCATGGGCAAGGACTCGCCCGGCTCGCCCATCACTGACGCGGGCCTGTTCCCCCGGCGGGGCATCGCCTGGGAGTTCAACTATCGCGGCGAACTGGACTTCATGCATCAGGCGTTGCGGCAGGTCGAAAGCCGCGAACTTCGTGTAGAAGACGGCTGGATCTATTTCGTCCACGGCTGGTCGCAGGTCGTGGCCCAGGTGCTCCACGTCGACCTGACGCCGGAGGTGTTCGACGCGCTGGAGCGGGC
>JAHDWL010000035.1:30970-33106 GCA_023384355.1 Anaerolineae bacterium
TACTTCGATCCAGGTCGTGACGAAGGTTTCGATACACAGTTGACTCGGCTCCAGGAGTTGTTGACGGACGACGCCGAATTCCTGCCGCCCGTCGCGCTGGGGGCAGCGCTGCCGCCGGAGGCGGACGCGGCCGTCTTCCCGCAGATGCTCGGCGAGGCCTACCGCCACGTGGATGACTTCCACCGCCTCGGCCTGCCCATCTTCGTCGTCACGTCCGAGTTCGGCACGCTCAACATGTGGGACTGGGAGATCGTCGCCTATCTGGAGGGGGAGGGCGTGACGACGTTCGCCCCCTATTCGCTGACGCAGACGAAGATACTCTGCCGGGCGGCGGCGGCGCGGAGCTATTTGCGCGGCCGGAAATTCCTCGTCTTCCAGGACAACCCCGGCGAAGGATTCCAGGCTCCCATCTTCAAGCGCTTCTACTGGTGGGAGGACGAGGCCGCGCAACGTCTGTTCGACCGCTTCGGCATCACCATCGTCAAGAAGAGCTTCCGCGAGTTCGGCGCGCGCGCCAAAGCCATCCCCGACGCGGCCGCCGCCGCCGAGTGGGAGCGCTGGCGCTGGCCGGTTGCCCTGCCGGAGCGGGCGCTGCTGAGCGCGGTGAAGGTCTATCTGGCTTTGCGCGACGAGCTGGCGGCCGACGCAACCATCGTCAGCGCGGGCATCAACTGCCTCAACGAATCCCACTTCAGCGACACGACCCCCTGCCTGGCGTGGATGATGCTCTACGAGGAAGGGCGGCTCATCTGGGGCTGCGAGGCCGACACGCTGTCGATGGCCACGCAGTACGTGATCGACCGCGCCCTGAACGTGCCGTCCATGATGACCAACCTCTACCCGTTCCTCATGGCCGGACCGGCGCTAAAGCACGAGCGCATCCCCCATTTTCCCGACGTAAGCCGCTACGCCGACACGAACCCGGAGAACTACGTCCTGGTGGCCCACTGCGGTTATTTTGGGCTGCTGCCGCGGGAATATGCCACCCAGTGGACGGCGCGGCCGAAGGTGCTGGCCATCGTCGACGAGAACGCCCACGCCGTCGACGCCCGCTTCCCCGAAGGGCCGGTGACGCTGGCCAAGCTGCACCCGTCCATGGGCGCGCTGACGGCCGTGGAAGGGACGCTGGAAGGTTACGCCCAATTCCCCGGCTCCGACTGCCTCAACGGCGGCGTCATCCACGTGCCCGACGGCCACCGCCTCGTCCGCAAGGCCACGTCCCACCACTACATCGTCTCCACCGGCCACAACCTGATCGACATGCGGCTGGCGATGGGGGTGTTTGGGGTGAAAGTGGAGGAACTGTGATGGATTACTACAATCAACCCACCGGTCGCCTCGAAAACGACCACCTGATTATCGATTATCTGCTGGAGGCCGGGCCGCGAATTGTGCGGCTGATCCCCAGGGCGTTGGGCGAGAACCTGCTGGCCGAGACGCCCGAATATGTTTTACCCTCACCTTTCGGGCCGTATTACCTCTGGGGCGGCCACCGCCTGTGGCACGCGCCGGAGACGGCGGCGCGGACCTACGTCCCCGACGACGCCGGATTGCGTGTAGTCAATTTGGAGAATGGCGTACATCTCAGCCACGACGAGCCGCGCACCGGAATCCGCAAGGAGTTGCTGGTGACTTTGACCGCTGACGGGGCGCGTCTGGAGCATCGCCTGACCAACACCGGATTATGGCCGGTGGAGCTTGCGCCGTGGGCCATCACCCAGCTGCGGCTGGGCGGCACGGCGGTGCTGCCGGCCGGGGGGCCGATTGACGCCGAGGGGCTGTTGCCCAACCGGGTGGTTGCCCTCTGGCCTTACAGCCGGTGGGACGACCCGCGCTTTCGGCCGACCGGGGAGGCCATCGAGATCGTCACCCAGCCGCTCCCCCGGCCGTTCAAGCTGGGTACCATGAACCGGGCCGGGTGGATGGGCTACCGCTATGGCGGGATCACCTTCATCAAGCGCTGGCAGCCGCAGCCGGATCGGCCGCACGTCGATTTCGGCTGCAACGCCGAGGTTTACACCAACGACCGCCACATCGAGCTGGAGACGCTGGGGCCGCTGGCGCGTCTCGCCCCGGGCGAGACAGTGACGCATATGGAGGAATGGGAAATAGTCATTGAGTAGACTGTGTTCATTG
>JAHDWL010000127.1 GCA_023384355.1 Anaerolineae bacterium
CCCATTTATGAGTAAACTGCCCGCCCACTTGCCATAACACCCTGCAACCCGCTATACTGTCCCATGGCGTCGCGGCTACGGAGCCGGTCGCCGGACCAATTTTATTGTATTGCAGACTTTTTCCTCGGCTGGGAGTGCGACTTGGCTGATTGAAGTCAAGGAGTATACCCAGTGAGTAACCTCACCCCAACGTCGAGCGACGTCTCGTTCGACATGTTTGAACTGGACACGCGCATCCGCGCCGGCATCGACGCCGCCGGATATGACTTGCCGACCCCCATCCAGCAACAGGCGATCCCCCACATTCTGGAAGGCCGGGACGTTCTCGGCCTGGCCCAGACGGGCACGGGCAAGACGGCCGCTTTCATGCTGCCCATCCTGCAGCGCCTGACGCGCGGCCCGCTGCGTCGCCCGCGCGCGCTCATCGTCGCCCCCACCCGCGAATTGGCCGAGCAGATCCATGAATCGGCCGAGGCGCTGGGCGGCCGCACCAGGGTGCGCAGCGCGGCCATCTACGGCGGCGTCGGCAAGGGGCCGCAGGTCGCCGCCATCAAGCGCGGCACGGAGATCATCGTCGCCTGCCCCGGCCGCCTGCTCGACCACATCGGCGAGGGCAACATCGACCTCAGCACCATCGAGGTGCTGGTGCTGGATGAGGCCGACCGGATGCTCGACATGGGCTTCCTGCCCGACATTCGCCGCATCCTGCGCTACGTGCCCAACCGGCAGCAGACGATGCTCTTCTCGGCCACCATGCCGCCCGACATTCGCCGTCTGGCCGACGACATCCTGCGCGACCCGGTGACGGTGCAGGTCGATGTCATCGCCCCGGCCAAGACCGTGTCCCACGCGCTCTACCCCGTGCCGGAGACGCTGAAGGCCAAGCTGCTGCACACGATGCTGGAGAACACCCGCACGTCGCGGGTGCTGATCTTCACCCGCACCAAGCACCGCGCCAAGCGGCTGGCCCAGGACCTGGACAAGCGCGGCTATCGCGTGGCGGCGCTGCAGGGCAACATGAGCCAGAACAAGCGGCAGGAGGCGATGAGCGGCTTCCGCGGCGGCAAGTATGACATCCTGGTAGCCACCGACATCGCCGCGCGCGGCATCGACGTGAGCCAGATCTCCCACGTGGTCAACTACGACATGCCCGACACGGTCGACGCCTACACCCACCGCATCGGCCGCACCGGACGGGCCGAGGCCACCGGCGAGGCGGTGACCTTCGCCGTGCAGGACGACGAGCCGATGGTGCGCGACATCGAGCGCGTGCTGGGCAAGCCCATCGAGCGCCGCCGCATGGAAGGGTTCGACTACGGCGGGTTCACGCCCGAAAGCCAGCGCCCCGCGCCGAAGAAAAGCGTCTATCGTTCGCGCAGCTTCCACGGCAGCGAGCGGGGTGGTTTGCCGGCTGTAAAGCGATAAACCGGAATTGAGCACGACGGCGGCCGCAGTTGCAGATTGCGGCCGCCTGCCGTCGTGCTATCATAGACTAATGACTTCCCAACTCTTTGCCGCCCTGTTTGTGCTCGTGCCGACTTTCCTCGGCATCCTGATGCTTCTTGTCATCTGGCATCGTCGGGGACGGCAGTTCTAGAACCGACGGCCGCGGGCAACCATTAAAAAAGGCTCCACCAATCGGTGGAGCCTTGTGTTAAGTAGCTGCGAATCTACTCCGTACCCGGCGGCTCGTCGACCGGGCCGTTGAAACGGATGACCGCGAAGGTCGCGCCTTGCGGGTCTCCCAGGACGGCCAGCCGCCCCATATCGCCGAAATCAGACGGGCCGTGGTGAACAACGCCGCCGAGTTCAACGGCTCGGGCGGCCGCGGCGTCCACGTCCTCGACCAGGAAATACGCCAGCCAGTTAGACGGCATGTCGCCCCACGATTCACCAATGCGCACCAAACCGCAATGAAACCGCCCATTGCCGTCCTGCCACATCGTGTAATGGGGATCCGACTGCTCGACCCAGCCGAACACCTTGTTATAAAAGGCGATAGCGGTCTCCGGGTCTCGCGTCTGCAACTCGTTCCACACCAGCGAATTGGGCTGGTTCACCACCTGCGCCCCGATGTGGGCGGCCGGTTGCCACGCGCCGAAGGCTGCGCCTGTCGGGTCCTGGAACATCACCATACGCCCCTGATCCATGATATCCATCGGCGGAAACAGCACCGTCCCGCCCGCCTCGGCCACACGCGCGGCCAGAGCGTCGATATCGCTGTAGTTCACGTAGGATGTCCAGACCGGCGGCATGCCACTTGCCGCCATATCCGGCGGTATCTGCCCGGCGCCGGCCACGGAATAGCCGTCGATGCGAAAATTGGTATAGCTGCCGCCGCCGGGCAGCGGCACCGGGTCCGGTTCCCAGCCGAACAGCCCGGAATAAAAGGCGTGGGCGCCGGCGATATCGGTCGTGGCCAGGTCTACCCAACTGAATATGCCATCGGGATATTTTTTGACGATCTTCACGGATTCATTCTCCTATTGATGCTGATGTAAGGTAAATTGAAGTCGAATGAATGCAGTATATCATATTCCGAACATATGGTCTAGTACCATATTCAGGCGTGTGTCGTCTCAAGCCTCCACAGACGGGGGTTCGGTCGCGACCTCACTCTCTTCCTTGCCTGGCCGCAGCCTGTCCCAGTCGATCCGCTTGCCCGACAGCCGCTCATACGCCCGTATCGCCACGTAAGCCTGGACGCCGATGAACCAGGCAGTGACCACGGTTATTATGATTGATATCAGGTCGATGATGCCCGGCAACCTCTCTTCCAGCCTTTCCAGGCGTGACATTGTAACTGATATGCGCGCCTGGGCGTTTGTGGTCCTGGCGAGTACATCGTCGATTTCCTCCATCAGACGGTCGGTCCGGTCGGTCACAAAGGAGACCGGGCGAGACACCTTTTGTTCCTTGATCTCCCGAATACCCGTCTGAAGTTCCTCGACCCGACCGCGCGCCGTGTCCAGTCGATCCCGTACCGCTTCCAGCTCCGTGGTCAGCGTGGGAACGTCAACAAAAGGCAATCGGTTGGCCGCCTCAAGCGTGTCGTTGATGCCGATCACCGTCGCGGCGAGGGCCGAAACCGTCTCCTGGGCTGCGGCAACACGCGGAAACAGCCGATCGCCAACCGTTCGGTCGAGGATTTGAAATGCGAAGCTTGTCTCGACGATTTTGTCGCCCGCGGCACGGGTGGCCACATCAATGGCTGTGACCGCGCCGAGCGCAGTCCGCAGACCTGTGTTCACCTTTCCCAAGCCATTATCGGCCGCCGTGAGCACCCGTTGCGTACCCACCACAGCCTGAGTCAATCCCTCAGTGACCGGGGTGTTATAGGCCCAGGCAAACCAGACGGTCACCATACCCAGGATGATGCCAACGGTCGCGGTCAGAATGACCAGCACCAGCCCAATTTTCTTCAATGTGCTCATTATTTTCTCCTGCCGATTATTATCCCAAGCCTGTCGGCATGAATTGTACCCGCGATGCAGCGCTCGCCAAAGC
>JAHDWL010000036.1:0-9758 GCA_023384355.1 Anaerolineae bacterium
CCTGGTCGCAGGGCTACCGCATCCTGTGTCGGATCAGCCCGCCAGTGTGGGGCTGCGCCCGATTTACGTTAATTTATCCCTTATCAAGCTTAACCTTTCCTCAACGTCATGCCTGCGATGGGCCTACAGGGGCGGGTACAGGGTTGCCCACAGGCCGTCATGTGCTAGAATGCCCTGAGTTTAACCGGAATAGAAAGGGTTGGGCGGCTGCATTTTGGGGCCGCCTTTTTTCCATCCCTGAATAATCTGAGGTTTTTTAGAACCCGACCGCCGGCGCCCGGACAGTCTGATGATCACCGGAAACACTCCGTTCGCCGGTCCGCGTCTGGCGGTTCGTCCGTCTACTCAGCATAGAAAATATCCGGGAAGGGGCTTAATTTCATGGAAGAAAATGAAACCAGTTCGGGCAAGCGTGCATCGTGGCCGATTATCGCCGGCTTTCTCGTCGTTCTTGTCCTCATTCTCGTGGGGCTGTTCCTGCCCCCCATCTCGCTGGGCACGCGCCTGGGTCTGGGCGGCGGCAATGATACGGCCGCCGCGACGCCCGCAGCCGGCGCGACGGCCGCGGTGTCGACCGAGTTGCCCGATGGCGTCAGCCTGACGACGACCGACGGCACGGCCGTCGGCGTCAGCCGGGCAGCGTTCGCCGACCTGGCGACGGTCGCCGATGGAGCGTTGGCCGGCGCGGCCGCCGCGTTGCCCGCCGACGCGGTTGTCGGCGACGCTTACGTCCTCAATTTCAGCGGCGACGCGCCTGTCGGCGCGATCACCATGCCGCTGCCGGCCGGGCTGGCCGACGTGGAGGATATCGATCTCCGCGGTTGGGATGGTCAGGCCTGGAAGCTTGTTCCCGGCCAGATCGACACCGCCGCCGGGCAGGCCGTGACCGCCGAAGGCCCACTGCCCCATGCGCTGGCGCTCGTCCGCACCAGCCCCACCGCGCAGCCGGTGATCGGCGTCGAAATCGCCTCCGGCGACACCTCGCCCGACGAGGTCAACCCGCTGCTTGGCGAGGCTTCCGTCGGCGCGCTTGTACTTGGTGAAGACGGCAGCCTGTCGGGCGACATCGCCCAGGCGCCTGAAGGCGTGGATAGTTATCTGCGCGTCACCAATCGCGGCGCAGTGACCGACCAGGCGGCCGTGGCGGCCTTCCTGAGCGATACGGCGAAGCAGGACGCCCAGATCAGCGACCTCGTCAGCCGGGCCAAGGCAGACGGCTACGCCGGCGTCCATGTCGATTATCAGGGTGTCCCCGGCCCCATGTCGGCCGCTTTCACCGATTTGGTGAGCCGATTGGCCGATGCCCTGCACGCCGAGGGCCTGAAACTGGCCATCACACTCGGTACTCCCGCCCAGGTCGGCAATCGCTGGGATACCGGCGGCCAGAACTGGGCCGCTCTGGGCCAGGCGGCCGACATCGTCCACGTGCAGATGCCGCTGGACCCGAACGCCTATGTGGTCAATGGTCCGGCCGAACAACTGGTAGCCTGGACGGTGAGCCAGATCGACCGCAGCAAGGTCAACCTGCTGCTGACGGCAGGGGCGATCAATCGCGTCGGCGACGCCTACACGGAGTTGCCGTCCGCCCAGGCCCTGGCCAATCTGGGGCAGCTGGCTCAAGCTGGTGGAGCCGTTGAGGTAGACCCCGGCGCGGCAGTTGATATCGCCCTGGAAGGGTCAGCCACCCCGCTGGAGTGGGACGGTGACGCCCTGGCTTACAAATACACCTTCGAACAGGCCGGTCAGGTACAGACCATCTGGTTCATGAGCGAAGCCGCGCTGGTCAACCGCCTGCAACTGGCATCGGAATTCAATCTGCGCGGCGCGACGGTGCGCGGCCTGGCGCTGGGCAGCGGCCCGGCTTATGCCGCGGCATTGAACAACTACCTGGGTCAGGGCACCGCACCCCAACCCGGCGGCGCGGCCATCGCCTGGACCGTGCGCGACGCCGGTGACAGCGTCATCGCCAGCGAGACAGGCAGCGATCTGGGCTTCACCTGGACGGCGTCGGAGAATCCCGGAACCTACACCGTGGAAGCCGACCTCATTCTGGGCGACACGACGGCCGAACTGGGACAGATAGATGTGGTCGTCGGCGGCGAAGAAGTGGCCGCGGCACCGACCGTCACACCCGAAGCGACGGACGCACCCGCCACATCGACCGGCAGCGGCGGCCAGACGGCCGCACCCGCGCCGACAGCCAACCTGGGCACCCCGGGCGAGGCCACGGCCGTGGTCAATTCGCCGGCCAACGTGCGCACCGGCCCCGGCATCTCCTACGGCACGATCGCCGGCGGCGCGGGCGCGGGCACAGTTTTGAAGCTCATCGGCCGCAACGACACCGGCAGCTGGTACAACGTCACCCTGCCCAGCGGCGAAGAGGGCTGGATCCTGGCCGAGCTGGTATCCGTCAACGCGGGCTTCAACACTTCCGGCCTGCCGGTTGTGGCCGCGCCACCGCCGACCACCGCCAGCGGCACACCGGCCAGCGGGGCCGCGGCGGCGCCGCCCGTTGCGCCGCCGCCCGTTGCCGCTGTCGGCAATGTGGGCACATTCGAGCTTGGCGGCCAGGCGGCAGGCATGCCGGCCGGCACCATGCAATACGCCGGCATGAAATGGGTCAAGAAACAGCACAAGTGGAACCCCGGCGACTCGCCGTCGGCCGTGGCCGGGCTGATCAACGATGCTCATGCCAACGGGATGAAAATCCTCCTCAGTATCCCCGGCCAGCTCTACCCGAGCAGTATCGATTACGAGGCGTATACCAACTTCCTCGGCGGCGTGGCCGCTCTCGGCCCGGACGGCATCGAAGTCTGGAACGAGATGAATATCGAGCGCGAATGGCCGCTGGGCCAGATCGACCCGGCGTCCTACGTCAACAACATGCTGCGCCCGGCCTACCAGAAGATCAAGGCCGCCAACCCGAACGTGATGGTCATCACCGGCGCGCCCGCGCCCACCGGTTTCTTCGGCGGGTGCAGCGGCGCGGGCTGCGATGACGCACCCTATGTGGCGGGCATGATGGCCGCCGGCGCGGGCAGCGTTTCGGATTGTGTCGGTGTCCACTATAATGAAGGGTTGATGCCGCCGTCGGCCACCAGCGGCGACCCGCGCGGTTCGGGCGGCCACTACACCCGCTACTTCCAGGGCATGATCAACGCCTATGCCGGAGCCGGGGCGAGCGCGCTCTGTTTCACCGAGCTGGGTTATCTCAGCGGCGAGGAGTGGGGCACTCTGCCGGCCGGCTTCCTGTGGAAGCCGCCGTACAATCTGACGGTGGCCCAGCACGCGCAGTACCTGGCCGAAGCCGTGCGCGTCGGCGTCCAGAGCGGCCGCGTGCGCATGATCATCGTTTTTAACGTCGACTTCAAGACGTTCGGCGACGATCCGCAGGCGGGTTACGCCATGATCCGGCCCAACGGCAGCTGCCCGGCGTGCGAAACGCTGCGACAGGTGATGGGTAATTAGCAAGGTCAAGTTGCAAACCCATCCCGCCGGGTGGGTATGATAGTCATCACAGGGGCGGGTTTGAAACCCGCCCCTGTCGGATACGTCCAAAGAGGAAGAGAGGAAAACAACCCATGCAACGACACGCCAAAGCAATCGTCTGGTTGATGGCTGCGCTCGTGCTGGCGCTGGCCGCCTGTGGCGGCGGGGGAACCGCCCCGGAGCCGACCGCGCCGGTCGTGGAGCAACAGCAGCCCGTCGCCACTGAAGCGACCGAAGCCTTGCCGCCGCCGGTCATATCCGGCGAAATCCTGCCCACTCCGACGCTGGCACCGGTCGCGCCGGAAGAAAACGCGGCGGCCGAGCCCCCGGTCGAGCCTGAGGTCAGCGGCCCATGGCCGGCCGACCAGTTCGGCTACGGTACCCAGATTCACGGCAATGCCACCGTCGGCAACCCGACCGAGACCATGACCGCGGTTCACGACCAATTGGGCATGGACTGGGTGAAGGCCCAGATTCAATGGTGGCTGGTGGAGCCGGACCCCGATCCGGCGACCGAGCAGTGGTTTTTCTATGACGCGGTCATCGACGAGGCACACAACAAGGGGCTGCGCCTGATGCTGAGCGTCGTCGGCGCGCCGGCCTGGACGCGCGCCGCGGGCGGTGAAAATGGCCCGCCGGACGACTACAACGAGTACGCCCGCTTCCTGGGCGAGCTGATCGACCGCCATCCGGGCAAGATCGACGCTATCGAGGTCTGGAACGAGCAGAACCTCGACCGCGAATGGACCAGCGCCAACGGCATCAGCCCGGAAGATTACGTCCGCTTTCTGCAGGTGGCCTATGACGCCATCAAGGCCAAGGACCCCAACATCATCGTCATCAGCGGCGCGCTGTCGCCGACGGGCACGGGTGACTGGGTGCAGTGGGCTGATGACTTCGAGTATATGGATCGCGCCCTGGCGGCCGGGATGCTGAACTACGCCGATTGCGTCGGCGCGCACCACAACGGCTACAACATCGGGCCGGACGTGGCCTGGGATCAGACCGGCTCGTCGCCCAAGGCGGCCACGGCCACCTTCCGCGGTCCGTTCTACAACCCGCACCACTCGTGGAGCTTCTACACGACGATCAACACCTATGCCGACAAGGTGCAGGCGGTTGACCCTAACAAAAAGCTTTGCGTGACGGAGTTCGGCTGGGCCAGCAGCGAGGGATACACTGAGTATCCCCCCGGCTTCGAGTTCGCGCTCGACAACACGCTGCAAGATCAGGCCACCTACATCGTCCAGGCGTTCAACCAGATGAAGGAGTCGAACGACGTGTGGCTGGCCTTCCTGTTCAACTTCGACTTCGGCAACAAGGGTAACGGTCCCACGGACGATCCGGTGCCCTACAGCATCATCGACACCCAGGGCCACCCCCGTCCCGCCTTCGACGCAGTGGCGGCGATGGCGAAGAATCAGTAGGTCAGTAGGTCAGTGGGTCAGTAGGTCAGTGGGGCGGTAGGTCAGTCAGACTGAATACTGACCCACTGAACACTGACCCACTGAACACTATTATCTCCTCCATGCGCCGCCTTCTTCTTCTTCTCCTGCTCTTCTCGCTCCTCGTCGGCTGCGCGCCGGCGGACGAGGAGCCGGCACTGATGGGGGACGAGCCAGTGGTCATGTCTTTCCCCTCGCCAGACTACGGCATTCACGCCTTTCTGTGGTGGAAGCCCGATACGGCGCTGCGCGATTTGGGCCTTGTCAACGAGATGGGTTTCAACTGGGTGAAGCAGAAGTTCCCGTGGCGGGAAATCGAGGGCATCGAGAAGGGCAAGTTCGACTGGTATCGCACGGACTTTATCGTCGATGAGGCGGAGAAGGCGGGGCTGAAGCTGCTGGTACGGCTCGACCGCCAGCCGTTCTGGTCCGAGCCGCTCGATAACCAGTGGCAGGAAAATGGTCCACCCGGCGACCCGGCCGACTACGGCGACTTTTGCGGGGCCGTGGCCGGGCGCTACCGCGGCCGCATCGGCGCGTATCAGGTGTGGAACGAGCCGAACCTCAGCCGCGAATGGGGCATGCGGCCGCCCGACCCCGTGGCTTACACTGAGTTGCTCAAGGCATGCTACACGGCCATCAAGGCCGCCGATCCCGACGCCATCGTCATCTCTGCCGGGCTGGCTCCCACCGGCACCGACAGCCCCGAAGCCATGCCCGACGCGAAGTTCCTGCAGGGCATGTATGACGCCGGCGCGGCCGCCTATTTCGACGTGCTGGGCCTCAACGCGCCCGGCTACAAGGCTCCGCCGGAACTCGCTCCCGCCGAGGCCGAGGCCGAAGAGTATGGCGGCGGCCGCTGGTTTGCCTTCCGCCACGTCGAAGACATGCGCGCCCTGATGGTTGCCAACGGCGACGGCCACAAGCAGGTCGCCATTCTGGAAATGGGCTGGACGCTGGATCAGGTCAACCCCGACTACGCCTGGTTTGCCGTCGACGAAGCGACGCAGGCCGACTATCTGGTGCGCGCCTATCAGTATGCCGCCGAGCACTGGCAGCCGTGGATGGGGGTGATGGTGACGATCTACATCGCCGACTGGGAGTGGACGCCGGAAGATGAGCAATGGTGGTGGTCCATCGTACTCCCCGACGGCACGCCCCGCCCGGCCTTCGACGCGCTGAAAGCGATGGAGAAGGTGAGCGAGGGGGAGTGAGCCAGTGTTCAGTAGGTCAGTGTTCAGTAGATCAGTATTCAGACTGACCAACTGACCTACTGATCTGCTGGTATACTTCCGACTAGCGAGGGAAACAATGACATTCTGGATTCTTGTCGCCTCCTTCTGGATTCACCTGTTGGCCACGGTCGTCTGGCTGGGCGGCATCGCCCTGATGGCGTTCATCGCCTGGCCCGCCCTGCGACAGGGCACGATATCATCGAACCAGTGGTTCCAGTTGCAGAAGCGTTTCCTGCCGTGGGTCAACGGCGCACTGGTGTTGTTGCTCATCACCGGCTTCATCCAGATGACCAACGACGAGAACTACAACGGCTTCCTGGCCGTGGACAGCCTGTGGGCGTGGGCCATGTTGCTGAAGCATATCGCCTACGCGGGCATGGTGGCGCTGACGGTCTATCTGCAATTCGTCCTCTACCCGGCCATGTCACGGCTGGCATTGCTGGCCGGAAGCAGTCCCGAGACGGCCACGGCCGAAAGCGACAAGCTCGCCGCGCGCGAGGTGCGCTATTTGCGGCTTAATGTGGCGGCGGCCATGCTGGTGCTGCTCTTCACGGCTATCGCGACGGCTGTTTAGTGCCCGGTCTCTTCCCCGGTTTACTTGATTACGATGCCCAAATCCGGCGGGGTCGGGCTTCACTTGCTGCCATGCCAGGCCGACATGAAAGTTATTGATCAAGTTGCCGGGTTGGGTTGTCGCAGGCCCCGTTTGCCCAAGTGACGAGTGACTGACAAATTCGTCACTCGTCACTCATCGTTTGTCGCTCCCTAATTGGTCCACGCCGGACCGACGGATAGTCCATCAATTTTCCTGTCTGTCAGGCGCGTCACGGCCGTCCGCCAGTTACCTTCATGCAACATTTGCAACACATCGAAGGTCGTGCCCGCCTGGCCGCTGATGGTGAAGCTGCTGTCGAAGGTGAGCAGCGTCGGTGAGTCGCGCTGCGGGTACACTTCAACGCGCGTCATGCCGCTCACGTCCTCAGAGGCCATACCTGGCACGGTGGAGCCATCCAGATAGACGCGCCACTTGCCCACCGGGTCGGCGCCGAACGTACCCACGTAGTTGATCACGTCCTCGTCGGCTACCTTCAGCGCGCCTCCGCTCTGCCGCGGCACGCTGCCGGCCCCGGCAATACTGATACGCAGCGGGTTCTCCACGTCGCGCTGCATGGAGATAGCATCAATCTTCTCGCCGCTGGTGCTGAGGCCCACGTCGGAGCCGTCGAGGAACCAGGCGAACGTCCCGGCCGTCGTGTCACCCAGCGCAGTCGGGTTGAAACGGATGATGTCTTGCGGCGTGACCTTGCCCAGACCGGCCACGTTCTGCGTGCCGCCCAGGCTCATAAGGATGGAGCCGTTGGGCATGCGTTCGAAGGCGGCCACGTTCTGGGTAATGCCCACGTCGGAGGCGTCGAAGACGATCTGCCACTGGCCGGCGGCTGTCTTGCGGGTGGCGATATCACGGCGGTTGATGGCCGCGTTGCCGCCCAACCCGTCGACGGCAGCGCTGACCCACAGCGCCTGACCGAAGGGGTAGGTATCCACGAAAGGATAGCCATCTTCCCCCTCATAGCAGAAGGAACCTTCCCGTCCATCGTAAAAAGCATATATCTTCACATAGTAGGTGCCGTCGGCGGGCAATACAGGGCCAACGGGGTCGCCGCCGGCGTCATAGAGGAAGGTGCTCGGATCCGCCACGTCTTCACCCAACTCGGCCACTACGTCACCGGCGCGCCCCTGGAAGCGCAACCAGTCGATGTCGCACTGGTAATCAACAGTCATGTCCAGCACCGACCCAAATGGCACTTCGCTGGCCGTTGACATCGTGTTATTCGGTTCGTCACCGGCCGTCAGCACCAGAATGTAATCATATGGGGACCAATCATTAACCGTGTAAGAGAACGCCAGCGTGTAGACGCCGGCGACGGGTAACGTGGTCCAGATAGCGCCTGCATATTCATCCTGGTTCAGTACCACCGGATTCATCGACGGGTCATAGAGAGCAACATCGGCACCATAATCGATATATACCGCCAGCGCTATCTTGTCACCGGCCTGCGCGGTAAAACGATAGTAGTCAATCACGTCGCTTTCGTCGACGTTGCCTGACAATCTGTCGCCATAGGCGACCGGCACAGCCTGGACCGGCGTGTCGTTCGGCTCCACATCGCCAGGGGAGGCATCATCGAACTCGTGATCGCCATAGATTCGATAATCGCCCGTGCCGGCCGGATGGGCGGCCGAACGCACGCGGAAGTAGTAGATACCGTCGGCCGGTATTTCGTAGTCGAGATAGCCAGGAACAGAACTTGCCAGCACCGCACCGTCGGCGGCCAGCAGGGCCGCCTCCAGATCAAGGGTGTCATCATAGGATTCCAGCGACAGCCAGCCAACCTCCCCGGCCAACGCCTGGAAGCGGAAGAAATCAACGTCGCCGGCCGGCGCGATGGCTGCCTCGGTATCGCCATAGTCGAATGGATTGGCCGTGGCACGGCTGTTGTTCGGCTCCCACTCATAGGGCCAGGTAAAGGCGTTAAGATGATACAGTTGGTCAGCGTCGAACGCGTCGGTGCAGGCCCGCACGCGCAAATAGTAGACGCCGGCGGGCACGAACTGGTCGGGCAGCGCGGCTGTCCCGTCGCAGTCGGCATCCTCAGCCAGCAGGGATTGCCCGGCGTCGTACAGCGCCAATTCGACGCGTAAAACGACCGGAACGCCATAGGATTCGCTATTGATGTTCACGGACGGACGCAGCCGGTAAGGCCCTGATAGATTGAGAACCAAATAATCCACATCGGCCGGGGTCATCAGGTAGCCTTCAAAGGCGTCATTGGCAGTGGCAAACGTGTCGTTCGGCTCGCCGGGTATGAGATCGGTGAAGGCGTCGACCGTCGTCGGCTCGGGAGCCATAGGTTCGGCCGCCGCCCTGCCCGCCAGCAGTGCCAGCAGGACTATGATTAGCAGGAAAGTAGTGTAATGCTTCATGGCAGACCCCCAAGAATTTTACGAATCAGGGGTTACGAATTCAGAACATGCTCTGCATCGTAATTCCAGATTCATGATTTGATTTGCCGTCGAGGCAGGTGCGTCACGTCGTGAGGAATCTGGCTATCACCCCGCGATGGAGGGCGCGACGCCCGGCGGCTCAAACCAGACGTCTGAGAGTTGATATACCCTCTTTTAAAAGAGTATACTGAACCCGGTCGCGCGACTATTAAGTTCGATACACCTGCAATGTATACAGATTGATAAGCCAGGCAACTGACGGCTGTCAGCCACCGTGAAAATCCCGTTAGTTTTCCGTAAGCTTTTTCGTAAGCGAGCCGGCCTACACTATCTTCAGGCGATTAGGATCGCGTCATCGCGCGAGCGCCAAGGGTAGGTCAGGAAAGATGTTTCAGGCACCAGCGAACAATACAGTCAATGCGCTCCCCGTAGTCAATGTCGGTCGTGTGAATCGCTGGCTCAAGGGTGGTCTCGACTACGCTCTGACCATCCCGACGCTGATCCTCATTGCACCCCTGCTGCTGGTAATCGCGTTACTCATCAAGCTTGAATCGGGCGGCCCGGTGCTCTATAGCCGCCGCGT
>JAHDWL010000036.1:9858-31998 GCA_023384355.1 Anaerolineae bacterium
TGCCCGGCATGACCGGTCTGTGGCAGGTGAACGGCCACAGCCGCCGCATCGACGACCGCGTCGAGCTGGAGTCGCGCTACATCAACAACTGGTCGATTCTGCTGGATATACAGATTCTCATCCAGTCGGTGGTGGTCGCGTTCAGCGTGGCCGCGTAAGCACCCCCCAACCCATTCATCACATATGCGCCCCACCCCAGGTGGGGCTTTTTTTATGGGTAAATCCTGCCCGACAAGAGATAATCAGGCCAATGCTCACCATTGACGGCCGCATGGGTGAGGGCGGCTGTCGGAGCAAGTGGCCGAGGCCGCGGTTGCGGAAACACTGGCTTTCGTGGACAATACCGCGATGGTCGATCGGCATCTGGCCGACCAACTGCTGTTGCCGCTGGCCCTGGCCCACGGGCACGCCCGATTTACGACCGATCATCTGACTTTACACACCGTCACCAATGCCGAACTGCTGCGGCAATGGCTGGACACAAGGATCGACATTAGCGGCGATCTGGAAGGCCAGGCGGAAATCGACGTAACGGGGATCGGGTTCGCCGCGAACCGGAGCTGAGAAGTCGCGCGGCCGTCCGTTGCCGAATTGATTTACCACAGGCCGGCCCGTCAAGCCGGCACCCTGCGATTTACTATGTTTGAAGTGATATTTTTGGGCACCTCGTCATCAGCACCGACGACCACGCGAGGGCTATCGAGTCATATTATCCTCCACCGGCACTACCGCTTCCTGCTGGACTGCGGCGAAGGCACCCAGCGCCAGATTCTGCGTAGCGGTCTGGGCTTCAAGCGGCTCGACACTGTGCTGCTCTCCCACGGCCACCTGGACCACATCCTCGGTCTGGGCGGTCTCGTCTCCACCCTGGCCCGTTGGGAAAACCTGGATCATATCGACATCTACGGCGGCCGTGCCACCCTCAACCGCGTCCACGATCTGTTGTTCAAGGTCGTCTTTGCCGGGCACAGGCCACCTATCGACGTCAGTCTCCATCCCGTTCGCCCCGGCGATGTTATCTGCGCCGATGACAAGTTCAGCCTGACCGCTTTTGAGGTGAGCCATCGCGGGCCGGATAACCTGGGCTATCTGTTCGAGGAAAAGCCCCACCGGCCGTTCCTGGCCGAACTGGCAGACGAGTTGGGCGTGCCGTTTGGGCCGGAGCGGTCGTTGCTGGTACGGGGCGAGGCGGTGCGGCTGGCTGACGGCCGCGTGATACAACCCGACGACGTTCTCGGCCCAGCGTTGCCCGGCACCAAGTACGTCCACATCGGCGACGTTGGCCGGACGGATAATTTGCTGGATGTCGTGCGCGGGGCCGACGCGCTGGTGATGGAGGCGACCTATACCGAGGAGGAAGGGGAGATGGCCGTCGACTTCGGCCATATGACGGCCGCGCGCGCGGCGATACTGGCCCGCGACGCAGGGGTGAAGCATCTCATCCTGACCCACCTCAGCCGCCGCTACTCCGAACGCGACATTCGCACAGAGGCCCGCGCCATCTTCCCCAACACCTATGTCGCCCGCGACTTCGACCACTTCCAGATCACGCGGGAGGGGGTGGTCAGGGTGAAGAAGGAAGAGTGACCCTTCGCTGGTCGTAGGCGACGAGTTCCCATACTCAGCACGTGCCGCAATAAATCTTCCAGGGGTCCTGACGCTGTTGATGGCATAAACGGGCAAGCACGTTTTATTACTCTAGTGCGTCTCGCACCGCCTCCGGATTCTCGGCCGCGACCTTCAGCAGCGCTCTGGCCGGGCCAACCGGTTTCCGGCGACCTTGCTCCCAATTCTGCAGCGTCCCGACACTGACTCCGATCATTAAGGCAAATTCCCTTTGGGATTTATCGAGTTTTTGGCGGATGCTCTTTATATCCATCGGCGAAAATTCAAAAACACGGCCTGGCCGGCGGATACCACGTTTAATCTCGCCGGCCTGTTTGATGCTCTCAACCAGTTCCGAAAAGTCCTTTTCATTCATTTCAGCCATTCCTCGACAAGTCCACGCAAAATCCTCAATTGCCGTTGCGTGAGGTCTTCATTCTCGCTTTTTCTATAGATCATTAGCATGAAGACAGTGCTGTCAGGGACGTCCCAATAATAGATTAGGCGCAAACCACCTCGTTTCCCTTTGCCCATCAACCGCCAACGCAGTTTCCTCAGCCCACCACTGCCGGGGATCAGATCGCCGGCCTCAGGGCGCATGAGAAGTGCTTCCTGAAGTCGCTTATACTCTTCATCGGGCAAAAGCTCTGTGACTTGTCGAGTAAAATCGGAGTTTCGATGAAGAGCATGCAATAACTATACGCCAATGACGTACCGCATGCAATAGGCTAATCCGTGATTCTTGGCTATGATCGGGACAAGAGCAGCAGGAGTTATCATGCAAACCCATTCCTTACATTCCACCGCATTTTTCGACCTCTCTGACCCGAACACAGCCGCCTTCTTCAACGGCTGCGAGTTTGTCTGGGAAGCGCTGGCGCAGATTAAGCGCCACGTGGCCCGGCTGACAGCCGGCGGGCGGCGCGTTGACGGCACGGTGATGGACGGCGCGTGGCTGGGCGACGCGCCGATCGTCATCGAGGCTGGTGCGGTGGTGGAGCCCGGGGCCTACATCATCGGCCCGGCCTATATCGGCGCGGGGGCAGTGGTGCGTCACGGGGCCTACGTGCGCGAGAACGTCATCATGCTGGCCGGCAGCACGCTGGGCCACGCCAGCGAGGCCAAGAACGCCCTGTTGTTGCCCCACGCGGCCGCGCCCCACTTCGCCTACGTCGGCGACTCTATCCTCGGCCACCGCGTCAACCTCGGCGCGGGGACGAAGCTTAGCAATCTGGGCATCCTGAGCGCCAAAGATGCCGCCACGGGCAAGCGGCCGACGATCAAACTGGTCATTGAGGATCGGGAATACGACACGGGGCTGACCAAGTTCGGAGCCATCCTGGGCGACGACACCCAGACCGGCTGCAACGCGGTGCTCAACCCCGGCTGCATCATCGGCCCGCGGACGCTGGTCTACGCTAACACAAGTTTACGAAAGGGGTATCATCCGGCCGACAGCATCATCAAGCTGCGGCAGAATGTGAGGGCGATGGGACGGGAGTGACCGGTTTAGGGTGGAGAGGCGAAGGGCAACGACAAGCTACCGTCAGTATTGGTGGTGTTTATACGGCAGGTTCAGATCAAATCGCTCAGATCGGCGAGAGGAGAGCGATATCCGAGCGCAATCAGGCCCGCCAGGATCGCGTTCCCATCAGCTATCGTCAATCGCGTCTGACGAATATTAACAACCAGTATGCCGATGGTCCCGGTAACTATCAGGCCAAGGCGTTGTGCTTCGCGCCGGGCCACGGCATCATCACAGGCGATAGCCCCCTGACGATGGACAGCAACGGCCAGACACGATCGTTCACCGCGCCCCAGTCTGGGCAAGAGGCGGTCGGCAAATCTTAGCTCGGCAGGATTGAGTGTCAGTTGGGGTAGGGAATCCCATACAGCAACCGGCATGCCGCGGCCAGTCACACCCGCCTGATATTCGGCCATAACTTCCGGCGTGGTGGCGAATTCGACACCCCGCAAATCAGTGACGAGGTCCGGGCGGGCAATCAGGGCATAGTTGGTCAGTACCGTATTGTCTACCAGGACCAATCCCGTCGCCATCAACTATATCCATCCGGCTACTGGCTGATACTGGACCAGGCGGTCAGACCGGCCACTTCCTCACGCGCTTCATCGTGCCCGGCAGACCCATTCCGCATCGGCACATCCAGCCTTAAGAAACGTCCGCGTAAATCAAGCCACGGCAAATCAAGCAACTCTGCGGCTCTCCCCAAGCTGATTTCTTCAGCCAAAAAATACGCCAGCACCAGATCATACTGCGCCTGTATGTCAGGTTCAGCCTCAACGACTTCGTCGCTCAAACCGTTGCCGGGCACTATATGAGGTGGACGCGAGTAATAATGGGTCAGGGCGCGCAGCAATCGATAGTCAACGATGTCGATGATGGCCACTTCGGGTTGGCCGTGATGTTCGATGACGACCGTCTGACCCCGTTGGGCAGCGCGAATGATTTGTCGCGTGTTACGGGCAAGCTCGGTTTTTCCCGCGCGATACGTGGTATCCATAATCATACACTCCCTGGGCAAAATGCGAGTTTTACGTATTTTACGCTAAATGCTTGTCAAGGTAAAGGCGGGGAAACGTTCCCGACCTCTATCATGGAGACAAAGTGGGCCGTAAACTCGCACGGCCTTATATAAATGGATGCTCCTCCACATATCGCACATAACGCAGCCGCTCAAGGAACTCGCTCAGCATCATGGCCGTCGCGCCCCAGACGGCATGCTCGCCGACGCGGAAGCAGGGCACGCGCAGACGCAACCCGCCGCGCAACTCCATTAATTCCTCGACCCGCGTTGTCGGGTCCAGCAGCAGGCGCAGCGGCACTTCCAGTATGGCGGCTACCTCGCGCACGTCGGGGGAAAAACGCGGCCGTCCCGTTCCGATATAATGACCGACGAACGGGTGAACCTCAAAGTTCGATGGAATGACGTAAAGTGGGGTCAACTCGCCCAGCAGCTCTATCTCGCTCGCGGGGATGCCAATCTCTTCCCAAGTCTCGCGCAGTGCGGTCGTGGTCAGTGCCTCGGGTGGCTCGTGGCGGCCGCCGGGGAACGACACCTGGCCACTGTGGACACCATCATAGTCAGGTCGCCGTGTGAGGACGAGGTGAAGCTCTTCCTCGACACAGTAGAGCAACAGCAATACCCCGCCCAGACGCGGGCCATTGGCGCCTTCTCCGACAACGCCGGTCGGTCGTCCATAGGGCATCATCCGCCGTTGCGCGCCCAAGCCGTCGAAGTCGGGCAAGCTCAGCGCCGCACGCACATCGTCCAGTGTGCAGGAGTCCGTCATAACTCAGGAATCGGGCCGGGATTAACGCGGATTGGAAAATGGATCGCCATTTGCAGCGATGGTCAGGCGACAAGGTTCACGAAGTCATGGCCGCGAACCCTGCGCCACCCGTGAACTCCGCTGCTCATTCATCCAACGACCGCGAACTGTCGGCATTCAGGTCGCGGAAACTATAGCCCGCGCCACGCTCGGAAATGATGTAGCGCGGCCGGGTCTTGTCCTTCTTGTCCTCTATCTTGCGTCGCAGGCGGTGGAGATGGACGTGCAGGCGATCTTCAAAGACGGGTTCCATCGGCCACAGGCGACGCAGGATGTAATCGGTCGGCACGGTGCGGCCTGCCTTACGCATGAGTATATAGAGCAGCTTCGTCTCCGTGGGCGTCAGCGCTTCCGCCTTGCCCTCGACGATGGCCGTGCGGTTGGGGAAGTCGATGAGCAGCCGCTCGTCGATGCGCGTTTGCGGCTCCAGGTCGTAGGCAAACTCGCCGATGCGGCGTAACACTCGTTTGGTGCGCGCCACCAGCTCGCCGGGACTGAACGGCTTGACGATGTAGTCCTCGGCGTGTTCTTCCAGACCCTCGACGACTGTCGTCTCGTGATTGACGGCCGTCAGCATGATGATCGGCATGTCGCTGTACTGGTGAACGAGATGGGCAAACTCGAAGCCGCTGATGCCCGGCATGTGCAGGTCAACGATAGCCAGATCAGGCAGTCCGGCCTGCTCGATATGGTTCAGGGCTTCCTCGCCGGAGATGGCCGTGGTGACGCGGAACCCCGCCTCGCGCAATGTGTATTCCACCAGCCGCAGGGTGTAGGCGTTGTCGTCTATAGCCAATATTCGATGTTGTCGTTCGGTCATAGTTATCCCAACAGACTATCGTTTTCGCAGTCATTAACGGCAACTTTCAGCGATTACGATTGTAACAGCGGAAGTGAAAACGACGGCAGCCGTACGGCTCTATTCTATAATAAGGCAAATACCGTCCCAAATCGGCCTGTCTTGCCTTTCTCGGCCCGATGGGAGAAGAACAGGTCGGTGCGGCAAGCCGTGCAATGCCCGGACATCTCGACAGTTTTCACACCGGCGTTCTGCAAATTGCGGCGGTTGGCTTCGGGCAAATCGAAGAACCGGTGGTCGTTGTCATGTGCCCGCTTATGCCCGGCGTCGGGTAGCCGTAAAAGGGTTTCGGGCCGGTCGAACGCCGATTCGACCGCCGAAATCACGACCTCTCCAACCTCGTAACAACACGGCCCGATGCACGGCCCGACGGCGGCGACGAGATCAGCCGGGTCGCTGCCGAAGTGTTCAGTCATGGCCCGCACCATCGCCCCCGGCAGATCAACGACTGTCCCGCGCCAACCGGCATGCCCCAGACCGATGGCGTGGCGGCGCGGATCGTAGAGGAAAATGGGGGTGCAATCGGCAAAATTCATGCTGAGGACGGTGCCGGGCTGATTGGTGATGAGGCCGTCGACGTGCTCGACCCAGGTGCCGTTGTCGGCCTGCGTCACGCGGGCCACGGTATCGCCGTGCACCAGGTGGGCGTGGACGACCGTTTCGGTGTCGCGCCCAAACAGGCCGTACACCCGTCGCCGGTTGGCATAGACGCGATCGCGCTCGTCGGGGACCGACATGCTCATGTTGAGCGAGTTGAACGGGGCGGAGCTGACGCCGCCTTGTCTCGAAAATACCGCGTGTTGGGCCACTCCGTTGTGGGGCAGTCCGTCAAAGCGGAAATAATGCAAATCGTCGTGTTGAATCGAAATCACGGAATGTTCCCTGATAACCAAGTCTGTTTCACAAGCTTATCCCGCAACCCCTGATTCACCAATGTGGCCGCATTGCCCCATGGTTTCCGGCGTCATCCTCAATTTTGATCCTCCGCCACCATCTTCACGAAATACTCGTGAAACCGGGGGTCGCCGGTCAGTTCGGGGTGGAAGGATGTGACGAGCCATTGGCCTTCCCGCGCAGCCACGGGGGTGCCGTCGGCCAGGCAGGCGATGACCTGGGCGTCGCCGCGGGCTTCTACGAGACGCGGCCCGCGAATGAACACTGCCGGGAACGGCTGAGCCTCGCCGCCATCCAGGCCGCTGACCTCGAGCGGTGTGATGAAGCTGTCGACCTGGCGGCCGAAGGCGTTGCGCTCGACGACGATGTCCATCACCCCCAACACGGGCTGATCGCGGCCGATGTCCTTGGCCATGAAGATCATCCCGGCGCAGGTACCCCAGACCGGGTTCTCCGCGGCGAACTCGCGCAGCGGTTCCGTCAGTTCAAATGTGTCGGCCAGCTTGCCGATGGTGGTACTCTCGCCGCCGGGGATGATCAGGCCATCCAGCCCTTCCAGGTCCTCCGGCAGGCGGACTTCCACCGCTTCCACACCCAGCTCGCGCAGGATGTTGATGTGTTCTATAAAAGCGCCTTGCAGCGCCAGCACGCCAATCTTCATTTCGTTCTCCAAATTGTAACGATGACTCCCTGACTTGTCTTACGGCGTCAGACGGTTGAGCGTGCGCGGGAAGGGGCTGGTCTGGCGAATGTGGTCAATGCCGCAAATCCAGGCCACCGTCCGCTCCAGGCCCAGACCGAAGCCGCTGTGGGGCACGCCGCCGTAACGCCGCAGGTCGATATACCACTGGTAGTTGACTTCCGGCAGTTCGTGGCGGTGTATGGCGGCCAGCAGGACGTCGGGGTCACTCATGCGCTCACTGCCGCCGATGATCTCGCCGTACCCCTCCGGGGCCAGCAGGTCGACGCTCTTGCACACCTCCGGCCGGCCGGGCCACGGCTCCATGTAGAAAGCCTTGACGGCCGACGGATAGCCGTAGACAAACACCGGCTTGTCGAACTGTTTGGTCAGTTCGGTCTCGTGCGGTGAGCCGAAATCGTCCCCCCACTCAATCGCCAGCAGTTCCTTCTGTATCGGATCGTCGGTCGCGGCGCGGATGGCCTGGATGCGCTCAACAGCTTCATCGTAGCTGATCCGCGGGAAAGGGGGGATGACGTTGCGCAGCGCGGCCAGGTCGCGCCCCAGCAGTTCCAGCTCGGCTGCCCGCTGCTCCAGCGTCGTCTGCACGATGTAGCTGACAAATTCCTCTTCCAGGTTCATCAGGTCTTCGAGATCGTAATAAGCCATTTCCGGCTCCACCATCCAGAACTCGGCCAGATGGCGGCGGGTCTTGCTCTTCTCGGCGCGGAAGGTCGGCCCGAAGCAATAGACCTTGCCGAAGGCCATGATGTTGGCCTCGTTATACAACTGGCCGGTCTGCGCCAGGTAGGCTTTCTCGTCGAAGTAGTCCACCTCGAAGAGGGTGCTTGTGCCCTCGGCCGCGCTGGGCGTCAGGATCGGCGTGTCGATATTGTAGAACCCGTGGTCGTCAAGATAGTCGATAATCGCCCGTTTGATGGTCGTGCGCACGCGCATGATGGCCCACTGCTGTTTTGAGCGCAGCCACAGGTGACGATTGTCCATCAGGAACTCTACGCCATGTTCCTTGGGGCCGATGGGGTAATCAACGGCGTTCTGCAGGATGTGGGCTTCCTCGACGCCGATCTCGTAGCCGGCCGGGATGCCGGGGGCCTTGGGATTGGCCCGCACCGTGCCGGTGACGATGAGCGATGATTCCTGCCCAAGGTGGGCGAGCGACTCGAACAACTCATCGCCAACTTCCGGCCGGAAAGCGACCGCCTGGGTGATGCCCGTGCCGTCGCGCAGTTGCAAAAACAGCAGCTTGCCTTTATGGGTGCTGGCGTAGAGCCAGCCCTTGACGGTGACACGCTCGCCGACGTGGGCGGCGATGGTTTCGATGGTGAAAGGAGTAGTCATCAAAATCTCTCAGGTATTGTGAAATAAGACGGCCAAAGTATAGCAGAAGAACGACGAAACGTGTCGTTTGGTGTCCCGTGGCCGGACTGAACGGTTACCGTTCCATTGCTGTTGTGTTACGATCTGGTAATTTGACCCTATGCGCATCATTGATCTGGCTCCCAATGACGAGCCTGGTATTCACCGGGCCGCCAATTTGCTCCTCGCCGCCTTTGCCGGACGCTGGCCGCTCGACCTGGAAGCAGCAACCGAAGAAGTGCGCGACTCGCTCCAGCCGGGCCATATCTGCCGCGTCGCGATGAATGAGGCGGACGAGGTTCTGGGCTGGATCTCCGCTATCCCCCGGTATGGCGAGCCGCCCCACGTCACCGCCTGGGAGCTGCACCCACTGGCGGTCGATCCGCTGAATCAGGGTCAGGGCATCGGCCGCGCGCTGGTCGCCGATCTGGAGCAGCAGGTGGCCTCTCGCGGAGCCGTCACGCTATACGTGATGACCGACGACATCGACAACTCGACCTCACTCGGCGGCATAGACCTCTACGACGATCTCCTGACCCATCTTCAGACGGTCCGTAGCCTGGGGGATCACCCATTGGCGTTCTATCGAAAGTGCGGCTTCGCGGTTGTCGGCGTCATCCCGGACGCGGACGGGGTCGGCAAGCCGGATATATTACTGGCAAAGCGAATTGCTCAGTAAACGTTTTCGCGCGCCACCCCTTGTAAATTGACATCATATATAGTATCATGTATCCGTGAGTGCTGTCGAAAAACTGCTTGAAAAGATGCGCAATAATCCGAAGGATTGACGGATTGAGCAGCTTAAGACAATAGCTCGTGCTTATAATATTGAGTGGCGACAGCGCGGCACCAGTCACGTTGTCTTCATTCGAGATGACGGCCAGACTCTGCCCGTGCCGGCAAATCGGCCGATCAAACCGATCTATATCAAGAAGTTTGTGGAGTTTGTGACGAACTGAGCCATGCGCGATCCGGGAAAATATCCTTTTGAAATTCGATCTTTGTCGAATGAAGAAGGTGGCGGCTACCTGATTACCTTCACCGACTTCAGCGAATGCATCTCCGACGGCGAGACGCCTGATGAGGCGATTCGTAATGGGCTTGATGCCCTTGAGGAAACCATCGCTGCGCTCGAAAGTTTGAACCTGCCCGTTCCTGAGCCGGGTAGCGGCGGCAGTTATAGCGGCAAATTCGTTCAACGGGTGCCGCGAACCCTGCATGCACGACTGGCGATACGGGCAAAACAGGAGGGCGTCAGCATGAATACGTTGGTCACTACCCTACTGGCCGAAGGCCTGGCTCGAAAAGATCACTAAATCGAGGCTAAACCCTGCAACCCCGTTACAACCTCTGGCTCGAAATCGACGGCGAAGTGGTGCTCTCGCTCTGGCGGGCGGAGCTGTTGCGCGCGGTGGCGACCACCGGCTCCATCAGTGCCGCGGCCGAACAACTCAAGGTCCCCTATCGCACCGCGTGGCAAAAGATCAACGAGATAGAGACGCGGCTGGGCGTGAAGATGGTGGAGACGCAAATCGGCGGCCATCACGGCGGGGGAGCGCGCCTGACCCCCACGGCCGAGCGCTATCTGGAGCAGTTCCAGCGTTTCGCCCACGACATGGAGCGCTTTGTCGCCGACGCTTACGTCGCCAACTTCGGGGACGAATAACCTCTCACAACGCGACGTCGTCCACAATCCCCACTACCACCGCCCGGATCGGCGCAACCTTGCGACCGAGCACCTGCCGCGCGCCGTTGCCCTCGTCGAGCACCAGCACGCGGTCGCCCACCCCCGCCCGCGCCGTGTCCACGCAGATGTCATAGTCGGCCGTGGGTTGGCCGTTCAGGTCGAGCCGTTCAACAAGCAGCAGCTTGTGACCGGCGAAGGCCTCATGCTTGACGGTGGCGACGACGGTTCCGGCGACTTGTCCGATGTACATATTACCCCTGTGAAACTATGGAATCATCCAAAACTATCAGTCCGGCCACGGCGCGCCTGTTTGTAAAGCCGTCGCGTATTCCCGAAGCCGCTGATCCTCGTGGCCGCGAATGTCCATCAGGAAGGGGAAATCTTCCGGTGTAACCATCAGCCTGGCCAAACACTCGACAGGTGTAGCGCTGGCGAGTTGAGCGATGTGAACTTCATATGAGCCAAACGGAATGGGCGGTTGCGTCGTGAACGGCCGCCGCGGCAAGAGATAAACCCAACCGGTTCGCCAGGGCCGACCGGCCAAAGCCGATTGACTGACTGAAAAAACATAGTACGGGCCATGGATCGCGCCCACCTCGTCAGCCACACGAACGCAGGCGTTGCTGATCGACATAACGCGCTCGCGATCCACAATGGCGAAAAACATCGCCCACAGCCCGTCTGCAGCGGCGTAGACGGCTTTCTGATTGCCAAATTCATTGAGGTCGTCGGCCTTGCGGGGTTCAAACAGGTCGATATGCGGGTCGCCGGAACCATGCAGGGCGATGTCGTGGTGATCGGCGATATGGCACAGGAACTGCCATTTTGGCCAGGGCAAAGTATAGTCGATGGCAGGGCGTCCTCTATCGCTCAGTGTCGTCTTGAGCAGCGCATCGAAATCCCTTCGCGCTTCATCGCCAAAGTCGATGCTGGGGCGGGTCAGCCAATAATCCGGCAGTATCATGGGGGTGACTCGTGGGAGGTGGGCAGTGATTCCCGGCATCGCCTGCGGGATGTCACGTGCTACACATCCACATCATCCACAATCCCGACAATGGCGTGATCAACCGGCACAAACGTTTCCGGCAGCGCCTGGGCAGCCTCGCGACTGCCGACGATGAACACCAGCTCGCCCGGCGCGGCCTGGGCTGTGGCGTCGGCGGCCACAACCGGCTCGCCCGCCGGTTGCTGCGTTTTGCTCAGGGGTTGGACGATGAGGAACTTGATCCCCTCCAGCCCCACATACTTTCGTGTCGCCACGACCGTGCCCATCACGCGCGCCAGTTGCATAGCTCTTTAGACCGCCGGCCAGGTGAAGTGATCGCCGAAGCGGCCGCTTCCGTTGACGTTTTCCCACATCTCGCCGTGGAGCCGGGCAATGACGGCGCGACGCACGACATGGGCAGCGACGGCATCGCCACCGATGGCCACGGCCGTCTCCACATCCGACACCAGACCTGTGAACAGCGCCAGCCCCTTGCCGCCCAGGCCATCGCCCAGACGCAACTGGCTCAGCCGCACCTCGGCCCCTTTCAGCCCGGCGTCGGCGGCCAGAATGCCCGCGGCCACGGTCTCCGTCTCGACGATGCCCAGCGCATCCGCGGCAGCCGTCTCGCCGCCCGACTCCCGCGCGCCGCCAAGGGCTGCTACCACGCCCGGGTGGACGTTGGGCAGCAGCAGCCGGTCGCGCAGGGCCTCGCCGCCGGTCAGAACGCCGGCGTCAACCGCTTCGGACACGTCAGCCACCTCGCCCGTCACCAGCACCAGGTAGTAGCCGGGCTGGATGGTGCCGGCCAGAATACGCTCCACCGGGGCGCGTTTCACCATGGCGTCGCCGGCCTCGATGCCGGCGGCAATACTGTGGAATTCGAGCAGGGCGAGAGCGGGCGCGGTCATCAGACGATGCGGAATGAGTCGACCAGCGTGCAGCGCCGGATGCGGCTGAAGCTGATCGGGCCGGTGAGGCCTTCACCGGTCGGGCTGGCGATGGTGAACGAGCAGAAACCCTCGCCGCCATAACCCAACCCGGCCAGGCACGGGCCGTTCTTGACAAAAATACTGCAATCGATCTCCCGCGCCATGCGGCTCAGGTTATCGAGATTCTTGGAGTGCATGACGGCCGTGTGCCGGAAGCCATGTTCGGCTTCGATGGCCAGATCGATGGCCTGGTCGGCATTGGCCACGCGGACGACCGGCATGATCGGCATCATTTGTTCCGACCAGACAGCGGGATGATTCTCATCCACCTCGACCACGATCTGCCGCACTTCCGGCCCGGCGCTGATGCCGATCTCGGCCAGCAGCACGGCTGCGTTCTTGCCGATGAACGCCTTGTTCATGTCGGCGTACTTGCGCGGGCCGTGGTCGGTCAGCGTCACCGCTTTCCACAGCCGGTTGAATTGCCATGAGTTCAGGCGCACCGCGCCGTTGGCTTCCATGACACGGATCAACTGGTCGGCCACCCCGGCGACGACGAAGGTCTCCTTCTCGGTGGTGCAAACGATGTTGTTGTCGAACGAGCCGCCGATGACGATGTCGCGGCCGGCCTGGTCGATGTCGGCCGTCTCGTCCACGACGACCGGCGGGTTACCCGGCCCGGCACACACGGCGCGCTTTCCGCTCTGCATGGCGGCGCGCACGACAGGTGTGCCGCCGGTGACGACCAGCAGGCGGATGAGCTTGTGGGTCATGAGCGCCTGGGCGCTCTCAATGGTCGGGTTGGCGACGCTGGTCAGCAGGTCGGCCGGGCCGCCGGCGGCCATGATGGCCTTGTTGAGGAGCTGCACCGTGCGATTCGACGCGCCCTTGGCGCTGGGGTGAGCATTGAAGACCACAGCGTTGCCGGCGGCGATCATGCTGATCGCGTTGCAGATGACGGTGCTGGTCGGATTGGTGCTTGGCGTCAGCGAGCCGATAACGCCGTAAGGGGCGTATTCGACCAGCGTCAGCCCGTGGTCGCCGCTCCAGGCGTGGGAAGGGAGCGCCTCGGTGCCCGGCGCCTTGTCGGCGTTCAGGACGTTCTTGAGCACCTTGTCCTCGACGCGCCCCATGCCGGTCTCGCTCTGGGCCATCTCGGCCAGCACCAGCGCGTTTTCGCGGGCGGTGCGGCGCATGTGGGCGACCATGTCCTGGCGGATAGCCAGCGGCATGGCGTTCAGGCGCAGGAAGGCTGCGCGGGCAGCGGCAGCGGCCTCGTCCAGCGTTGGATAGACACCATAGTCGCCGGCCGAGGTCGGGGGCGGCGTCGCGCCGTAGCCGCCGTTGGCGCGGCCGGACGGGCGCTCATTCCTGGCGGCCGTTTCCGCCGCCGGGACCGGGGCGGTCGCGCCGCCCACCTCGCGCATCACGCGATCGATGATGGACTGGATTTCGCGATCATTCATAGGCTGTCTTCACGCCTCGCGATCACTGACTTACTGATCACTGATCTACTGACCACTGATCTACTGATCACCGGCCCCCTTGTTATACTTCTCAATGCCGTCCGTTTCCCACGAGTCGACGATGGCCATGATGACCGCGTCGCAGGGACGATTATTCGTCATCACCGTTTGGCGGGCCGAGCTGCCGGTGGCGACCATGACCACCTCGCCCAGCCCAGCGCCGACGGCGTCGGCGGCCACCACATAGCCTTTCTCATCCTGGTTTTCCACGGTGAGACGGCGGACGACCAGAAATTTGAGGCCTTCCAGCGACACATCTTTCTGCGTCGCCACCAGCGTGCCTACTACCTTGCCGAGAAACATATTTCACCCGGAAATATTGGCCGCGGATTATGACGGGTGAAACGGAACATCGCGGACAGAGGGATATATCCAACCCTGTCCGCGAAAACCCGCCTCACCCGCGAGGATCCGTGGTCGAATTATTCGCCGCTCGACGCGCGGCCGAGGGGAAGGGTACGGTCGACGTTCTCGTGCGGCCGCGGGATGACGTGGACGGCAACGATTTCGCCGATCTTTTCAGCCCCGCGCGCGCCCGCTTCGACGGCCGCTTTCACCGCGGCCACATCCCCGCGAACAATGGCCGTCACATAGCCGCCGCCGGTCTTCTCATAGCCGACCAGCTCGACCCGGGCGGCCTTCACCATCGCGTCCGACGCCTCGACCATGGCGGCGAAACTGCGGCACTCGATCATGCCCAATGCTTCTGTCATGTTCATCTCTCCCTGTAAAGGTTTTACAGATTACTCACTTCGTTTGCCGTCGACCACGCGGCCGCTGACACCCTCGATGGCGTCGATGGCAGCCTGGTAGCCGGCCATGATATCGCGCTCGTCGCCGCCCAGATAGATGCGGCCAAAGCTGCCGATGGCCCGCACCTCCAGGATATTGAGGTTGGCCCGCTTCTCGGCCTCGTTGGCGGCCAGCGCGGCATAGGCCGCGGGGGCCACTTCCATCACATACAGCGTCTGCCCGGCCAGGATCATCTGCCCGTGCCGCACGCGATTGATCAGCTGCGTCTGATGCGGGTCCAGGTTGCGGATGATCTGGCTGGAGATAACCTTCGGCTTGAGGCGATCCGATTCGCTCACGCCCAGCTCCTCGAGGATGGCCGCGCCCGCCGCGCGCACGCTGGCCTGGCTTGGGGAATGGACCTCCAGCAAGCCGTAGAGGCGCTCGATGACCTGCATCCCCGGCCGCACGTCGGTGGACTTTAGGGCCACATCGGTGATGCGGTTGATCTCGATGCCGGGCGATATTTCAATCCACAGCGAGGCGTCGCCTGGCAGGGGCAGAAAGCCCCCGGCGACAGTGCCGAGGAAGGCGGCATGTTGTGGTTGCAGGTTATCCAGAAATACGTAACTGCGCAGTTCAGTAGAGGACACGATTACCGACTCCTACGGGCCTGGGGCAGCGCGACCGTCTCGCGGCGCGGGGCTTGCCGCCGCCGCGTCCGCCGCCGGGATTCTTCGGCCGCCTGTTCCAAAAGATAGTGAACTCCATTCAGGAATTCGTCATCAAAAAACCGGTTGCCGCAAATATCGCAGACATAGGCCGGCGAATCGGGCATGACCAGCATGTGCTTGCCCACGTTCAGCAGATAGGGCGTCTTGACCGGGTGAAGGCGGCCGATCCCGCATTCCTCGCAACGAATGATTGACACAATGTTATCTCCTGGCCTCGTTGACAATGGCCACACCGGCGCTGGCACCGATGCGCGTGGCTCCGGCGGCGATCATCGCCTGGGTGTCGGCATAGTTCCGCACACCGCCAGAGGCTTTGACGCCGATATCCGGCCCGACGACGCGGCGCATCAGAGCCACATCTTCGGCCGTCGCCCCACCCGGCCCGAAGCCGGTGGACGTCTTGACGAAGTCGGCCCCGGCCGCCTTCGAAAGCTGGCTGGCGATGACCTTCTCCTCGTCGGTCAGCAGCGCCGTCTCCAGAATGACCTTGACCAGCGCGTTGGCGGCATGAGCGGTGCTGACGACGCCGGCGATATCCTCGTGGACGGCGCGATAATCGCGCGATTTCAGCGCGCCGACGTTGATGACCATGTCGATCTCGGTCGCCCCGTCGCGAATGGCGTTTTGCGTCTCATAAGCCTTCACCGGCGCAGCCGTCGCCCCCAACGGAAAGCCGACGACCGTGCATACCCGCACATCGGAACCTTTCAGCAATTGGGCGCACAACTTGACGTTGGCCGGGTTGACGCACACCGAAGCGAAGTGATGGGTGCGGGCCTCGTAGCAGAGCTGGGCGATCTGGTCCTGCGTGGCGTCAGCCTTCAGCAGGGTGTGGTCGATATATCGGGCGATGTTGGTGTCCTGGGGCAGCGCGCCCAGCCGCGAGGTAACGCGCGACGCCCCGGCCTGCACGACCCGGCCGACCTTGTCGGCGCAATGGGCCACACAACTGCCGTCGCTGCAATTGCAGCCGTCGGGTTTGGGGGTATTCGGAGCGCTCTTGCCGAGGCGCAGTAACACCTCTCGCGTCACCTCTTCGATGACACGCTCCACGGTTGCGGTGTCGTAGGTACTCATTAAGTCGCCAATCGCCGAATAGTTCGCCTGCTCAATAGCCGGACGATGTCTTTGCCGGACTTGCCGCCGGAACGGGCACGGCAGGGACCGGCCGCGCGCCGTCGAGGGCGTCAATCTTGGCCACACGCGCCGCGTGTCGCCCGCCGCCGAAGTCGGTGCCCAACCACGTCTTCACGATCTGTTGCGCCAGGTTGGGGCCGATGAGACCCGCGCCCAGCGTCAGGACGTTGGCGTTGTTGTGCTCGCGGCTGTTCACGGCCGTGGCCTGATCATAGCACATTGCCGCGCGCACACCAGCGATCTTGTTGGCGGCCATGCAACTGCCGATGCCCGCGCCGTCGATGATGATCCCGCGCCAGACGTCACCGGCAGCCACACGCCGGGCCACCGCCACGGCGATATCGGGGTAATCGACGGGGTTCTTGCTGTGCGTGCCGCAGTCGATGACCTCGTAGTCGGCGGCGAGCATGGTCTTGAGCGCTTCCTTCATCTCGTAGCCGCCGTGATCGGCGCCGATGGCCACGCGCCGCGCGCCGGATTTTGCCGCGGCGACCGGTGGCGGGGATGCTTCAGTGACGAGGGAGATATGCCGCTCCTGGGCCACCTGACGGGCGAGCGGGGTGATGATGGTATCGGGGGCCAGCGTCAGGGTCACGCCAATAGGCGTCTCGCGCAGGGTGGCTTCGTCGAGCAGGGCGCGGCCGGCGACGGGCGCGCCTATCGTCCGCAGGACAACCTTCCTGACGAGCGCCTCAATCTCCGCTTGCCCGTCCGCCATTCCAACCCCCTGTCAGAAATAAAGATGTGGATGATTAGACCCGAATTTTGAGCAACTCGCAACGTCCGTCTATTCGGCTTTCCGGTGCATCATTCGGCCGGAGCCACCACCCCCTCCGCGTCAACTGGAGGGAAAATCGTAATGGGGCACCTTGGCCCATTCGCTTGGCGGCCAATAGACCAGCAGGGCTTTGCCCAGAATATGATCCTCAGGCAGAAAACCCCAGGCGTGGGAATCGCTGGAGTTGTTGCGGTTGTCGCCCAGGACAAAATATTGCCCTTCCGGCACAACCCAACTGCTGCTGTAGGTGGGTGCGGCCTGGATGTATGGTTCGTCGACGGCCACACCGTTGACCGAAACGACGCCGTTCTGCACCTCGATCGTGTCGCCGGGCAGTCCGATGACGCGCTTGATGAGATTCAGCTCGCTGCGCGGGTGGCGGAAAACGATAATATCGCCCCGCTCCGGTTCATCGAGCTGGTAGGCGAAGTTGCTGATAATGAGATACTCGCCGTTGAGCAGCGTCGGGTTCATGCTGTTGCCGTCGATGCGATAGCGGCCGACCAGACCATTGACGATCCAGAAGATGAAGAAGGTCAACAGCAACGTTTCGATGATCTCGCGCAGGAACGCGGACGCGGGGCGGCGCTGGGCAACGGGTTCGGCCGCAGGTGTCTCAGCGTGGGCAATCGCATCCGGCGTCGTTGTTGTCTGGTCAATCACTGACATGAACTTATCTCTGTCGCTGTCCTCATGGGCAAAAGCTGACTGTATGATGATAGCTGCCCCGTTTACATGACGCAACACCTGCCGTGAATCCTAAACCCGCTATAATATTGGCCCACAAAGCGCCGTGACCCGATGACTTTACCGGTGGGAAGAGGCGCTGTGGTGAGAATTTTATGGGATTTCCGACCTGGACTCTGTGGGGCATGGGGGTATCTGCCTTTGGGGCACTCGTGGCCATCATACTGGCATATCTGGCCCAGTCTCCCCGTTTGTTGAGCCGATTGAATCTGGTCGGCCAGCGCCTCGATCTGCGAGCCAAATCCTTCACCGGCTACGGGCTGGCGTTGTTGCTGTTGTCCATGGGCTTCTTCATGGCCGGCGTGCCTCTCGATCGTGATCGGAGCGGGAGCCTGACTGAAACGACGACAACGCCGGAAGTTGTGGCCGCAGCCGGGACGAGCGCCGCCGAAGACAATCCCGCCCAGGACGAAGCGGCCGGCGGGCAGTCGGGCGCAATGGTCGGGTTGCCGACGTCGAGTCCGGGCGGGGCAAGCGGCGCGATGGCCGGCCTGATCACCCCGCAGCCCACACTCGACCCGGGCGCGATCATCACCGCCACTCTTGACGCGGGCGAGGTCCCTCTGCCGCCCGGCACAGGCACGGAGCCGCCGGCCACCGCGGCCGCCACTGCCACACGCGCGCCCACGGTGACACCTACTCCCGAACCGTCGCCGACGCCCTCCCCCACACCCATCCTGGAACCGACGGCGCGCATCGGCGAAAATACCAGCACGTTGCCCGTGCGCAGGTTGCCGGGCGGGCCGGTGCTGGTCGTCCTCATGCGGGGCGACACAGTCATCCCGCAGGCGGGCCATTCCTTCTATGGCGGCGAGGTGTGGCGGGAAATCCAGACGGTCAGCGGCGTCATCGGCTGGGTGCAGGAGCAGTTCCTCGACTACGGGGAAAGCGGCGAGGGCTAACAAGTGAATTTCTCGTCCCCTGCGCCGGTCCCTACTTTCGCGGCAAGACTACCGTAAACGTCGCGCCGCCGCCAGGGTTATTCTCGGCATAAATGCAGCCGTGATGCTGCGTGACGATCCCCGCCGCGATGAACAGCCCCAGCCCTGCGCCCCGGCCGTGAGGCTTGGTTGTGAAGAAAGGCTCGAATAACCGCTCCATGTTTTCCGGGGGAATCCCCATGCCCGTGTCGGTCACCGAGATGGCAAACAGATCAGGCGTGGCTTGTCCCGCGCCATTGGTATTTTCGATCATTGTCGACCGGACATGCTCGGCCAACCGGGTCTCGCGCGCCAGGCTGGGCAGCCAAAAACGAACGTGAACCGTGCCGCCCGCGGGCTGCATGGCATCGCGGGCGTTGAGCAGCAAATTGATCAGCACCTGGGCGACGCGATGGTGATCGCAGAAGATAGTGGTCAACTCCGGCTGGATGTCGGCAACTACCGTGACCCGGGCTTGCTTGCGGAATTGCTGCTCCACCATCGTCAGCGCGTCCTGGAGAATGGCCGTCGGGCTGGTGATGGCAATCGTGCCATCCTGCATTTCCTGCCCGCCGTTTTGCCCGACGCTTTGGGCGTAGTTGCGCAGCATATCGACGATGCGCGCGCAACGAAATGCGCTTTGCTCGATCAATTCAATGGCCTGCACCAGTTCCTCGCGACCGAGCGAATCATCGTTCAGCTCGTCAAGCAGGTTGGCGCACGAGGCGGTGATAATGCTGATTGGGTTGGTCAGTTCGTGGGCCACGCTGGCCGTAAGCGTGCCAATCCCGGCCAGGCGCTGGGCGTTGAGCAGGGATTCATTGAGCCTGTCCAACTCCGCCCGGCTGACAAACGACATCAGCTGGTCATGGCCGGTGGTATCTTCCACCGGTAACATGGTCACCGCCACGGGCATACTTTCACCGTTACGACGCACAAGCTCGGCGTCCTGTGGACGACCTCGTGTCAATTGCTCGCGCGCAGGCGCGTAGCCGCCTTTCCAGAAACCTTCAATTTGCAGATTCGTCAATTGTCCAGCCCCAAACCCCAGCATTAATTCGGCTGCCCGATTTGCTGACAGTATCTTCCCGTTTTCATTCAGCAGCAGGACCCCCTCCAGCCCCAAGCGGCGGAGCAGGTCCGACAACTGCGCAGCGTATTCGATTTCCACCTGCTTTGTCCCTCTACCGATGGGCCTGGGCCCGTGAGTAGTAGAATACGCGAGCGGACAAGCCTAGTCCGTGTGTCTCAAGTAAATTAATCGTGAAGAAAGCGTGAACTGCAGCGCCGGTGGGATTGTGATCTTTTGATTATGAATCCGCTGATTTCCTTGCAAATTGAGTATAGTTATGCGGTAACGTTGTTGCCCTGCCCGCCATGAGCGAACGGCGGAATCATGCAAGGAGATTGACACCATGCTCATCAGGAAACAGACTGGCATCGAGATACCCTCATCAGAAATAACACCGGAGCATATATACTTCTCGCGTCGGGCTTTCATGACCGGGGCAGCGGCCGCTGCCGGAGCGGCCGCCCTGGCCGCCTGCGCCCCAAAAACCGACCTGAGCGGCGCGGGCAGCGTTTCCCGGACGGATCTACCCGCGGCGACCCCCGCCGTCATTGCGGGCCAGACCGACGAACTCGGCGACCCGCTGACCAGCTTCGAAGATGTGACAAACTACAATAATTTTTATGAGTTCTCGACGAGCAAGGAGGCCGTAGCCGGAAAGGCAGCTGATTTCCCGACCTCTCCCTGGCAAGTCGCTGTGACGGGCATGGCCCGTAATCCCGGCGTCTTTAGCATCGAGGACCTGCGCGCCCGGTTCGACCAGGAAGAGCGCATCTATCGGATGCGGTGCGTCGAGGGCTGGTCGATGGTCATCCCCTGGCTGGGCTTTCCGCTGGCCGCCCTGCTGAAGGAAGTGGAACCCGCGGCCGATGCCCGCTATGTTCGATTCGAGACTGTCTATGACCCGGACAACATGCCCGGTCAGAACAGCCCGTTCTTCAGGTGGCCCTATGTCGAGGGGTTGCGACTGGACGAAGCCATGAACGACCTGACCCTGTTGTCCACGGGTCTCTATGGCAAGGAACTTCTGCCACAGAACGGCGCACCGCTCCGGCTGGTGGTGCCGTGGAAATATGGTTTCAAGGGGATCAAGTCCATCGTCAAGATCGAGCTGACCGACGAAATGCCCGAATCGCTGTGGATGGCGGCCGCGCCCAACGAGTACGGCTTCTATGCCAACGTCAACCCCGAAGTCTCGCACCCGCGCTGGTCGCAAGCCACCGAGCGGCGCATCGGTGAGGGCGGCCGGCGCCCCACCTTGCCGTTCAACGGGTACGGTGAACAGGTGGCGGCGCTCTACGCAGGCATGGATCTCGCCGCCAACTTCTGATCCCGCCGGGCCGGATGCAGGAGAACTGAGTACTGAAAGATCCATAATGGAGCGAGCCACACAGGACAAGACACTTTCCACAGTCGTCCGGCCGCGACGCCCCACGCGCGAGACCCGGCGACGACTGCTGCGCCTGGCTGTCCACGCTGTGGGCTTGTTTCCGCTGGCCTGGCTCCTCTTTGATTTCTGGTTTGGCCTGCTCGGTCCGGAACCCATCCGGGCCATGATCCTGCGCATGGGCAAGGCGGCCATCATCATGCTGACCCTGTCGCTGGCCTGCACCCCGGCCAACATTATCTTCGGCTGGAAACAGGCAGTGACGCTGCGGCGGCCGCTGGGACTTTACGCCTTCCTCTACGTCTGCCTGCACCTGATGATCTTCGTCTGGCTCGACTATGGCTTCATGATGCGGCTCATCGTGGAGGAGATCATCCTGCGACGCTACGCCGTCGTCGGGTTCGTCGCCTTTTTACTGCTCATCCCCCTGACCGTCACCTCGACCAAAGGCGCGCAACGCCGGATGGGCCGGCGGTGGATAACGCTCCACAAACTGGTCTATCTCGTCGGGGTTCTCGCTGTCATCCATTATCTGTGGCTGGTCAAGAACGCCTACACCCAGCCGCTCATCTTCGCCGCCCTCATCGTCTTCCTGCTGCTCGTCCGCGTCGACCCGATCCGCCGCTTTTTCCTGACCACCCGCCGCCGGATCGATAACCAGCGCAAGGCTGCCGGGGGGAGACGGTAGGGCGGTATTCAGTGGTCAGTATTCAGTGGTCAGTATTCAGTGGTCAGTTGGTC
>JAHDWL010000128.1 GCA_023384355.1 Anaerolineae bacterium
GGCCAGGCCCGTCAGCTGCGCCCCAATAGTTGTTTTCGGCGTCCAGTAGGTCCGCGGCCAGGTTGAGCACCCCGTTGGGGTTGTTACCCGTAAAGTTGTTGTAATGGACTTCAACCGTTGCTGCCAGCTGGCCGTCGGAGTTGCCGACCGTCACGCCGCCGGGGTTCCATTTCAACAGCGAGAAGGTGTTGTCATGGATATTGTTGTACGTAATGTTGATATTGCTGACGCCATGGGTCACGTAGATTGCGCCGTTTTCACTGCTGCTGTAGCTGATGTCATTACCGGTAACATTGGTATCGCTTATATAGACGGCTATACCGTCCTGGGCAGTGTTGCGGATCACATTATATAGGATATCGCCCCCGCTCTTGAGGGCATCAGGGCCATACTTCGCGCCAAACTTGATGCCTTCGTTGCGGAAGGTCGTATCGATCAGGTTGCACTGGATCGTGGTATGCTCGGCGTCATAGATGTAAATCGCGGCGTTTTCGGAGTTGATGTCGATGGTTTCGTTAAACTGGATCAATCCATCGACTGACCCACAGCACAGGTTGATACCTTCCCCTTCAGTGTCAAAGGCATAGTTATATTCAATGGTGCAGCCTTCGCAGTCGCGAATTTGCATGCCCTCGTCGCCTGTGGCATCGTGGATGATGAGGTAGGCGACACGAAGGTTAACAATGCCACTGCTGGTCGGAGAAGCGATGAGGTCGCCCGTGCCGTTTTTCACTTCAAATCCGTCGAGGACGACATTGCTGCTGGTGATCGAAATGATCGTGCCCAGCGTGCCGCCGCCGTCGATGATAGCCTCGGCCGCTCCGCCGGGGGTGCGCGTGGTGGAGGCGCTCGGCCGCGGGTCGACTTCTGATTGCGGTCCTTGCAGGGTCAGCGCCTTGTTGATGACGATGGTCGCTGCCGGTGTGTAGGTTCCCGCCGAGAGACAGATGACGTCGCCGGGGCTGGCGGCCGTCACCGCGGCCTGGATATCGCCGCCCGGCGGCAGGGTGACAGTGCAGGCTGCCGCCGAAAGTCCGGGAGTGGACCTGACGTAGCCGATGGCGGCCAACAAGATGGCCAGGATGATCAAGATCATCCGTGGATGGGTTGCCTTTTTGGCGATCATGTTTTTCCTCCCAAGTTATTTCTGCAATTGATGTAAGGGCGAACGCAACAACCGGCACGACGGATTCGTCGTTGCCTGTTTGACCAATCAATTCCGTCGATCACGAAGGAAGCCCGGGTTGGAGGGATGTTGAACGGGATGAGCCGGCTTCCTGGTTGCCGATTAACTGGAACATAACAACGGCCGATAAAACTATCCTCCTCGCCTTCTTCCGCTGCCGGAATCGGAAGGCGACCCAAACGGTCCCATCACGGGGCACGAGCGTACCAGTTCGCGCCATATTGCCCGGGTGCGACGCGACTCGCGCCGGGCGGGTTTGTGTTCCTGAGTTAACTATCGTGCGGTTGCAGTTCCGGTGATCCAAATCACATGTCGGGACAACCTGTGTCACCCGTTCGTAATTTGGCGATGCCGGCGGCGATTGTCACGATATCGAACAGCATTTCGGGCTGGAACTGACGGCCCATATGAGAGATTCTACCGGGAAAACCTTACAAATTACCTTAAAGTGACAGGCCGGCGGCAAGGTAAATTGACCCGGACACGGAGAACGAGGGGCGAAAACTGGCCGATTCCGTTGAACTTCGCCAAAATTCCATTTCCGGCGCGATCCGGCGGCGTTGTCGCTTGCGCGCCGGCGTTGCGCGGCTAAACTTTGCACCAGCATTTCACTCTTCGAGGAGACAATCGATATGGCAATCCCCATTCCCAGCATGGTCCTGAAGCAGCTTCACACCTTCGGCAGCCTGCACAACTCGGCCGACGGCGTGGCGTTCTCGGTGAAGAACCGGCTGAATGATACGACCCTGGTCGGGCTGACCCGGCTGAAGTTCGACGGCCGCGAGGTGCCCCTGGAGAAGGTCACCATCCGGCAGGCCGACGGCACGACGCTGACCCCGGCCCAACTGGCGGCCGCGCCGCTCAACTTCCCCCTGCGGACTACGCTCGACATCATCGCCGCCATCGACCCCCTGCCCATCGGCAAGCACGAGATCGAGATCGGCTTCGAGGCGCGGCCGTTCGGCAAGCTGAAGCTGAAGGTCGACGACGCCATCACCGCCGACAAGCCCAAGGCGGCCGCCATCCCCCGCGACGCGACCGACGACTACAGCGAGACCGCCATCGCCGCCCGTCGCAAGTTCGTGGAAGAATACACCGGCGCAAAGCTGGAGCACTCCTCGAAATACTCCTTCGACCCCCACATGACCGCCGGCAACGCCGAACACTTCACCGGCGTCGCCCAGATTCCGCTGGGGTTCGCGGGGCCGATCACCATCAACGGCGAGCACGCCAAGGGGGATTTCCTCGTGCCGCTGGCCACCACCGAGGGCACGCTCATCGCCAGCTACAACCGGGGCATGAAGATCCTCAACCTCTCCGGCGGCGTCACGTGCACCGTCATCGGCGACGCCATGCAGCGCGCGCCGGTGTTCGTCTTCGACAGCGCCCGCGAGGCGCGCCATTTCGTGGCGTGGGTCGAGGCCAATCTGGGCGAAGTCCGCGAGCAGGCCGAGGCGACGTCGAGCGTGGCCAAGTTGCAGTACATCGACTACTACCTGGCGGCCCGCTTCGCCTATCTGCGCTTCAACTACAGCACCGGCGACGCCGCCGGGCAGAACATGGTCGGCCGGGCCACTTTCGCCGCCTGCTCGTGGATTCTGGACAACTACGAAGGCATCCGCCACTTCTATCTGGAGAGCAACCTGGCCACCGACAAGAAGGCGTCGCAGGTGAACGTGATGCACACCCGCGGCAAGCGGGTGGTGGCCGAATGCACCATCAAGCGCGACGTGCTCATCCAGCACATGCGCGTGGAGCCGGAAGGGCTGAACTATCACGCGGGCATCGCCAACGTCGGGGCCATACTGAGCGGGGCCAACAACAACGGGCTGCACTCGGCCAACGGCATCACGGCCATGTTCATCGCCACCGGGCAGGACGTGGCCAACGTCTCCGAGTCGAGCGCGGGCATCATCTACACCGAGCTGACGCCGGAGAAAGACCTCTACCTGTCGATCACCATCCCGTCGCTCATCGTGGCCACCTATGGCGGCGGCACGGGGTTGGCCACCCAACAGGAGTGCCTGCGGGTGCTGGGCTGTGTGGGCAAGGGCAAGGTGAACAAGCTGGCCGAGATCATCGCCGGGGTGGTGCTGGCCGGGGAGATATCGCTGGCGGCGGCCATCTCGTCATCGGACTGGGTGAGCAGCCACGAGAAGTACGGACGGAACAGGTAATCGGGAATTGGGGCGGGGGGTAGTGTTCAGTGTTCAGTAGGTCAGTATTCAGTATTCAGTATTCAGT
>JAHDWL010000129.1 GCA_023384355.1 Anaerolineae bacterium
CGACGACTTGCCCGACCCCGACAGGCCGGTGATGACCACCAGCTTGTCGCGCGGGATTTCCACGTCGATATTTTTCAGATTGTGCTCGCGCGCGCCGCGAACGATGATCTTGTCAAGTGACATATGCTTCTTTCTTGCTGCGCGAAGGGGAGACATGACGAAGACCTCCGCGCGACCGACCGAATAAGCCAACTGGGTATTCTACCATGACGGCCGGTCGCGATCCATTAGCGTTTGATTTGATCGCGCCGCTACAGATGGCGCGATTGCCCATTATAGCACAAATGGTCTAGATTTCAATCAGGAAAGGGACAATAATGAGGATGCAAGGTGAGGCGTAGCGTATTACGTCGATTGATCGCCCGGCCGCACAATCAGGAAAGCCAGCGCGCCGAGAAACGGCACGACGACGATGAAGACGGCCCAGATGGCGGCAGCCGTTTCGGGTAAGGAGCATTGACGCAAACGGAGCAGGGCAAAGAACGAGAGCAGCAACCAGAAGGCCGGCAGTACGCACTGTATCAACAAGAAACCTTCGTTCAGACCTATTGCGTCCATGTGGTTACTCCTTCTCCTGTGACAACGTAGATAAGTTCGGAGAATGTGCAGCCTATTGATGCATCAATGGGCAGGCGTCTCGTGCTCCATGTCAAGCTGTAGGTTGTGCGCTTGAGCGAGCAAGCTCAGGCAGGCGACGTAGCGTCTGATTGACAATCTCAGCATTTGGGAACACTTCGGCTATATCAGGATCGAGCACGACAACGTTGGAAGCTTCTCGCATTCGTTCTGCATATTTGCCGCGTGTCATCGACCCGAAAGCTTGGAGATTCACTCTCGCTTTTCTAGCATCCCATTCGAACTGCATATCCAGATTTTACCATATCGAATCCCGCGCTCCCAGCCACCCCGGACTCGATCAGGCTAGAAAAAGTCAAAGAACACCCGGCTCGACCGTATCAAAAAGTATCAATCCTACTAATCGTGGGCCAAATTAAACCCCCGTGCCTGCCAAGCGGCATAGAGCAGGATCGACCCGGCGACGGCGGCGTTGAGGGATTCGACCCGGCCGCGCATCGGCAGGCGGATGATGAAGTCACACCGCTCGCGCACCAGTCGCCGCAGTCCCTCCCCCTCGTGGCCGACGACGATACCCAGCGGCATGTCGAGATCGATCTGCCCCAGCGCGTGAGCCTCTTCGTCCATGTCCATCCCCGCCAGCCAGACGCCGGCCGCTTTCAGCGTCCGCATGGTCTGCACCAGATTGGTCACCTTGGCGATGAGCAGATGCTCGGTCGCGCCGGCGGCAAATTGCACCACCGCCGGGGTGATCTCCGGCGCGCGCCGATCCTGCAGGATCACGCCGTGGACGCCGCATGCCTCGGCCATGCGCAGCAACGTGCCGATGTTCTGCGGGCCGTGGAGCAGGTCGAGCAACAGCAGCAGCGGTTTCTCGCCGCGCCGCTCGGCCAACCCCAGCATCTCGTCCGGCTCGGCATAGGGGTAGGGGCCAACCTCCAGCAGGACGCCCTGGTGCTTCGGGTCAGCGCCGAGGCGCTGGGCAAGACGATCCAGGGCCTGCTTGTCGGCCGGTATGACCGGCACGCCGGCGACGCGGGCCGCGTCCAGGATGGGGCGCATGTCGCGTTCATCGCCGCGGCCGCGCTCGACGTGGAGGCGAAAGAGCGACCGTCGCCCGGCGCGCAGCGCCTCCAGGACGGGATGCCGCCGGGCGAGGGCCTCAGCCGAGTTTCCAGATGGTGCCATCGGCGCGATCTTCCAGGACGATGCCCAGCTCTTTCAGGCTGTTGCGAATCGTATCGGCCGTCGCCCATTCCTTGTTGGCGCGCGCCCGGTTGCGCAGATCGATGAGCAGGCGCACCAGCCCGTCTTCGCGCTCGGCGTCGGCGCCGCCTTCCTCGCGATCGGGCACGATGCCCAGCACGTCGCCGCCAAGCTCGCGGAAAAGCGCGTCGATGGCCGCCAGCGTGCCTTGCGTTTGTGGGCCGCCCTCGTTGATGAGGCCGTTCACCTGCCGCGTCAGATCCTGCAACACGGCCAGCGCGCCGGGGGCGTTGAAGTCATCGTTCATGCGCTCGATGAACTGCTCCCGCGTGACGGCCAGCATGGCCATGACATCCGGCGTGATTTCGCCCGGCGCGGCATGGCGCAATTGCTCCCGCGTCAGGCTGACCGCGCCCCAGATCCGTTGCCAGCCTTTGTAGGCGGCCTCGATCGCCTCATCAGAGAAGTCGATCGGGTTGCTGTACTGGCTGGACAGGATGAAGGTGCGGATGGCCTCGGCCCGCCAGCGGGCCAGCGCGTCCTTGATCGACATCGTGTTGCCCAGGCTCTTGCTCATTTTGATGCCGTCGAGCGTCAGCGAGCCGGTCAGCATCCAGTAGCGGGCGAACGGCGCGCCGTGGGCGGCCTCGCTCTGGGCGATCTCGCATTCGTTGTGGGGGAAAATGTTGTCGATGCCGCCGCCGTGGATATCGAACGTGTCGCCCAGGTATTTGGCGGACATGGCCGAGCATTCGATATGCCAGCCGGGGAAGCCTTCGCCCCACGGGCTGGGCCAGCGCAGGATGTGCTCCGGCTCGGCCTTTTTCCACAGGGCGAAGTCGGCCGGGTGGCGCTTGTCCTCGCGCACAGCGATACGCGCGCCCTCCTCCAGCTCCTCGACGACGCGGCCGCTCAGCTTGCCGTATTCCGGGAAGGAGGCGACGCTGAAATAGACCGAGCCATCATGGACATAGGCATGTTCCTCCTTGATGAGTTGCTCAATCATGGCGATCTGTTCCGGGATGTGGGCACTGGCCCGCGGGCTGATGTCCGGCCGGCGCACGCCCAGCGCGTCCATATCCTCGAAATAGGCGCGGGTATAAGTCTCGACGACCTGCATGGGCAGGGCCGAGGTCTGGCGGGCCTTCTTAAGGATGCGGTCTTCGCCCGTGTCGAGCATGTGGCCCACGTCGGTGATGTTCTGCACGTAGAGAACGTCGTATCCCAGAAAACGCAGGTAGCGCACGACCACATCGAAGCTAACGTAGGTCTTGGCGTGGCCGATGTGGGAAAAGTCGTAGACCGTCGGGCCGCAGACATAGATATTGACCTTGCCCGGCGTCAGCGGCACAAACTCTTCCTTCTGCCGCGATAGTACGTTGTATATTTTTAGCGACATACTTCACTCCGTCGAAATTTTGGGAGCCTTTGAGGGGCTATATTTTTCGGAATAACCCGGCCTCTGTGTTCTCCTTACAATTTGGCGAAAATCATCCGCCCGGCGGTGGTCTGCAATACCTTGGTCACGACCACATTTTCGGTGCGATTGAGCATCCGCTGGCCGTCCTCGACCACCACCATCG
>JAHDWL010000037.1 GCA_023384355.1 Anaerolineae bacterium
TGATTGGCGGCGGGCATGGTGACGGTGTTGGTGGTCGAGGTGCCGGCGTCGTTGTTGGTGCCGCTCCAGTTCTTGACGCGCCAGCCGTCGTCGGACGCAGCCGTCAGGGTGATGGATTCGCCGGCTATATATTTTCCGGCATCACATCCGGATGATTTATTGGGCGTGGCCGTTGGGTCGCCGCCGTTGCCGGTGTGGGTGCGGGTCAGGGTGTAGCAGGACGGGGCTGCCGTGATCAGCAGACCAACACCCAACGGGCGGTCCACACCGTCGGCCGAGTTATACAACAGCTGGTTGCCTGTCCCATCAAGATTGATGCGCCGAATCTCCTTTGAGCCCTGATCAGCCCAATAGAGCTTGCCGGCACTGATATCAATAGCCATCGAGCGCGGGGTGTCGGCCGCCAGCCACAACCCCGCGTTCTCGCCGTTGAGCGTGGCTGAAAAGATGCCGCCCGATGACGGACTGAGCCAGTAAATCCGGTTCCCCTCAACGTCCAGGGCAATCTCCAGCGGGGCGGCGCCTTTGCCCAGCTTGAGAATCTGTTGTTTATTCGCCCCGGTTAGGGATGAACGCCAGATCGAGTCGCCCCCGTATTCAGTCCAGTAGAGGTAATCGTTGGCGTGATCGACAGCGATCCCCACGGGCGCGTTTAACCCGGTGAGGATCGTTTCCGCGCCTGTACCATCCAGATTGGCTCGCCGTATCCGGTTACTTGTCGTGGTATCTGACTGGTTCTCCGTCCAGTAAATCTTGCCCCCTTCAACATCGAGGGCAAGACGGTCAGGGTCGATCAACTTCGGGCCGATGGTCATGGCTCCACTGCAGTCAAGATTGGCGCGGCGCAAACGTCCGGCGTCCCTCTCTACCCAGTAGATCCTGCCCGTCTCGGCAGAAACAACCAAACCACGTGGGTTCGCCTCGTTCGACTTGCAGGTAGACGCGCTGCCGCTGCCGTCAGCGTTTCCGTTGCGAATCGTCCCGAGAGCGGTTTCAGTCCAATAGACTGTGGCGGCGGCGTCCGGTTGGTCGATAATTATGGGCGTGGTTGCCTGGTTCGGTGGAGCGGCATGGAGGCTCCACGGCCCGACCACGATTAAAATGACAATCAGAAGAAATAACAATCCCGATGATTTGCGCATTTTTTTATCCCTTTAGTGGCGAATAGCCGTCCCTGGTTGCCTAATGAGATAGCCTCGCCACTGATCGATCCACGAAAAGAAGTGATTTATCGTGTCGACGGTGTTTGTGTCGGCGGACTGACTACCGTATTCCCTATCGGCGGGCTTACCACTGTGTTGTCGGGCGGCGCGCTGGTCGATCCGCCGCCGGAGCCACCGCCACCGATCGGAGGGGGGTTGGTAGGCGAAGGCGTCTGGGTCGCCGTGCTGGTGGGGGTCGGCAATGCAGGAATGGTGGCTGCCGGAACCACATCAGACGCCGAGCCGCTCTCGAAGGCAATGAACCCGGCAGAAACCCACACCGGCCCGCCTCGCGGCGGCTGCACTATGAACCAGTCGCTTCGCTGATCGCGCCCCAACACCGGCACAACGTCCCCCTGACTCAACGCGGCACCCATGGAAAAGCTCATTCCCGGACCGTTGCGGGTGAATATATCGTTCAACACCCGGACAGTCACCGCACCGGGCGCGAGCGTGGCGGAAGGCGCTGGACCGGGGTCGTTAGTGGCCGTCGGCGGCGGAGCGGAAGCGGCCGACTCGGCCGTTGCGGTCTCCTGCGTCTGTGTTCCCGGCCCGGTCGTCGGCGCGTTGGTCGATGTCGGCAGCACTTCTCGCGTCACTTCGACAATCACTGTAGCCATAATTGTCGAGCCTGGAAGCTGCGTGGCGGACGGCGAGACAGGATTGGAAGGCCCACGACCAAAAATCAGCCACAGGGCGGCAAGGCCCCCCAAAAATGCCAGCGCGCCGGGTATCAGCCAGGTGGGTCGGCGCTTTGACCCTGTCGTATCCATCGACCGCAGCTTCCCCGCCCGGGTTACGAACCACTCCCCCGATTGGCGCGGCGACCATTGCCATTCACCGGAGGCCGTCAGAACGCCGGCCGCCCCGAAATCGGCCAATGCCTGGTCGATGGCTGCGGCCAATTCGTTTGCAGACTGAAAACGGCGTCCTGGTTCCTTCTCCAGGCAGCGGCCGACAATGCGGTCAACTCCGCCCGGCAGGCCGGGTCGCAGCTTGCTGGGCGCGGGCGCGGGCGTGGCCACGTGGGCGTGGATGAGCGCCCAGTGCGAATCGCCGGGAAACGGCCGCTGCCCGACCAGCATCTCGAACAGAACGACGCCCAGCGAGTAGATATCGCTGCGCGCGTCCAGCGGCAACCCCTTGCCCTGTTCGGGCGACATGTAGTGCGGCGTGCCGATGAAGGCATCGGTGCGGGTCAGTCGTTGGGTATCCTGCACATAAGCGATGCCCAGATCGGTCAATATAGGCCGGCGTTGTTCGTCGAGCAAAATATTGCTGGGCTTCAGGTCGCGGTGGATGATGCCTGCATTATGGGCAACCTGCAGGGCGGCAGCCACCTGCCGGGTGATGGCCAGGGCAAACTGGGGGCTCATCATCTGCCCCTCGCCTTCCAGCCGGGCCAGCAGCTCGTCCAGCGTGCCGCCGCGGACGTATTGCATGGCGATGTAGGGTCGGCCGTCGGGCGTGTCGCCGGTGTCATAAACCTGCACGATGCCGTTATGTTGCAGCCGGGCCATGGCCAGGGCCTCACGCCGGAAGCGCTCGACAAAGGCCTCGTTCTCGACGAACGAGGGCAGCATCACCTTGAGGGCCACCTCGCGCTCCAGGCGGACGTGGCGCGCCAGGTAGACGTCGGCCATGCCGCCCCGCGCCAGCCGGCTCACGACGATGTAGTTATCGAATTGGCGACCGATCAAATCATCGGATTGTGCCATCTGCTTTCTCCTCATCGGCCGGGACGGCGGAATATCAGCCTTGTCCGGCCCATCTGGATGGTGTTGCCGTCGCCCAGGTTCTGTTTGGTAATCGGCCGGCCGTTAACACGGGTCGACACGCGGGGCGACAGGTTGTTGATCTTGTAGCGGCCGTCCTCCCAATAGATAACCGCCTGGCGGGTGTCGGCCGTCTTATCGCGCAGCTTGATCTGGTTATCTGCTCCGCGGCCAATGTAGACCGTGCTCTGGTTGAGCGGATAGCGCCAACTCGTGCCGCGCACGCTCAGCCAGCAGGCCGGATTGGCGGCGGGCGCGCGGCCGGCCGGCGTTTGTGGCGGCGGCGACTTCACCCAGCCGGGGCTGTTCTCGAAATCGATCTGCAGCTCGGCGGCACCGACCTTGAGTCGCCCGGCACCGCGCGTCGACCGCAACACCAGCACCAGCAACACGATGCCGCTCACCAGAATAAACAGAAAAAATACTTCGGTCATGTCCATCAATACACTTGCGTCCCCCTACCCGGCCAGGTAGAGGATGAGCAGGATGAACGCCAGCACCCCCAGGACGGCAACCCAAAACTCCGGCCGTCTATGGGTGGGCAGCCCCGCCTCCTTGCGGCGGCTGCCCGGCAGCCGGCCGCCCGGACGACGGGCGACCCGCCCATCCGGCAGCGCGGCCTGGAAGGCGGCGGCCAGCTCCCCGGCCGTGGCAAAGCGTCGAGCGGGGTCCTTGCTCAATGCCCGCAGCACTACCCGCTCCACCTCCGGCGAGATGCGGCTGTTATAGCGCCGCGGCGACGGTGGCGGGCTGTTGACGATGGCGTGAAGCACGCTGGCCTGCGATTGGCCCGCGAACGGCACACGCCCGGTCAGCATCTGGTAGAGCACCACGCCCAGCGAATAGACGTCGGACTGCTCGGTGGTGTTGGCCAGACCGCGCACCTGCTCCGGGGACATGTAGTAGACGGAGCCGATGACCTGGTCGGGCCGCGTGACCGTTGCCAGACCGCGCACCTTGGCCAACCCAAAATCGCCCAAACAGACGTGACTGGAGCCGTGGGCCTCGGCATAGAAGATGTTGGATGGCTTCACGTCGCGGTGGATGATGCCGTAGCCCCGGGCGTAGTCGAGGGCGCGGGCGGTATGGCGCATCACCTGGGCCGCGGCCACGTTATCGAGCGGCCGGCCGGCAGCCAGCCGCTGGGCCAGCGTGCCGCCGCGCATCAGGCGCATCGCCAGAAATGCCCGGCCGTCGTTTATGCCCGCGGCGTAGACGGGCACAATGTGACGGTAGCGCAGGCGGCGGGCAGCCTCCACCTCGCGCAGGAAGCGTTGCCGGCCTTCCTCGGTGGCCGTCACCGCCGGGTGCAGCAGCTTTACGGCCACCGTCTCGCGCCGTTGCCGATCCTGGGCGCGATAGACCTGGCTGAAGCCGCCTTCACCCAGCATCTCGTGGAGGGTATAGGGGCCGAATGGGGTGCTTTGATTCATTGCCATTCTAAGTCTTATGATCGCCGACCTGTCCGTCTCACGGGGGGCTCTAGTCCAGAACGTCGGCGCTCAAGTCATCGAGATAGATTGTCCCTTGCCCGACGATATTATCTGCGCTATCGTCGAGCACAATGGCGTTAAAGGCGATGGGAAAATCGACCTGGCCGTTGTCGGGGCCGTCGATCCGCCCCCACGGCCAGCCCTGATCCGGATCGATCCGGCCGGTCATCTGTTTCCAACCAGTGTGGCCCACCTGTCCCAGCGGGACCGACCACCGTTCCCCCTCATCGTCCCGAATCCAGATGTTGAGGTAATGGCCGGAGCCGTCGCCGTAGACCCACAACCGCAAGGCGTTGGGAGCGCCTTCGATAGTGCGTTCCTGAGTGAAAACGACGAAATCGTTGGTCGGCCCGGGGAAGTTATAGTCCAGCCTGGCCGAGAACGCGCCGCCGTGGGCCTGCTCGCTCGACTGGATCAGCTTGCCGTTGGCCTGATCGCCTGTCCGCCACGAGCCGAAGGCTTCGAAGCCCAGCAGCGTGACGGGAAAAGAGGATGCGGTCGCCGCGCCCGGCGTCACAGTTTGGGTCGTCGTTGCGGCCGGTGTCGTTCCGGCCGTTGCCGGCGACGCCGAGTCGCCGGGTGTCTCGACAGGGTCAGCAGTCCGGGTCGGCGGCGGTTCCGGCGTGTCGGTTGGTCGGGGGGTGGGGGTTACGGTGGCCGGGGCGGCCGTCTCGGTGGCCGGGGCGGGTGTCTCGGTGGCCGGGGCGGGTGTCTCGGTGGCCGGGGCGGGTGTGGGGTTGGCCGTCGACGTCGCCTGTGCAATCACCATGGTCGCCGACGGGATTGCCATCCCCCCTTCCGGCGACGGGTTTGCCCCGCCGACATTCTCCGCCACCTGAACGCTGCCGCTCGCGACAGGCGTGGCTGTGGCTCTCCCTCCCCCACTCAGCCAGGGCCAGACGAACACCCCCAACAGCGCCAGCAGCGCCACCGCACCCCCAACCCACAGCAGCGGCGACATCCGCCGGGCGGGCGCCGGCGGGTGGAAGGTAGGCGGACCGGACGGTGTGCGGGGCGTGGGTGTGGCTCGACGGCTCTTCACCGGCGCGGGCGGATGGGCATCGGCGGGCAGGAAGGCGTCGAGCGCGGCGGCCAGCGCCCCGGCCGTCTGATAGCGGGCCGCCGGGTCGCGCTGCAGGCAGGCGTCGACCACCGCCGCCAGTCGCGGGTCCAGGTCGTGGCGGAAGGTGAGGACCGGCGGCGCGGCTTCCTGCTGCTTCCGGAACAGCAGCGCCCAGCCGTTGTCCGCCTCAATGGGTTGCCGGCCGGTGAGCAGCTCGAAGAGCATCACGCCGATGGCGTAGACGTCGGCCCGGCCGTCGACCGTGACCCCGCTCGTCGCCTGTTCGGGGGCCATGTAGTGGGGCGTTCCCAGCGACTCCATCGTGCCCGTCAGGGAGTTGGCTCCGCCGGCGATGGCGGCAATGCCCAGGTCGGCCACGACCGGCTCGCCGTTGTCGGCGCGCAGCAGGATGTTGCTGGGCTTCAGGTCGCGATGGACGATGCCCTGCTCGTGGGCATAGGCCATGGCCCCGGCAATGCGGCGCATGAGATAGGCGGCCTCGGCCGCGGGCAGCTTGTTGCCGCGCTTCTGGTGCATCAGGTCGTGGAGGTCGCCGCCGGCGACGTACTCCATGGCGATGAAGGTGCGGTTGTCGGCGGTCTGCCCGGCGGCATAGACCTGGATGATGTGGGGGTGGCGCAGCTTCATGAGCAGCGCCGCTTCCCGCTCGAAGCGCTTGAGCAGCCGCGCGTCATTGCCCGGCGTGCCCCGCATCACCTTGAGGGCCACCGGCCAGCGGTTGGCGTTGTCCCAGGCCAGATAGACGTCGGCCATGCCGCCACTGCCGAGGGGGTGCTGGATGGTGTAGGGGCCAATTTGTTGGTCGGTCATGGACGAATCGTTTCCTTCCAGGCGATCCCGCACGAATTAGTGCAGCGGCCAGCGCCAGATGCCGAAGTTGGTCGTGGTGGCATAGAGATAATCGCCGGCAACGGTCAAATCGATGACGGGGAACGACAGATTTCCCAATCGGGACCAATTCAGGCCGACGTCATCGACGTTCCAATACCATATCTGCCCCGCGACGGCGGCGAAAACGGCTCGGCCGTCTTCTGCCTGGGCCAACGCGAAAATGTCGCCGGTCGGCATGCCTTCCGGTTGTCGCCATATTTTCCCATCCCAATGAAAGACGCCGCCGGCCGTCCCGGCGACGATCCAGGCGCCTTTCGGGCTGCCGACTACGTCGCGAACATACTTGTTGTCGGGTTGCGAAGCGGGTGTGCTCCATACACAATTGTTCGGTTTGTCCGGGTCCGAACATGAATCATTAAAACTTACCCCCGCCGTCCATACCGCGGCGTATATGCGGCTTCCGGACAGACTCTGTTTGGTGACAAGGCCTGTGACCACAGTGGAGGGTTGCCACTTCTTCTGTTCGACGTCATAGGCCCGGACGCCTTCGGTCGTGCCGACGAACAGAAGATCGTCGCGCAATATTACAGATCTGGAGGCCTGTATTGCGTCTCCCGGTTCATCAATCCGCGTGCCCCGACCAGCAGCAATACGCCACACGCCGCTATCAATCGTAGCGGCATAACCGTTGCCACAGTTGTTACTTTCAGCTGCCAGTACATCTCGCACCTGGCCCGACACGTGCAAACCCTGGTCACCTTTCTGCGGTACATGCTTCCAGGCCCACTCTCCGCCAGCGCTTTTTGTCCAAACGAAAAGGCCGTCCAGCGTTCCCAGCAAATAAGGCCGGGCAGGATCATCGGGACAAACGGCCAGACTCAATGCCCCTTCCCTGATCTGACCGGGATCAACTGGCTCCCAGACCGCCGGCTTACTCATCCTGACAATCGGAATGTATCCTTCGTATCGATCAGTAGGTGTTGAGGTCGACGTATCCGTCGGCGTTACTGTCGGCGTCGAGGTCGGCGTTGCCGTCGACGTATCCGTCGGCGTTGCCGTCGGCGTTGCCGTCGACGTATCCGTCGGCGTTGCCGTCGGCGTATCCGTCGGCGTTACTGTCGCCGTCGAGGTCGGCGCATCCGTCGGCGTTACTGTCGCCGTCGAGGTCGGCGTTGCCGTCGGCGTATTTGGTTTTTTCATCAACCCGGCTGAATCGGCCGTGACTGGCGGTCGGGACGCGTATGTCGGCAGTATCGTCCAAAACAAGACGAACGCAAGCACAAGGAATACACCGGCCAACAGAATTGGGTTATTGCCGAACTGATATTTCTGATTTCGCTTGCTCTCGGTCACAAATATATCTCCCTCAGGTTTAAGGTTTTTGTGTCGCTGTTGCTGTTGGTATAGCGTCCGCATTCGGCGTGGCCGTCGGCGTGGCCGGCAGCGTGATCGGCGGCTCGGTCGGCGTCGGCGTGGCCGGCGGTACAGTCGTCGGCTGCGTCTCGGCGGTCGGCGACAGCGGTTCGGTCGTCGGCGTCTCGGCCGGCGCCGACGGCATGGTGAAGCACCACACCTCCCCCACCGGCCGGCCGTTACTCGCGTTGTACACCTGCCACCTGTAAGTGATGCCCGGCGTGAACTGCGCGGCCTGCGCCACGAGCCTCCATAAGTTGCCGGTCTGCTGAATCGGCCCTTGCGCCATGGTATCGGGCGTGGCGGTGCCATAGCGGACAACAAACCCGGCTTGCCCCGCGCTGTGCCAGACGAACCGGACCTCGTTGCCCTCGACGACAGCCGGCACATCGCCGGGGCAAAGGCTCCCCGGCTGCACAAGCGTCACCGCGACGAGGGGCGCGCTGGTGGGCGATGGAGCTACCGCAAGCGCCGGCGGCGTCCCGGTCAGCGCCGGCAAGGTGGCCGTGATCGTCGCCGTTACGATCGCGCCGCTCGCCACTGTCGAGGTCGGCAGGCCGACCACGGCGACGGCCGTGTCGCCGGGCGGCGCGGTGGCGAGCCCGTCTCCTTCCGTGGTAGCCGTCGCCGTCGCGGCGATTGCCGCCCGGCCATTGCCGCCGGGCCGCAGAACGAGAAACCCGCCCAGCAACACGGCCGCCAGCGCGACAAGTAACATCACCGGCAGCGCATTGCTGCGGCGGACGGCGGGCGCGACAACCGCCGCGCCGCCCGTGCTGCCGCGGCCCGTCTGCACGACGACGGCCGTCACGTTATCCGGCCCGCCCTTGCGGTTGGCCAGCTCGATCAGCGGCCGGATGGCCGCCGACGGGTCGCCGGCCTTGCTCAGCACGGCGGTGATCTCGGCGTCGTTGGCCACGCCGCACAGCCCGTCGCTGCACAGCAGCAGCCGGTCGTCCGCCTGCAACGGCGTCTGGTTCACGTCCGGTTCCGGGAAGGCGGGGTTGCCCATCGACTTGGTGATGACATTGCGTTCGGGGTGGTTTTCGGCCTCGGCTTCGGTCAGCGTGCCCTTCTCCACCTGCATCTGCACCCAGGTGTGGTCGCGCGTCAGATGCTGCAGCCGGCCGCCGCGCAGCAGATAGGCACGGGCGTCGCCCAGATGGGCCACGGTCACCTGGCCGTCCTTGATCACGGCCGCCACGATGGTGCAGCTCATGTTGGCCCGGTCGGGGTTGTTCTGGGCCTCCTCCACGATCTCGCGGGCCACACTGTCGAACGCCAGCCGCAGCCCGCGGGCCGGGTCGCCGTTGGCCGCGCTGTAGTAATAAGCGGGCAGGCGGCTGACGGCGATCTCGCTGGCGCGCGCGCCGCCGCGGTTGCCGCCCACGCCGTCGGCGACGACAAACAGATGACCGGCGCGACTTATTGCCGCCGGGTCAACAGTCCCGTTGGGGCGGGTCAGATAAAAGGCGTCTTCATTATGTTGTCGCACCCGGCCGGGGTGGGTTCCCCCATCGGCCCTGATCGCCATGTTCATCTTTCGTTACTCCTCTGTCGTCAGTGGTCGGTGCCCCGCGGGCGAATGACATTCGCTCCGGCGCTCACTCATCCCCCTGACATTCACCTATATGGGAGAGCAGAATCCAGCCTTCCTGGCTCGAATCAGCCATCGATCGCACCTGGACAAACCAGGCCGGGTCACATCGAAACCAGCCGCTTTCGGCCTCCATCAATCGCTCTTGCCCCGGCGCGGTCAGCAGCAAAACCCTGCGCCCTTGCAGCCTGGATTGGGCGCTTTCACACAAGGAACCGTCGTCGTTTACCTGTTCGTTCGTCCAGATATAGACGTCCTTGTCGTGGGTGATGCACATCTCGCGCGGCGGCGCGGCGTCGGCCGTGCCGGGGTAGCTCGTGGCGGGATCGCCCGCGCCGGGAGGTGTGGCAATCATCGCGGCGGTGGAAGTGGGCGCGGGCATGAGACCCGGCGCGGGATCGGCCGTGTTGGGCAGCGCGGTCGTGGGCGCGAGCGTCGGCGCGGGCGCATTTTCATCATCGCGCGCGAGGATCGCGAACAGCATAACCACCGCCACCAGGACAAGCCCGGCCAGCAGCAGCGCCGGCAGCAGCGCCGAGCGCCGGCGCGGTTGCCCGGCGGGATAATTGCGCCCTTCTCCGGTGGCCGGCCGCGCGGGCGGCGGCACGCGTCCCTGGCCGGTGGCCGGCACGCGCCCTTCGCCGGAGGGCGGAACGGCGGCAACGCGCCCGCTGCCCACCAGCGCCACCAAAGCCGTCACGTTATCTTCCGAGCCGCGGTCGAGCGCCTCGGCCACCAGCGCGCGAGCCGCGTCGACCGGTGACCCGGCGGCCAGCAACTGCGCCAGGCGCGCCTCGCTGACCACGTCATGAACGCCGTCGCTCGTCAGCAGCAGCCGGTCGCCCGGCCCCGTGGGCACAGGGCCGTCCAGCGTCACCTCGATGGTCGGGTCATTGCCCAGCACACGGGTCACAATGTGGCGGAATTCGTGGCGGGCGGCATCTTCGGGGGTGATGGTGCCCCGGTCGACTTGCTCCTGCACCCAGGTGTGGTCGCGGGTCAGCAAGCGCAACCGGCCGCCCTGCCACAGATAGGCGCGGGCATCGCCCACATGGGCCACATGGAGCCGCCCATGCCCAACCGCAACGGCGACCAGCGTACAGCCCATTTGCCCCACTCCCATCTCCCGCGCCAGCCTGTTGACCTCGGCGTTGGCCGTCCCCACGGCGGCGCGCAACGCGGCCTGGGTGTCGTCGCCCGCCGCACGGCGCTCATAGAAGACGCGAAAGACGATCGCGACGGCCGCCTGCGAAGCCTGCTCGCCGCGTTCCTGCCCCCCCACCCCGTCGGCAACGACGTAGAGCGTGCCCGGGGCCACGTTCATGCCCGCCCCCGGCGCGGCCCAGGCGTCCTCGTTGGCCGGCCGCCGCCCGGCCAGGCTGGCCACGCCAACGCGTTGCGGATTAAATGGCATGATGGTTGCGACTGATGATTCCATAAGTTCAGGCACTGCTGTCAGCGGCCCCAGGTCAGCGATCGGGACGCGCTCTCGGTGATGTCCTCTTCCCATTTGCCGTCCAGCCCGCCCACGACGACCACCACCCAGCGGTAGGACCCGGCAGGCAGGGCATTCAGATCGACGGCAACGTTGTCTTGCTTGATCCAGCCGAAGGGAGCCAGATAGCTGCCGCCATCCGCGGGATAAAAGCGCAGCTCAAACGATTCATCGGCGGCCGGTGATCGCTCCCATTCCCACTGAAAAGTCTGCTTGGCGGCCCCGCGCGGGATGTCGGCCCCGTCCGGGGGGTACAGAGGCACCGGGGCGGCGACCCTGGGTGCGGTGGCGGGCGCGGCCGTCGCGCGGGTTTCGGCGGGCGGGGGCGTCATGGGGGCCGGCGCGGTGCCGGTGGCCGGCGCAACGTCGGTGGCCGAAGACGGGCGCGATGTGGAGGTGGGCAGGGATGTAGGGGCCACAGTCGATGTTGACCCGGCAGGCAGGCCAACACCGCCGGCCGGCGTGATCGTCACCAGACGGGTCACCGTCACCGGGCCGCCGTTGCCCGGCGGGAAGAAGATCAGCCAGCCGACAAGCAACGCCGGCAAGGCCAACGCCGCCCAAAGCAGCCGGCGCGACGGGCCTCCTTTCCGGCTCAGCGCTGCCGCCAGATCGCGGACGAATTCGGCGGCACTGGCGTAACGCCGCCGGGGGTCCTTGGCCAGCACCTTGTCCATGGGTCGGGTGACGTCGCGCGGCAGCCGGGCATTGGCCGCGCGGACCGAGGGCGGCGGCGTGTTGACGTGGTTATAGAGCACCACGGCCGGTGGCCCCTCATAAGGCAGCCGGCCGGAGAGCATCTGGTAGGCTGTGATGCCCAGGCTGTAGATGTCGCTGCGGATGCCGGCTTTTTCCCCTCTGATCTGCTCCGGCGAGATGAATTCCGGCGTACCGATGAGCGCGCCATGCTCGGTCTTCGTTGACTGGCCGGTCAACAGGGCGATGCCGAAATCAGTCAGATAGGCGTTGCGCCGGTCGACCGAGAGAAGGATGTTGCTGGGTTTGATGTCACGGTGGATGACGCCGCGGCTGTGAGCATAGTCGATGGCCCCGGCGATCTGCTCCAAATAGCGGAGCGCGACAGGCCCCGACAAAGTCCCGCCTTGCTCGTGGAGCAGGTCCTCGACCGACCGGCCGGCCATGTACTCCATGGCAATATAGTAGCGGGAATCGGCCATGCCGGCCTCGTAGACGGGCACAATGTGCGGGTGTTGCAGTTCGCGAGCGCCGTGGCCGCTGCGCCAGAAGCGCTCGATCTTGGACTGGTCGCTATGATGCTCCAGCCGCAACACCTTCAGCGCCACCGGCCGCTCGCCGTTGGCGGTGTCGCGTGCCATGAAGACGTCGGAGTTGCCCCCCTCGCCGATTTTGCTTTCTATACGGTAGGCACCGATGGTGCGACCGATCAGGCTCTCCATCGCTTTCTCCTGGAAACGGCGGACCGTGAATGGCGAATGACGAATGAGAAACGCGCATTCAGGCGGGGTTTCTCACTCGCCATTCGTCTGTTCATCACGCTGGTCTAGCTCATAACGCGGAACGTCAGCGTCTTGCGGCCGAATTGCACCCGGTCGCCGTCGGCCAGCACGTGCCGGGCGATGGTCGAGCCGTTCACCAGTGTGCCGTTGGTGCTGCCCAGGTCGAACAGGGCGAACGATCCGTCCTCGATCCGCACTTTGGCGTGCTGGCCGGAGACAGTCGACTCGTCGAGCACAACGTCGTTCTCCGTGCCGCTGCCGATGGTCGTCACCTCGCCCAGCGGGAATTGCCGGCCGGTCTCGACGTCGATCAGGAAGGCGATTGGCCCCTGGCGACGCGAGAGTACCTCGGTTTTGGCGCGCGGGCGGGCGGCCGCCGGGCCGGCGGTGCCGGCCATCACCTCGGTGGCGCCCAGCTTGGGCTGCTGCGGGGCGGCGGGCGGCGGGGGAGCCGGCTCGACCACGGGCGGCGTGTAGATGGGCGTCTCGTAGGAGGTAATCGGTTCCGGCACATGGCGACGCCTCCGCCACAGGAACAGAACGAACAACAGCAACAGGGCGATCAGGCCGGCCAGCCACCATGCGGCCGGGACGCCGCTCTGCTGTTCAACGAGGCAGATGATGCTGCACGCCTCCACCAGCAGGTCGAAATCGGCGCGGCCGGCGTTGGCCGGGGTGGCGTCGTCGAGGGCCTCGATGGTGAGCCGGTGCGTCTCATCGGGCGCCAGGTCCGTCGTGTTCCAGCTGAATTCCCACGGGCTGGTGTCGGCGGTATAGACGAGCTGGTCGTTGATGTAGTAGTTGACGGCGGCGATGTCGCCACGGGCCACAATGGTCGGCTGCAGCGCGACCCGCCCCTTGACGCTCTCGAACGTGTCGAGAGCGCGGAAATCCTGGCGCGGGTTGGCCGCCTGGACACCCTGTACCCACGGCTGGACGGGGTAGTTCGCCAGATAGGCGACCGTTTTGGAGACCTCGCCGTCCGGCGTGCGGGCTGACACTTGCAGGTTGTGGAGCTGCCCGTCAGACAGGGTGCTCGCCGTGAAAGACAGGTCATACTTCACCTTCAGCTGCGAGGCGACCTCGGTGAAGATGTCGGCCAGGTCGGATGCCAGGGGCGCATTCTGATAGGTGCCGCCGGTGGTGTTGGCCACGCGCTGCAGAAAAGCGCTGTCGATCTCGTCGCCCAGCCCAACGGTGAAGACGGGCACGTTGAGCGTGCGCAGCTCATCGATGACGCTTTCACGGTCGTAGACGGTGCTGCCCTTTTCGACGTTGCCCTGCCGATCGGCGTCAACGCCGTCGGTCATGACGATGACCACGCGACGGGTGTTCGACGCCTCGGCGTTGGCCATGCGCGCGCCCTTGTAGATGGCGTCATAGAGCGGCGTGCCGGCGCCCTCGTCGATCACCATCCCGTTGATAAGGTTCTTGAGCATCCCCTCGTCGTTGGTGAAGCCCACCTCGCGGCCGGCCGTCAGCTGGGGAAAGGGATCGCTCAGGTTGACCGTTGTGCCGTCGGCCAGCGTGGCGAAGGTGATGATGGCCGACTCGTCGGTCTGCTCCAGCACCCGATCGTAGAGCGCGGCCGCGGCCGTGCGCAGGGCGTCGATGTCATCGAACATGCTGCCGCTGACGTCGAGCACCAGCACGACGGAAATGCCCTGGTTGGGGTCAACACGTTCGGTGACGGTGAAGTTCTTCGCCGGCGAGCCGTCTTCCAGTACGGTGAAAGCACTTGGGGACAACCCGTCGAAGGGCACGCCGGAGCCGCTCATGGGCGTGAGTGTGAAGCCGAGGCGGGGGAAGTCGCCGTCTCGCACCTCGGGCGAGCGGTCGCCCTCGCCGGTCTGGTCAAATTCGAGGCGCGCGCCTGACTGGGCCAGAGCGACGGGCACGAGGCAGGCCAGCAGCGCGAAAAGCATAAGGTGGATAATCGGTCGGCGTTTCATGAGAGATCCTCCTGATGAATGATATGACGACGCTCGACGACCCATTGGCGGCCGAGCCAGCCAAGCATGAACCCGATGATGACAGCCAGCGCGGCCAGCAGCCCGACAGCCACGCCGGCATCAGCGAAATAGGCTCCGAGCGAGAATGAAAGATTGTCGCGGGTGATGACCGCCGCCGCCAACCCCAGGGCGGCCATGACCATCGCCAGCAAGACGATCAGCAGCAGCGCCGCGCCCAACCCGCCTTTGTTGCGCGGCGGGCGGGCCGGCTTTGGTTGCCGGGCTACGACTGTATGGCTAGGTCCCCGGTGTCGGGGGCCGGCGGGTGCCGGAGCGGCCCCCTGGCCCAGGTAAACGGAGCGGACAATGCGGCCGTCGGGGCTGCCGCCTGTCGCCCGTGCGCCGGTCGGCAAGGGGCGCGCGGCCAAAACGGTGATGTTGTCGTGGCCGCCGCGCCCGTTGGCCATGGCTATCAGATAGTCACACGCCTCTTGCAGCGTTCGCGTGCCCATGACTGCCGCGCGTATCTCCTCGTCGCTCACCAGGCCGGTCAGGCCGTCGGAGGTGAGGATGAAGACGTCGCCGGGTTCCATGTCGTAAGCCATGCGATCGACACGCAATAAAGGGGTGTTGCCCAACACGCGACTGATGACATTGCGTCGGGGATGGTCGCGGGCTTCGGCCTCGGTCATGCGACCGGCGGCCACCTCCTCGGCCACCCAGGAGTGGTCGACGGTCAGCTGTCGCAAAACGCCGCCGCGCAGCACATAGGCGCGGGTGTCGCCGACATGACCCAGGAACAGGCGGTCGTTGCTCAGCAGGGCGACTGTCCCGGTCGTGCCCATGTTGGCCCACTCGGCACGGCCGGCGGCCATCTGGTAGAGACGATCGTTGACGTTCTCCAGCAGGTCCTTGAGCGCGGCGACGAAATAGTCGGGGTGGGCGCTGTTATAATGGACGTATTCGCCATAACTGTTGCCGCCGAACCAGGCCAGGAAGGACTCGACCAGCACGCCGCTGGCGATCTCGCCGGCGTTAGCGCCGCCTACGCCGTCGGCCACCACGAGCAGCGCGTCGACGGGCGGCTGGACGCCGGGCGGCGTGAGGATGAGATAACTGTCCTCGTTCACCTCGCGGACGAGGCCGGTGTGACCGGCATGGCCGATCTGCAGGGAAAGGGTCATGATCCTTGTTCCGTTCGTGGCCGGCAGCCTGTTACCCTGCCCCGGCTAGGCCGCCTGGTCCTCGTTCGCCTGGCTCTTTTCGGCCTGGTCCTTGGCCGTCTTGTCGGCCGTTTCCTTGCCGGTAGGGGTCATGAAAAACAGCACGGTGCGGCCCAGCTTCAGCTGGGCGCCGTCGGTCAGTTCAACCCGGTAGACCCGCTCCCAGTCGTTCTTCTCGCGGTCGAAAAGAAACATGCCGTTGGTGCTGGCCAGGTCGGTGATGATAAATTGCGAGCCGTTCTCTAACTTCACCTTGGCATGCTGGCCGGAGAGAGAGCTGTCGTCGAGGATGATGTCGTTGCCGGCGTCGCGGCCGATGCTGGTCGTCTCCATCAGCCGGAAGGAGTGTCCGGCGCGCGGTCCTTCCTTGATGACCAGCCAGGCCATCGCCGTCGTGTCGGCCCTGGATAACACCTCGGTGGCGCGCCGTGGCGGGGCGGCAGGCGTGGGCGGGCTGAATGGGGCGGCGGTGGCGCCGGCGGCCGAGCTATACGAAGAGGCAGGGGGCGGCGGCGCATCCGGCAGTGCCCCACCACCGAGCGGCGTGTAGCCGCCGGCGGGAGTGGTCTGGGTCATCGGATAGGGATCGTAGTGCTCGCTTCCCCCACCCCGGCGAGCTTCCATATATGAGAGAACACCGCCGACGATAATAATTAAAAGCCCAATTATGGCCAGCCAGAGGCCGTACTTCAATTCAACCATCTGGCCGATCATGGCCGACATATCAACGTCCGAACTGCCGCGGGTTTGCAGCCACATGTAGGCCGGGCCGGCAAAGCCGAGCAGGCCGGCGCCGATGTGGCCCAGACTGGTGCGGCGCTCGCTGTCAGGACGGCGCATGGTGACCAGAAACAGGGCAAGGGAAAGAACAGCGGCGGCCGGGACAAGCCACAGCACCCTGAACATCCCCGGATCGACCGGCATTTCGCCGCCGCCCAGCAGCGCCCCCATCTCGGAAAAGAGCTTTCCGGTTGCCAGGCTGTAGCCTGACCCCTCGGCAACCTGCACGCCCAGACAGGACACAGACATCCAGGGCAAAAAGAAGGCCAGCAGGACCAATATTGCCCCCGGCAACGGGATATGGAACTTCCTTAATGCAGACATGATGAAACCTCCTGTGATTCCGGCACTAACTGCCGGGTGTGTCGTCGACTATCTTGAAGACCAACGTGGCGCGGCCGATCGTGATGCGGTCGTTCTCGACCAGATAGTGTTTGATCACTTTCTCGCCGTTGACGACGGTCCCGTTTTCGGTGGCCAGGTCCTGGATGAAAAATTGCAGGCGACCCCCGTCGGGCTCGTCCAGCTTTACCTTGGCGTGGCGGCGCGAGACGGCCGGCTCGTCGATGACGATGTCGCAGTCGTAGTCGCGGCCGATCAGCGTTCCCCCGTCATCCGTGTTCAGGTGGAAGATATGGCCGTCGATGCCCGGCGCGCCCCCCAACCCCACAAACATGGCGAACACGCGTGGCCCCTTGGGACGCAACACTTCAGTCTTGCGCCGGGAGCTGCCGCCGGGGACCTGCCCGCCGTGCCGCTGGGGGTCATATAGTTCCGTGGGCTTGTTGTCAAAATCGCTCATGATGTCGTTCTCCTGTCAAACCTCGGTGTTGTTCAGGCGCGGCCGGTGTGGGCCGCTATGTACTTGTAAACGAGAACGGTGTGGCCAATTCGGATGACGTCACCATCATTCAGGTGGACCTGCCGAATGGTTTGGCCGTTGACCATGGTGCCGTTGCGGCTGGCCAGATCAGCCACGATGTAATGGTCGCCGTCGGGCTTGATCCGTAAGTGCTCGCCGGAAATCGACTTGTCATCCAGCACCAGGTCGGCCTTGTTCGGATCATGACCAATGGTCAGGTCCTTGCGCCGGAGCCGCAGCATGGCGTTGTCGTTGGGGCCACCGTGGACGATGATCCACGCTTTGGCCGGCGGCAATGTATCGAGGTTACGGGTCGGTTCCATGATTGTCACACCTTCTTGTAGACCAGCTCGACGCGGCCGAGGTTGATGCGATCGTTGTCATAGAGCATCTGGCGCTGGACAGCGTTACCGTTGACAAGGGTGCCGCTGGTGCTGGCCATGTCATAGATGACGAATTGGCCGTTCTCGAAGCGAACGCGGGCGTGTTCGCGGCTGACGGATTCCTCATCGATGATGATGTCGGCCTTGTTGGGGTCGCGGCCGACCACGTTGGGCCGCGAGACGCCCAGCCCAAACTGCGTGCCGACGCGCGGGCCGGAGCGGACGACCAGCCATGCCTGTGGCGGCGGCTCGGGATTAACCGGTTGCGTGGCGGCGACCGGTCGCGGCTGGGGAGCTATCGGTTCCGACGGCGGCGGCGGGGGGGGCGGCGGCACTGTCGGGAATGGGTCCACAATCACCACAGCTGCGACCGTGCGCACGCGCATCAAATAGTAGACCAGCGCGCCCAGAGCCAGCAGAAGCCCGGCCACCGCCAGATAGAAGAACAGCGAGAAGTTGCTGTCGCCCTCGAACAGAAAGGGCAAACCCAGCACTTCGGCGTCTTCCATCTGTGTCAGTCGATAGACGAGGCTGGGCAACGTGAGGAGCAACCCGGCAATACTGATAACTCGTGGCCATGTGGCACTGCCGGGCGCCACAGCCTGCTGTGAATCGAAGAAAATGTAGATGGCGACCGCGGCTGCCAGGAAGACCCCGACGAACACACCCCAGTCGTACCAGTAACTCATCAACTGCTCCATGATAGTACCTCCTAATGAGTGGTTAATTGAGCCGCCCGTCGCGGGGCTTCTCTTCGACTAAAAACTGGAATGCCACCGCCGGGCCCAGATGAATGCGGGCCCCCGGCGACAACACAGTCGGGGCGGTAATGCGCCGGCCCTCGACATAAGTGCCATTGACGGAACCAAGGTCTTCGATGACGTAAGTGCGACCGTTGGGCTGGATGCGGGCGTGGCGACGGGATACGAGCGGATGATCGACCATCTCGCGGCCCAGTTCCATCGGCCGGTCCAGCATCCAGACGCGCCCGCTATCGGTGTGGACAAGGCGCGCCCGGACGGAGGGCGGCGGCGCGGCCGCTACCGCGCCGGTGGGGGCACGATAACCCAGGGCGCCGGCCATGTCGGCCATAGTCGTATAGCGCCGGTTACGGTCTTTGTTCAGGGAGCGCATTATCGTCCGCTCGACCTGTTCCGGCACGCGGGGATTCAGCCGGCGGACAGGCACCGGCTCCTCGGACAGGTGCTTTTCGACCACGGCCAGCGGGTTGGCGGCCGTGAAGGGCGGCCGGCCGGCCAGCATCTCGTACATGACGATGGCCAGCGAATACTGGTCGCTGCGGCCGTCCAGCTCCATGCCTTTGGCTTGCTCAAAGGACATATATTCCGGCGTGCCGATGATCATCCCCTCGCTGGTGTAGCGCCGCACGCCCGTCAGGCGGGCAATGCCGAAGTCGCCCAGTTTGGCCGTGCCCTGATCGGTGAAGAGGATGTTCTCCGGCTTGATGTCACGGTGGAAGACACCTTGTGAATGGGCGTAGTCGAGCGCGCTGCCAATCTGGGCCACGATGGCGATCAATTCGTTCAAATCGATGGGGCGGCCGAATCGGTCGCGCAGCGATTGACCCGCCAGATATTCCATCAGGATGTAATGAATGCCGTTGGCCTCTCCTGTGCCATACACTTCGACGATGTGGGGATGGGACAGTTTTAGCCCGATTTGCCCTTCTTCGGCAAAGCGTTGCTTGAAGTAGGGGTCGGCCGATTCCTTGAGGATCTTCAGCGCGGCCAGCTCGCCGGTGCGGCGATGGCGCATCTTGTAGACATAGGCCGCGCCTCCCTCGCCGACGAGATCGAGCTGATCATAGGAGCCGATCTCCACGCTGCGGGCCATCGACAGCGAGATCGAGGGCAGCGGATGACTGATGGGTGGCTGGGGTGGCTGGATGGGCGGCGCGGTGCGGCCGAGGCCGACCAGGGCAAAGACGCAGGGGCCAATCTGGAATGACGAATTCTCGTCCAGCGATTGCTCCAGGATGCGCCGGCCGTTCACCCACGTGCCGTTGGTGCTCTCCAGATCGCGGAGGGCAACGCCGGCGGGCGTCACGTTGACCAGCGCATGGTGGCGCGATACAAGCGGGCTGTCGATGACGATCTCGTTGTCACGTTCGCGACCCAGCCGGAGCCACGTGGTCGTGAAGTTGAACTGCCGGCCGGCCAGCGGCCCGGAGATGCAGGCTATACTCAGCGCGGGCGTCCCGGCCGCCGGCGGCCGCCCCTGGCCACCGGTGACGCGCTTGCCCCTGCGCCACATCAGCAGACCAAATCCGGCAATGACCGCCAAAAGTAGTGTAAAGCCCAGAACTGGATCCATGATCGTGAACCAATACTCAATAAGGTTTTTTTAATTGTTCTGCTGTGCGATTGGCGGCTCGTGGCGGGCAGCGGTTTCATCGATGAGGGGAGCGGATTGCTACGGGTGTTTGGAACTCCGCAGGCCCCACCTGCCACAGACAGTCCAACAACTGGTCAGATTAGTATAAGATAAGTAAATGCTCCATGCAATATAGTCGCGACTTGCACCTGATTAAGTTTGTCCGCCGTGTTGGACGCACCCCCGCGCCCAACACGGCGGAATCGCTCAGCTATGCGATCTCAGGGTGCTCATGGCGATCAGGGCCATGACGACCATTCCCAACAGGAAGGCGATTATATAACCCGAAAATTCGTCCACTTCCATTCCTCCTTCTTAGTCAAGCTATTCAGGCTTCGCGCTCATCGCGGGTTGTCCGACGGGTTGAACAAATCACGGTTATGGAGAATTCCTTAACCGCGCGGCAGATCTGCAGCCGATTCTGGAAGTCGAAGCCGTCGTTCAGTTCGTATTTCTGAAAGATGTCGAGGCCGCGACCGAGGATGATCATCCAGCCGTGGTCGGTTTCAATTGAGCGATCGTGGAAGAGCGGGTCGAACTCCCACGTGAAGCGGATGTCCTGGCTCTGGGCGGCTTTCTCAACCCGGCCCAGATAGTGGGCCTGTTTACCGACAAATTCGGGCGGGCTTTCGCGAGTGACGAGATGGACAGCGATCTCCCCGGTCGTCGTCCGGCCGCGAACGATGGTCTCCAACAGTTCCATCATATTGCGCGCCTGATAATATTCCTGGATGAACGGGTCACGGATGGTGATCCGGCACGCACCGACCAGATAGGGGCCGAAGAGGTTGTCATAGCTGACGCCGGATTGGCCGAACTGGAACTCGCGATGCATCTCGGCCGGTGCCTGCGCCCCGGATTGGCGGGGGTTGCGGTCGTCGCCGTGTGACGGCCAAATCCATCGCCATAAATCGCCTGGGGACGCTTTAAACTGGGCTATCATCGTTTCCTCCTGTGCTTTTGTGGGTCGACAGCAAAATCAACCATAGGATACCCCGAGCAGGCAATAATCAATGCCGCGCCGCTCCCATCTTTTCCGCGCCCTGAATGGGAGTTTTACCGCCTGGCTCCCCAACACGAGGGGAGTTTCAGGGAAGTTGCAGGGAGTGGAAGGCGCTATACTGGAAATGTTATCGGCAGGCCGCTCGGACGCTGGCCGATTGCTGAGGGAAGATGACCGGTCACACACTCGTCGATCTGAGCGACGAACAATGGGAAGAGATGATCCACGGCGTGGTGAAGCATTGGCATCAGCCGTCGTGGCTGGCCGGCAGCGATCTGCTGCGATTGCGTATCGTGGCGGCGCAGGCGGAAGCAGACAAGAAGACGCCCGTTGTCGCGCTGAAGGGGGTGGTCAAGGAAGCGATTGCCCGGCTGGTCCCCGATGCCGAAACACCGCCCTCGATCGATAACCCCCGCGACCCGCGCTGGCTCGATTCAAGCTGGCGACCCTATTGTATCCTGAGCTGCCTGACCACCCGCGCCGGCCGTTTTAGCCCGGAGAATTTGCAGGCACTGCTTGGCGTGGGGGATACCCACTATTACCGTGAGTACAGGAAGGCGCGTATGATGCTGGCCGAAGAACTGCGAAATATGGAAGGTATTCCGATTGGGCGCGACGAAATCCCGTGGCGTCTGGAGTTTCCCAGTGGCGGCATGCGCGTCGATGACGCTTTCTATATCGAGCGCGCGGCCGACCACGATCTGTCGCGTGCGCTGCAGAACGAAGGTCAGACGATCACCATCCGCGGCTCGCGCCAGGTCGGCAAGACGTCGTTGCTGGCGCGGGGCATCCACCAGGCGCAGGAACGATTCGATGCCCAACTGGTATACATCGACTTTCAGGGCCTGGGCGACCCGGCGCGCGAATCGCTGCGCGAACTGCTGCGCGTGGTGTCGTTGCGGGTTGTCCGCGCCCTGGGGCTGGATCCGGCGATCTGGGAACGCGCGTGGGCCTACGACTTTCTGCCGCAGGAGAACATGCAGGAATTGATGGAACACGTGCTGCGGCAGGCCGAGCGGCCGATTCTGCTGGCGATGGATGAAGTCGATGTGTTGCAGCTGACCGACTTCTCGAAAGATTTCTTCAGTCTGCTGCGCTCGTGGCACAATTTGCGGGCCGGCATCCCCATGTGGCGCAAGCTGACGCTGATGATGGCGATCTCCACCGAGCCTTATTTGCTGATCGACCGTGTGGGCGAATCGCCGTTCAACACCGGCCACGTGCTCTATCTGAACGATTTTACCCTCCACCAGGTGGCTGATCTGAATCGGCGCTACCGGTCGCCGCTGGGCGACGCCGAACAGGAAAAGATGTTCGCGCTGTTGGGCGGCCATCCCTATCTGACACGGGTAGCCCTCTATACATTGGTGGCCGGCGACGTCACCTGGAAAAGCCTGAGCGAGACGGCGACCGACGACGACGGCCCGTTTCACCCCCATCTCCATTGGCAGCTCCGGCGCATTGAGGCCGATGAACGTCTGCGGGCGGCGATCATCGAGGTGCTGGAGGATCGGCCCTGCACCGACCGTCGAGTCGGCTATCATCTGATGAAAGCTGGCCTGGTTTCCAAAGTTGGTGATAATTACGTCTGTCGTTGCGAATTGTATCGTCGCTACTTCGCCGATAGACTCAATGTCAGGACCCGCCGATAACCGATCTTTTTTCTATGTCAATGGCGCGGTGCCCTTCGATGCCCGTTGCTATGTGGAGCGGCCGGCCGACCGCCGGCTGCAGGATTTGATCCTGCGCGGCGAGTTGTGCTTCGTCCTGACGGCGTCGCAAATGGGCAAGACCAGCCTCATTTTTCGCACCCAGGCCGAGCTCCGCAAACAAAATATCCCCAACGCCTATCTCGACCTGCACCGTTTCGGCGGCAATGCCGACATCGAACCCTGGTGCCGCAGCTTTCTCAATGCCCTGTCGTCGCAGTTGGGGCTTGATGTGAGCGTGTCGACCTGGTGGATGGAGCAGTCCGCCTATACCCCTATCGACCGGCTGGTCCGATTCATCCGCGAGGTCGTGTGCCGGCAGACCGGGGGCACAGCGGCGATCTTCATCGACGAGATCGGCGCACTCCTCAGCCTGGAGTTCGGCGACGATTTCATCAACGCCATTCGCGCGCTCTATCAGTCGTCGGCCGGCGAGACGGAGCGGTGTCGTGTGGCCCTGGTGCTCATCGGCATGACCCCGCCCGACCAGCTCATCCGTGACCGCGGCGCTACCCGCTTCAACGTCGGTTCGCGCGTCACACTCGATAACCTGGAGAAACAGGCCGCCGAGGCGCTGCTGGAGGGTCTGCCGGATCGGAATGAGGCCGTGCTGGAGCGCGTCTTTTACTGGACCAGCGGCCACCCCTATCTGACGCAGCGCATCTGCCGGGCTGTCGCCCAGGACACCACCCGCGACTGGACCGACGCGGCCATCGACGATCTGGTCCACTGGTTTTTGCGGGACGACCACGGCGAGGAGCCGGACAGCAACCTGTCCTATGTGCGCGACTCGCTGCTGGAGAGTCCCAATCGCGAGGCTCTGGTGAACCTCTATGGGGCTGTGCGGCGCGGCCGGCGCATTCGTAATCTGGAACAGTCGCCGCTGCACCGCGAGCTGCGTTTCTGCGGCCTGTTGCGGCCCGACGAAAACGGCGATCTGGTCGTCTCGAACCGCATCTATCATCATGCGTTCGACCGGCGGTGGGTGGCGGCCAACAGCGCCTTCCGCTGGTGGCGGGCCGTCCCCCGCTATGCCTGGGCCATTGCCGCCGCGTTCGCCGGCCTGGTGGTGTTGCTGGGGGTGCTGCTCTTCCTCGTGGTGCGCAACGCGCGCCTGGCCGAGGAACAGCGCAACCTGGCTCTGTCGCGCCGGTTGATTGGGGAGAGTTCGCCGTTGCTGGAGTCGCAATATGACCTGGCGCTTCTGCTGGGCATCGAGGCGTATCGGCTGGACCGCAGCCCCGAGACGGAGGGGTTCTTGCGCCACGGCTTGATGGCCAATCCCTACATCGCCACTTTTCTGCGCGCGCACGAGGCGACGGTGAACACCATTGCCTTTGCGCCGGGCGGTTCGCTCTTCGCCTCGGCCGATGCCGCCGGGCGCATCATCCTGTGGGATGCGGCCGCTCGCGTGCCGCTGTCGCACGCGCCGGCCGGCCACGCCTCGGGCATCGACGCGCTGGCCTTCAGCCCCGACGGCCGCTATCTGGTGTCCGGCAGCTGCGCCGATGCGGCGGCCGGCTGTAGCCGCGGCGAGGTGGCAGTCTGGGACCTGGCGGCAGATGACCGCTTGCATGCGCGTTGGGAGGCGTTTGACAATCGCGCGCGCGAGCTGGCCGTCAGTGCCGACGGCCGCTATCTGGCCGGCGCCGGCGGGTCGTCCCTGATGGTATGGACGATGCCGGAGGGCGAGCCCGTCTGGGAGCATGCGCTGAGCGGCGGCGAAGATGTATCGTCGCTGGCCTTCAGCCCCACCGACCCCAACCTGCTGGTCTTTGGCGCTGAAAGCGGCACCATCGGCGTCGTCGACGTGGCGACACGGTCGCTCCACCTGTCATTTCCGGCCCACCGCGAGGCGGTGACGGGTCTGACCTTTGACCCTGCCGGGGCGCTGTTGGCCTCGGCCGGCCGCGACGGGACCATTGCCCTGTGGCGTGTCGATTCGTGGGAGCCGCAGCCGGCATCTTTTGTCGCCCACTCCGGCCCGGTGTACGACGTCGTCTTCGACGGCGACGGGGCGCTGTTCTCCACCGGGGCCGACGGGATGATCTACGGTTGGCGGATCGACAGCGGCGTGCCGGTGCGCCGGCTGTCGCTCTCCAGTCAGGGCGGCTTCGGCTGGAGCCTGTCTGCGGCCGACACGCCCCATGGCCCTGCCCTGCTCTCTCTGGGTGCCGATCGGTCGATCGTCTGGTGGTCGCCGCGCGGCGTGCCGTCACGCGGGCAGTGGCTGATGAGCGCCATGGACGAGGCGTATGCCGGTGGGGCGTTGGGTCTCGATTTTGCCGCCGACGGGACGCTATTGGCCTCAGCCGGCGAGGATGGAGCGATTCGGCTTTGGACGGCCAACCCGGCGGCCGCGTGGAGCGGGCCGCTGGTGGCCCATGAGGGACCGGCGCGTCGGGTGGCTTTCCATCCCGACGGACGACGGTTGGCGTCGGTGGGGCACGACGGCCGCGTATTACTGTGGGATCTGACGGCCCGGCCGCCGGCCGGCCGCGTGCTGGGCCAACACGAGGCCATCACCCGCGCTGTGGCCTTCAGCCCCGACGGCGCGCAGCTGCTTTCGGCCGACGACCTGGGTCGGGTTCGTGTGTGGGACGCGGCCACCGGGGAGCCGCTGGGCGATCCGATTCAGGCTCACGACCGGGAGATATTCGACCTCGCCTTCAGCCCCGACGGTCGCCTGTTCGCCACCGGCAGCTGGGACGGCACGGTGCGATTCCGGGACGCGGTCACGCTGCTGCCGGTCGGCGACCCCATCGTCACCGGCCTCGACGAGATTTGGGACGTGGCCTTCAGCCCCGACGGGCGCTTGCTGGCCGCGGCCGGGTCGGGCGGCGATGTGCCGCTGATCGATGTCGAGCACCGCGCGATTGTGCGCCGCTTGCTGACCAATCAAACGACGCGCATCAATGCCCTGGCCTTCAGCCCCGACGGGGCATTGCTGGCGACGGGCGGCGCGAACTCGACTATCGCCATGTGGAATATGGCCGTGTCCGGCGCGGGTGGGCAGGCGGTCGGTCTGCCGCTCGATGTGCACGGCGCGGACGTCTATGCCCTGGCCTTCAGCCCCGACGGGCGCTTCCTGGCCTCGGCCGATCTGGCCGGGGGGTTGTTCGTCTCGGTGATGACATACGACGACGCCGTCGGCGCGGCCTGCGCCGTGGCCACGCGCAATCTGACGGCTGAGGAATGGGCGCAATACGTGACGCAGGATATACCGGTCGAGACGACTTGCCCCCCTGCGCTCGCCGTGACCGGACCACCGGAGGAGTAGGGACGGATGGGAACAAGCTACAACCGCCGAATTGGACAGATCGGTTTGCTGATCGTTTTGATAGCCCTCTGGGGAATGACGGCCGGGTGTTCTTCAGGGCGACGGGCACCCGCGCCCATGACCGGCCCGGCGCTGGTCATCACGCCGCCGGCCGGCGCAGCGCCCTCGACAGATATCGCGACGGCCGAACGGCCGACGTCCACGGCGGCGGCGACGGCGGTGGTGGGCGCGCGGCCGGCAGCAACGGACGGGGCACGAGTTCGGCCACGGTCAAACTCGATCAACATTCGGCGCGGGCCGGGAACGCAATTCGAGATCGCCGGCTTGTTGCGGCAGGACGAGACGGCGCTGGTGTTGGGGCGTGACGCGGCGAGCACGTGGTTCAACATTATAACCGATGCCGGTCTGGCCGGCTGGGTGGCGGCCAACGTGGTCGAATTCGAGGCCGGCGCGGCGGACGCGCTTGACGTTGTGACGACAAGGTCGGCTGTTCCCGCGGCAACGAGCGCTGCCGCAACCGCCACGGCCGCGCCGCCGCCGGTTGAAGACGATGAGCCGCCCCAGCCGCCCGGTTCCACGATCACGGCTACAGCCACAGCCAACCCGGCCCTGACGTCGACGCCCAATCCCAATGCCCCCCCATGGTCATCTCCGACCCCCGTGGAGCCATACCCGCCGCCGACGGAAACACCGGACGCATCATATCCCTACCCGCCGCCGACTGCCCCCCCCACGCCGAACCCGTATCCGTGAGGTGGGGGAATTTGTACCGGCAAACAGCCGATACAACAATATTCGCCTGCTCTGACTTCACAAACCACCTCATCCGGGTTATGATTGGCGCAGTCAGTCTGTCTCGTTTGGATTAGTTACAGGAGGTCAACCGCATGCCCCCCACGGCATTCGGACATTACGCCGTCATCCGCCCGCTCGGCTCCGGGGGGATGGCCGATGTCTTTCTGGCGCGCGACCCGGTGCTCGACCGGCAAGTCGCCGTGAAGGCCCCCCACCGCGAGTTCCTGAACGCCGAGAGTCGCGCCCGGTTTGCCCGCGAGGCCCGCGCCGCCGCCGCGCTGGAGCATCACGCCATTGTCCCCATCTACGACTATGCCGAGCAGGACGGCCTGCCCTACATGGTCATGCGCTGCCTGACCGGCGGCTCGCTGGAGGGGCGGCTGGCCCGCGGCCCGCTGGCCCCGGCCCAGGCGCTGCCCATCCTGGAGCGCATCGCCGCCGCGCTGGACTTTGCCCACGGGCAAGGCGTCATCCATCGCGACGTCAAGTCGGCCAACATCCTCTTCGACGAGAACGGCGCGGCCTATCTGTCCGATTTCGGCATCGCCTGGATGGCATCCGCCGGCGCGGGCACCCGCCTGACGGCCACCGGCATGGTGCGCGGCACGTTCGACTACATCAGCCCGGAACAGGCCCAGGGCGTCCGCGACCTGGACGGCCGCGCCGACCTCTACTCCCTCGGCGTCGTCCTGTTCGAGATGCTGACCGGCGACGTGCCCTATCGCGCCGATTCCGGCCTGGCGGTGGCCGTCCAGCATATCTCCGCGCCCATCCCCGACATCCGCGCCCGGCGGCCCGACCTGCCGCCGGCGTTGCAGAACGTCATCGCCCGCATGCTGGCCAAGCGGCCGGCGGATCGCTACCCCACCGGCGCGGCGTTTGTGGCCGACCTGCAACGGGCGATAACGGGACAACAAGTGGCCGCGCCCCGCGCCACGCCGCCGCGCACGGCCGCGCCCGGGACGGGGCCGAACTTCGCCCCGTGGCTGGTGGTCGCCGGCGTGGTCGTCGCCGGTCTCATCCTGTTCGTCCTGCTGCGCGATGGAGGCGGCGAGGAAACACCGGACACCCCCGCTGGGGCGGCGATCAGTACGCCCATTGGGGAGACGCCTGCCGGGGAAGCCGCCGAGAAAGTTGCCGCCGGAAAAACGCCGCCATCCGGGCCGACCTCCACCGCCCAGGCGCCGTCCACCGTGGCCCCGACAGTGGTGACTCCCACGATGACGGAGAGCTTAGCGCCCGCGCTGCCCGATGAGATCGTCTTCTATTCTTCGCTCACCGGCGACCACGAGATTTACATAATCGAGACTGACGGGACCGACCGCCGCCAATTGACATTCAGTCCGGGCGCCGACATGTACCCGCGTGTCTCGCCCGACGGCGGCCGTATCGCCTTCGTCTCCGAGCGCGACGGCAACCCCGAGATCTACGTCATGAACCGCGACGGCAGCGACCAGACGCGGCTGACGAACGACCCGGCCGACGACATCGTACCCGCGTGGTCTCCCGATGGACGGCGGATCGTCTTCCAGTCGAAACGCAATGGGAACGGTGACCTGTTCATCATGAACGACGATGGCTCCGGCTTGACCCAGATCACCACGACGGCCGAACGCGAGGGGCATGTCAGTTGGTCGGTGGCCGACCGTCTGGTGTTCAACGTGACCATCGGGGAGGTCTACCAGTTGTTCTCGTCAGACTCAGACGGAGGCGATCGACGACGACTGACCACCTCGCAGGTGGAAGAGTGGTCGCCTGAATGGTCGCCCGATGGCGAGCGCATCCTGTTTCTTTCACAGCGGGACACCGTCGACGGCGGCATCTACGTGATGGACGCCGACGGTGGCAACGTGCGCCCCATCTATAACAGCCGGGCCGAGGATTGGGGCGCGGTGTGGTCGGCCGACGGGTCGCAAATCGTCTTCGCTGCCACCCAAGCCGACTACACCGATGACCTCTATATCATGGACGCCGACGGCAGCAACGTCCGGTTGCTGACCGAGCGTGGCGCCTATCCCTCGTGGGCCATCGGGCAGCCGGGCAACGCGGAAGCGCCGGCAGACAGATCGGGCGGCGGGATCAGCCCCGGCACCCAGCCAATCCCACTGGCCGGCGACGAACTGACGCGCCTGACCTTCGGCGAGCGGGATCATTACACGGCCGTCTTCGCCCCCGACCAGTCGCGCATCCTGCTGTCGGCCGAGATGAGCGACGGCTGGCACATCTTTGAGGCCGACCCCAACGGCGGCGGCCTGGGCCGGCAGCTCACCAGCGGCCCCTACGACCATTACCAGGCCGGCTACTCGCCCGACGGCCGCACCTTCCTCACCTCGGCCAACCTGGACGGCGACGGCGACATCTACCTCTTCGACGCGACCACCGGCGAAATGCTGCAACAGGTGACCAATAACCGGGGGATGGATTACCACCCGCGCTGGTTGCCCGACGGGCAGAGCTTCATCTTTTCTCTGCAAGCCAGCGACACGAACAGCAGCGAGGTTTTCCTGGGAACATTGGACGGACAGCAGACACAACTGACCCATAACGACACCTTCGACGGCTTCGCCTCGCCCTCGGCCGATGGCCAGTGGATCGCTTTCTACTCCGGCCGCGACGGCGATTACGAAATCTATGTGATGGACGTCAACGGCAACAACCAGAGCCGCCTGACGACCAGCAAGGGGCGCGACGCCAGCCCGTCCTTCTCGCCCGACGGCCGCTGGGTGGTCTTCGAGAGCGACCGCGAAGGCGGCTATGAGCTGTTCGCCGTGCCGTTTGAGGGCGGCGAGACCGTGCGGCTGACCGACAGCCCCGGCAATAATTACTTCCCGATCGTTTCGCCCGACGGCCAGTGGCTGATGTTCCAGTCTGACCGGGCGGGGTATCATGATATCTACCGGCAGCCGTGGGAGAAGTGACGAGTGACGAGTGACGAGTTACGAGTTTGGAGCGCGTTCTTCATTCATAATCCGGAATCGGGAAAAACGACATGACCACCACCATCGGCCGCTACCAGATCATCCGCCCGCTCGGCGCCGGGGGGATGGCCGACGTCTATCTGGCGCAGGACCCCACGCTCGGCCGCCAGGTGGCGATCAAGGTGATAGGCTCGGGGCGGTTCGACGCCAATTTGCTGGCCCGGTTCATGAGGGAAGCCAGGACTGTGGCCAATCTGGAGCACCCGGCCATCGTCCCGCTCTATGACTATGGCGAGCAGGACGGCCGCCCCTATCTCGTGATGCGCTACATGGCCGGCGGCTCGCTGAGCGAGCGGATCGCCCGGCGGCCGCTCTCTCTGGCTGAAGCGACGACCGTTGTCAGCCGCATCGCCGCCGCGCTCGACTTTGCCCACGCCCAGGGCATCATCCACCGCGATGTGAAGCCGGACAATATCCTCTTCGACGACGCCGGCGCGGCCTATCTGTCCGATTTTGGCATCGCCCGATACGCGGCCATAGGAACGGGGAAATCGTTGACCTCGACCGGCGCGGTCATCGGCACGACCGCCTACATGAGCCCCGAACAGGCGCTGGGCAAAGGCGACCTGGACGGCCGCAGCGACCTCTACTCGCTGGGCGCGGTGCTGTTCGAGATGCTGTCCGGCGACGTGCCCTACAAGGCCGACTCCGCCCTGCAACAGGCGATGCTCCACATCAACGCGCCCATCCCCGACATCCGCGCCCGGCGGCCCGACCTGCCGCCGGTCACCCAGACGATCATCAGCCGCGTGCTGGCCAAAGAGCCGCAAGCGCGTTATCAGTCGGCCGCGGCACTGACAGGCGATCTGCGACGGGTGACC
>JAHDWL010000130.1 GCA_023384355.1 Anaerolineae bacterium
AGTGACGAGTGACGAGTGACGAGTGACGAGTGACGAGTGACGAGTGACGAGTGAAGAGCGCGTCTCTTGCGTATCTCGTATCTCGTATCTCGTATCTCGTATCTCGTATCTGGTATCTGGTATCTCGTATCTTGAGCAGGCACACAGGTCGACCCCTACGACGGCCGCACGCCTTCTGAACTCGTCACTCGTCACTCGTAACTCGTAACTCGTAACTCGTAACTCGTAACTCGTAACTCGTCACTCGTCCAGGGCTAACGCAAAGAGCGCGGGGTGGGGCAGCGCCGCGCCATCTGCCCGGGCTGCGGCGAAGGCCGATTCGCCCAGCGTCGCCCGCGTGGCGTCGATGTCGGCCTCGAACGCTGCCCGGTCCGCCGGCGCGACCGGGAAGCCGACTGATTCGCTCAGCCTGACTGCCCCGCCATAGAGCCGCGCTGCCCGCTCCAGGTCGCCGCGCCGCGCCGCCGCCAATGCCAACCCCCACAGGGTCCAGACGATGTTGCCGTCGATGAGGTTGCCACGAACACGGTCGTCCAGGACTTGCCGCAGCAGGCCCTCTCCCTCGACCGCGTCGCCGACTCGGGCCAACACCAACCCGATATTCAAACGATCTCCGATAGTCAGAAAACGGTCGCCGACTTGCGTCGCAATCTCCAGCGCGGCGCGGTAATGCTCCAGCGCCTGGGCATAATCGCCGCGGCGGCGCGCGTCTTCGCCCAGCGAGTTCAGGATGTGGGCTTGCACCCAACCCTGCGCGTTTAACTCTCTGGAAAGCGCCAGCGCTTCCTCATAGAAAGCCGTCGCTCGCGGACTGTCGCCGCTCCACGAGGCGACGACGCCCAGGGTGCGCAGCAGATAAGGCTCCCGAAGCCGGTTGCCGGTGACGCGGGCTAACGCCAGCGCCCGCTCGCCGTGGGTTTCGGCGACGTCGAACGCCCCGTCGCGCAGCGCCAGCCGCGCCAGCACATAATGCGCCCCCATCTGCAGGCATTCGTCGCCGGCCGCCTCGGCCAGCGCCAACGCCTCCGCCAGTTGTGCCGCCGCCGCCTCGCGCGCGTTCAGGTCGCTCAGGCTCAGGGCGATCAATCCCCAGGCTACGCCGGCCGGGTCGTCCAGTTCGCGAAAGAGGGCCACCCCGCGCGCGGCCAGCGCCGAACCATGAGGATCCCACTCGCGGATCATCAGCGTGGCCACCCATAGCGTCAGGGCAGCTCGCGTCGCCGCCGGCGCGTCGCCGGACCGATCGAGCGCCGCCTCCATCTGCAACCGCCCCTCGATGAGGCGGCCGTGCATGAGCCAGAAAGGAGCCAGCCGGGCCGCCACGCGCACGCCCCAGACGGCGTCGATCGCGCCTGTGTCCAGCGCGCGATTGAGCACGGCGCTCCAGTTGCCGTACTCCTCCTCCAGCCACGCCAGCCGCTCGAACCAGCGGTCGTCGAAGTCGACGCGGGGCATCGCGTCTTCGAGCAGATGGCAATAGCAGGCGGCGTGGCGGATCTGCGTGGCTGTCGTCTCGCCGGCGGCCAGCAGCCTCTCGCGGCCGTATTGCCGGATAGTCTCATGCAGGCTGTAGCGGGCCTCGTGGCCGGCCGAGCGCGCCGCAACCACCAGCGACTTGTCGGCCAGCTTCTCCAGCGCGTCGAGGATGCCGCCCTCGCCCTCCGGGTCGCAAACGGCCTCGGCCGCGGCCAGCGTGAAGCTGCCGGCGAACGTCGACAGCCGCCGCAGCAGGCGTTGTTCGGCCGGCGTGAGCAAGTCGTGGCTCCAGTCGATGAGGCCGCGCAGCGTCTGTTGGCGGGGCGTGGCGGCGCGGTCGCCGCCGACCAGCAGCGCGAAGCGGTCGTCGAGCCGGGCGGCGATCTGCTCGACCCGCAACAGCCGCACGCGCGCCGCGGCCAGCTCCAGCGCCAGGGGGATGCCGTCCAGCCGGCGGCAGACCTGGGCCACGGCCGCCGCGTTGTTGGGCGACAGGGCGAAACCGGGCAGCGCCGCCGCCGCGCGCTCGACGAACAGACGCACGGCGTCATAGCCGATCAGTTCGGCCGGGTCGGCCACATCTGGTGGCGGCAGAGCCATCGCCGGAACAGGCCACAGCGTCTCGCCGGACACGCCCAACCGCTCGCGGCTGGTGGTGAGGATGAGCAGATGGGGGCAGTGGTGCAACAGTCGCCCAACGAGGGCTGCCACGGCGTCCAGGAGGTGTTCGCAATTGTCGAGGAGCAGCAGCGCGCGGCGGTTGGCCAGAAAGCCGGCCAGCGTGTCCGCCAGCGGCCGGCTCTTGTCCTCCATCAGCCCCAGGACAGAGGCCACGGCCGAAGGGACGAGGGCCGGGTCGGCCAGGGTGTCGAGTTCGACCAGCCAAATGCCGTCGGGGAAGGAGAGCCGCAGCGTTTCGGCCGCCCGGAGCGCCAGACGGCTTTTGCCGCTGCCTCCCTCGCCGGCCAGCGTCACGAGACGCGCATTGGGCATGCGCAGCGCCGCGACCAGTTCGGACAGCTCGGCGTCGCGGCCGACGAAGGTTGTGAGTTGGACGGGCAGGTTACCCGAACGGCGCGTGACGGGGATGGCCGATCGGGACGCGGGCCAAGGCCCCAGCAGATCCAGTTGCTCGCGGGACAAATTGGAGACGCGCAACGCCGCCAGGCGCGGCAGCCCGGCGGCGCGCAGCAGGGCGTCGGTCTGGGCGGCCGAGAGGTGCAGGGCATGGGCCACGCGCACCACCGGCTCCCAATGGCGCGGGCGGCGCGCCGGGCCATAGAGCCAGTTCTCCACCGTGCGGCGCGATACACCGCTGAGGTGTTCCAACCGCCGGACGCTGGTATGAGTATCGGCAAGATGACGACCCAGCAGATCGCCGAACTCCTCACCAGGAGATGATGCCACCAAATTCTTCCGCTCCTGCCACTTGGCTACAACCGGTTAACGCGCCTATGGTAAACCAGTTGGCGACTGGTGGCAAAATTCCACCACTTTTTTGCCGGATTTGTGCTTAAATAATGTCAGGTGTACGGCTACATTCGGAAGCAGCCGGTGGCGAACTATGGTTCGCGGCGCGTCTCGCCTGGTAGCTGTGCCTGTCGTGCCGGTTTGGGGCTATTACGCCCGTCAAAGTTCTACATCCTGAATCAGAATCAGCAGGGGCGGGACAATCCTGAGATTGTCCCGCCCCTGTTTGGTTATGAGACGATTTAGGGACATGGGCGGGACAACCACCCGGCCGTCCCGCCCATATGTATTACTGCGGCTACATGCTTACGGGATCGGCGCGCACATGTAGTTGGCGGTCATGCCGACGAGGGTGGCCGAGTCGCC
>JAHDWL010000131.1 GCA_023384355.1 Anaerolineae bacterium
CTTGCTTGCGTTTATGACACCCCACAGCTACCGTCACCGCCGGGCGGCTGTTCCAGCAGACCGTTATTCGCCAGCCATTGTTGGACCTGCGCAAACCCACTACCGGAGAATGTATCGCGACTCACGGCCAGGCGCGGCTCAACATCGGCATAATCCAGATCCATGGCGGCCTTGAAAAACACGGCCGTTTGAAGCGATTGCTGTGGAAACCAGAAACCGTTCACCGCTTTGGCCGCCGCAAACAACTCCTCGACGCTGGCATCCTGGCTGGCGAGTAGCTCCAGCAGGCCTAGCATAGCCATGCCGTGATTACAATCAGCAAAGGCCGTGTGGTTGTTGCAGCACGGCCGGTAGATGTTATTAGCCGCCTCCTCTAATCGCGACTGTTGGTCAGGCGTTAGGGAAATGATCGGCGTGCTGGCGTATAGATGCGTGGCCGGGTGGTGGCCCAAAGTCCAACCGCCGGTGGAGGCATAACTACCGATATCGCCGTCGCTTTGTTGCACCATCGGCCCTTCAGTCAGGATAACATTCCGATTGGTGAGCCCCAGCGCCCAGAAAAAATTGAGCAGGAAGTGCGCGTTCTGGTAGTCGAAGGTGATGGGTACGTCGCTGCCTTCAGTCAAAATGGCCTGTTGCGACTCGGTAAGGGGCTGCCCCATCTGCTGGTAGAGTTGCGAAAAAAGATCGTAATCGATCGCTCCGGCCGCCAGGAGTTGTGGCCCAAGATCGCCGAAGCTGATATCCATTCGGTAACTCTCCGGTAGACTCACCTGCGCGGGTGTTTCGGCCCCATCGTGAGAATTATCTGGGGACGCGGGATCGTTGAAAGGCTGTGCCGCCGCGGCCGGAATGATTGCCGGTGCCTCGGGCGGTCGTGCCCACGCCGTTGCCAACACCGCGCTTACGATAATCAACCCCAGCCCAAGGATCAGAGCTGTCACCCGGCCCTGTGTCAAACGGGTCGCCTCCGAAGTCGTGTTTTCAGTCTGTTGATCTTCCATTTCCTCTCCTGGGCCGGCGTGCGACCCCATCAGTTATTGCCGTCGTGTTCAACGTAGGTTCCTTGACGAACTCCATGCCCCATATGACCACGCATCATTAAAAGGTGGGCAGCCGGGCATAGAAGAAACAATCCAAACCATACTATGGTGCTAACCTGAACATCCAAGAAGAAAATTGCCCCTAATGCCGCTAACGGCATCAGGCAGCCGATCGCCATGAGAAAAAGGTGTTTGCGTGTCATATCGGTTCTCCAGTTCAACTAATTCGATTGCACAGCCACCTGCACCCAGAATTCGGCCTGCGGGGAATCAGGATCGTTGTTTTCAATGATGACCCCACGGCGAACCGTTTGGCCGGTGATGCCGTGAAAGCCAGCGTCAAAGACGATCTCGACTATTGCCACTTTGCCCGGGGGAATAACGCTAGCGGAAATTTTGGCCGTCGTGCACCCGCAGGTCGTGTATGCCCGGCTTATGGTCAAGGGTGCCTCGCCATCGTTGCGGATCACAAAGGTTCTCTGCACGATGTCAGTTGGACCAATTTTCCCAAAATCGTAGGACCACTCGGACAATGAAATGCTCGGTTGTGGCCCATCTTTGGGCAGGAATGGGATTGGCGGGCCTTCGCCCATATCGTGCCGGGCCTTTATCGGTTTCTCGGTGGCGATGTCACCATCTTCATAAGCCAGTACAGCTTGAGTTGTTTGCACCTCGCTCCATTTATTAACGGCCAATAGCGCTCCCCATAATAGAAATACCGCCCCAATCAGGATCAGCGCAATTCTGGTTTCTAGTCCGGAACCTTTTCGGGCATGTTCTTTCTGTTTGGCTATATGGCTCATATCTCTCCTCAATCACTAAATTCTGACAGCCACTAGCGGATAACCCCCAGAAAGTCGCTTGGCTCCCATACGAATTTGCCTCGGAGAGGTACGCTGTTTTGGACTAGGGTAGGTCCCAGGTGAAAACGCGCTCTGGGGCATCAACATTATTAATGATGAGCGTTAGTCCCGAAGCGTCGGCCAACAAAGGCTCGCCGTTGACCTCGGTGGGGAAAGACAACGTGCCGGCGACATGATGTCCTCCTTGGGGACCATCCCAACCGCTGGATTCCACAGCAAGGCTGTTATCAGCGGTCAGGGTCGCCAGTTCGGCCAAGTTCATGCTTAGGTCGACAGAATGGGTTTCCAAGGTCACTTCGAAATCTAATGTGGCGCCCGGCGCACTCAAGTTGAGCGGCGTAACCGATACGATGACTGCGCCCTGCTCATCGACACGTGTTTCAGCACTCCCGGAATCCGTCGGTAGGTCAGCAGGTGCGACCTCGTTAGTTGGGGAGGTCGCCTCGCCAGGAGCGGCCGCTTCGGTGGTTACCTCGGGCACGCGCCCTGATGCGGCTTCGTCAGTAACCACCGAAGGGGGAGGAGGACTTTTACAGGCCGCCAAAAGTAAGCCCACTAAAAGCAGTGACAGCATTATAGATAGTCGTTTCATAGTGTCTCCGTCGCCGGAATCATTGCGAATGCTTTACGCCTCTCTCGCAGGAGAATGGTAAGCATGACAATAATGCCCAGCAGTGTTGTGCCTAGACCAACCAGCATGAACACCGTCCGGTATTCGGCCAGGAAAGCCGCTGCGGCTGTCAACCCCAAAATGGGCAGTACATCGGTGACGTGGTGGGCGCAACAGGCGACCATGGCAACCGTGGACATCCCTCCGCCGGCGCCTGTCAACGCGCCGCTCGGGCCGGTAGATTCAACGGGCAAAAACAACCGCTTCTTGAGAATGATGTATAACCCCGATTGGATGCCGAAACCGAGGATGATCGGTAACACGATCCAGCGGTCTTGCCAGAAGAGTTCAATGGCATGTTGCGGACCTTCGGCCCAGGACACGATGCCGAAGTAGAGCAGGGTCAGTAACCCGGCTCCCAACAGGCCGGCTCCAACAGGCCAGGCGATTCGTCTTTTATTGCTCATTCTGTAAAGCTCTGCGATTCGTTTGGCGGTTCGCAGTAACGATAAAAACCGTTACTACGAACCAGATACCAGCATAGCAGGAGTTCACCACTCTTTTGGAGCGCTAAATGGCCTGTCATAGAAAAAAGGTGACATTTGTCACACGGTTGCGGCGTTAATCTGGTGATCTTTAAGGAGATTCCCACGGGCCGATCACCCAGAACCCGCCAAATGGCCTAGATCGCGATGCGAGGTTTGGCGCTATATTTCTTTCTCTGCCTATCGTATAGTTGCCGGAGAGGTATACAGATGATGACGCACCCATTTGTTTTAAAGTGCCCATGCGGT
>JAHDWL010000132.1 GCA_023384355.1 Anaerolineae bacterium
CCCGGCACCACATACCCATCCGCCTCGCCCGTCATCGTCCGCGTCGCCCCGGACGTGATAAGCCGACCCAAAAATTGCCTGCGATTCGACATCATCCGCCTCCGTGTCAGTGACGAGTTACGAGTGACGAGTTACGAGTTCAGAGTGCGTTCCAAACTCGTCACTCGTCACTCGTAACTCGTAACTCATCGAGTATCATCTGCGTCAGCCCCGGACTCACCGGCTCCCCGGCAAACTTGAAGATCAGCGGCAGCATCTGCCCCGCCAGCGTCGGCGACCAGCCCGGCAGCGCCGCCACCAGCTGCGCGAACGCCCCCGTCAGCCGTTCGGCCGCCAGCGCCAGGCTCTCGTTATCCTCGCGGCTGATATCCGGCAGCGCCACGCGAATCGCCGCCCGCTCCGGCCGCCGCCGCGCCAGCCCAACCTCATACGCCCGCCCATAAGCCGTGTGGCACAAATCGGCGACCACATATTGCAAATGGCGCTGCCGCCGTCGCAACCGCCGCAGCGCCGGGTCCTGCATCGCCGCGGCCACTGCCCGGTTCACGTCGCCGCCGTCGCCGTGCCAATGCGGCGGCTGCCCGCTGCCCGCGCTGATCGCCTGCCGCAACGCCCGCAAGTCGTGCTGCGCGTCCAGCCCGCGCAAATTCGGCGCGACCATATCCCACCGCTCGCCCTCGTCGTGGACGACAATACTGCCCGGCTCCGGCGGCGCGCTGTACTGCTCCGCCTTGGCGTTCACCCGCCCCGTCGGCACAGTGACGAACCACAGAAAAGCCCGTGCCGCCCAATTGAGCCGCACGCGATCCTCCAGCATCCGGTTATACCAGCGCAGCGCCGGCAAAATGCTGGCCAGCTCCGATTCGCCCAGCAGCGCCCCCACCGGCCGGTTGATGCTGTAATGCACCATCACCGCCTCGGCCGCCGCCGCGTCGGGATGGGCTGGGGAAAGGAAGACCTTTCCCCCAGTGACGAATGACGAGTGACGACTCCTATCGTCCGACGAGGTGACGAGTAAAGAATGCTCCTCTGAACTCGTCACTCGTAACTCGTCACTCGTCACTACATAAGCCACTTCCCGTTCCCAATCATTCTCCGCCGTCACGATCTCCACGATCTCGCTCTTCGGCACGGCGCGGACGTAGCTCATCCCGTCGGCCGGATTGCGAAACAGCGCCAGGAACAGGTCGCCCGACCGGCTCAGCTCGTCCATCAGGTCGGGCAGGCGCAAATCGAGCCGGTTCTGCGGGTGATGCCAGAACGCATCCACAAAGCGGCCGATCTCCCCCGGCCCCACCGGCGCGATCCCGTCGCCCACGGTGTAATCGGTGATCAGGTCGACGATACGCTTGGCATACGGGTTCGACCGCCACGCCTCCAGCGCGTCGCGGTATTGCGCCTGGCGCGCCGCCTCCGGCCGCTCGGCCGACCCGCGCCCGGCCACGCTCGACCACCCCGCCGCCCCCTCCCGCAAATCGGCCGACACGCTCAACCGTCGCCGCACTCTATCCAGCCAACTCATGAAAACATACTCCCGTCAATCCCTGTTGGTTCCTTGTTCAATACCTGATCCGCAAGAACCCGCCCCAAAAGGATGGAGCCTTCATCAAGTCGCGAAATGACCACAAAATGAACAGTCAATGGACTGTCACATGACCGCGCGCCCGGCTATTCTGTAGCCATCAACACACGGCCCCGCGGCCGAAACAAAAGGAGATAGTCATGAACAACATCGAAACCCTGCGCGCCGCCCACAACGCCTTCAGCAACCGCGATCTGGTCGCCACCGTCGCCGACATGCGCCCCAACGTCGTCGTCTACGGCCACGCCGGCGGCCAACGCCTGCCCTCAGCCGAGGCCTTCGCCCAATTCCTGGGCATGTACCTGGTCATGTCATCCAACATCCACATCGTCGACGCCGAATACATAGCCGCCGGCAACAAAGTCATCGCCCAGTTCCGCACCGTCGGCACCCAGGACGGCCCCTTCCTCAACTTCCCGGCCTCCGGCCGCGAGTTCTCGCTCGATGTCGCTGAAATCTGGACATTCGACAACGAAGGCTACGCCGTCGAAGGCCACAACTACGCCGACACGCTCGGCCTGCTCATCCAGCTCGGGCATATCCCCGTCCCGGCCTGACAAGACAAGTTACGAGTGACGAGTTACGAGTGACGAGTTCAGAGGACACGCTCTTCATTCGTCACTCGTCATTCGTCACTCGTAACTTCTTCGCCGCGTCTTCCACCGCGATCATCCCGATCAGCCACAGCAGGATTACATTGATCGCCTGCCACACCTCGTCGGGAAAATCCGGCACCAGCGCAAACACCGCCGTCTGCGCCACCGCCACCACCGCCAGCCAGAACTTCCGGCTCCGCAATAACAACTCCCAGGGTTTCATGTCTCTCCTTATGTTAAGTGCTGGAACGGGGGAAAGGGGGAAGGGGTGAAGGGGAGTCACCCCTGTCCAACCTGCCCTTATTCAGTATTCAGTAGATCAGTATTCAGTAGGTCAGTATTCAGTCCCGCGCCGACCACTGACCCGTATTCAGTATTCAGTAGGTCAGGATTCAGTAGGTCAGTATTCAGTCCCGCGCCGACCACTGACCTACTGACCACTGACCACTGACCTACTGACCCACTGACCTACTGATCAACTGCCCCGCCGGACACGGGATACGGCCGCAGCGCCTGCCCGGACTGATGAATGTTCCTCGCCGGCATCGCCGTTTCCCTGAACCTGAACCCATCGGATGCGTCACTCCAGCCTCATATCCCGTATCCGGCGTCCCGCCCGATCAGGGCAGGCCAAATCAGAACGTATGTTCTTTTTCAAGCATAGCAAAATCGCGATCCCCCGCGCAAGCAAATTTTCGACACCCTGGGGAAATTACGAATTACGAATTACGAATGAAGAGCGCGGCCCGTATCTCGTATCTTGTATTTCGTATCTCGCAAAGAGGGTCGACACACAGGTCGACCCCTACGGGGCCCACGCTTCTGAACTCGTCACTCGTCACGCCCCTGCGCGCACCATGCGATAACGCCATGATGGTAGGGGTCAGGCAACCGGGAGAGACGTCACTGGGAAACCGACGGCGTTCCCTCCCGGTTGCCTGACCCCGTTCACGAACGTCACCCACCAGAGGGCCTGGCAACGGCGAGACATAGGGGGTTCTGCATGGCGATGATGAATTCGCCGTTGCCTGGCCCCTACGACAGACGCAACAACGCACCGTTGGTAGGGGTCTGGCAACCGGGAGAGACGCCCCAGGGAAACGAACGGCGTTC
>JAHDWL010000133.1 GCA_023384355.1 Anaerolineae bacterium
GCGGCCAAAATCAGGAAAGAGGCTCTGAGCGACCGCAGGCGGGCAGTCTCATTGATTGTAACCGCCTGGGCGACCTGCTCCGGCGTGGCTGTGGTCTGTGACAAGACATCATCCAGCTGATCGTTGGTGATGAAGTCGATATTATCGAGGTTGACCTGTTGTTGCAGGGAGCGCGGCAGCGACGACTGGTTAACGGCGCTCACCACGAACATGCTGAGCAGGCCGACGGCGACGACCCCGGCGAACGCGGTGCCCAGGGCGGTCGAGAGGTTGTTGGCGACGCCACGCAACGCCCCGACGTCACCCGCCAGAGACTTGGGCGATGAGGTCACCATCACGTTGAACAACAGCGTCAGCAGAGACCCCTCGCCCAGGCCGACGAGCAGAAGCCCGATGATGACCATCGCGGTGCCCCAGTTGTTGCCGACGACGAACGATAGCAGCACCATGCCTGTTGCGGTCAGCGAGAAGGCGACGACGGCGATCCGGCGCGGCGTCAGCCGGTCGTAGAGACGCACGATGAATATCGCCGACGCGGCGATGGCCAGCGTGTAGGGGACGGCGGCGATGGCCGTCTGCATGGTCGTGCGACCTTGAACGATCTGGATGAAGAGCGGAATCAGGAAGTTGACCGCCGGGCCAAGCGCGCCGATGACGAGCAGGCAGGCGATGGTCGCCCGTTCCTTGGATGAGTCGATTACCTCAAGGGATAACAGCGGCTCCTTGCCCAGCTCTGCGCGCTGATGTGACCAGGCGAAGAAGGCCTGGAACAGCATCAGGCCGAACACCACGAACAACAGGGCCGGTGACAACCCCACCAGATTGAAAGGCGCGGAGTCCGAGGCCAGGACGATGCCCCACGAGTTGAGGTTATTAAAGCCGAAGCTGATCAGGATGACGGCGATGGCCGACAGGACCACGCCAATGGCGTCGATCTTGATGCCGCTTTGCCGCGGAACAGGTTTCAGCCGGAAGCTGAGCAGGAAGACGATGATGGAGACGAAGGTCAGAAGGCCGAAGGAGTAGCGCCAGCTCAGGTAGGTTCCCAGGAACCCGGCCACGAAGAAAGCCGCTGCCCCGGACAGGGCTGGTGTGGCGGCCAATATGCCCAACGCCTGGGATTTTTGTGGTCCGCTGTAGTTGGCGGCAATGAGCACGACCAGGGTCGGCACGAGCGCGGCGGCGGCGATGCCGGCCAGGGCCTGGGCGGCGTTCATCATGGTCGCGTTCTGGCTGATCGCCATAAGCGCCATCGCCAGGCCGTGGAGCAACACCGTCACCTGGAACACCAGCCGCTCGCCGAAAATCTTGCCGATTTTGGCGCCCAGCATGACGAACGCGGCCACGAACAGTGAGTAGACGACGAGCGCTGTCCCGACGCCGGTGGAAGGGACGTTCAGCTCTTCGACGATTGGGCCGATGGATACCGGTATGGCGTTGACGTTGAAGGCCATCTGCATTTGGGCCAGAACGATGACGCCCATGTAGAGCCATGTAACTTGTGGGATTGAATCAGTCGGGTTGTGAGCAGCTTGTTTGCTCATAAAGGATCACCGCCGTTTGGGAACAGATGGGGGTCGGGCAAGGCCGCGAAGGCTGCCCGACCCATTCGGATGACGGGTTTAGTTGCCGGTCTCGCCCCAGCATTCGGCCAGCTTGACGCACATCTCCGTGGCGGCGGCCATATCCTGTACACTAACCCACTCCAGCGGGCCGTGGATGTTCTGCATGCCGGTGAAGAGGTTCGGCGTCGGCACGCCCAGCTCAGTTAGACGCGAGCCGTCGGTGCCGCCGCGAATGGGGAAGAAGAAATGCTCGACGCCAGCCCGGGCATAGGCTTCGACGGCCACGTCGATCGGGCGCATGTCGTTTTCCAGCCAGTAACGCATATTGCGATATTGGGGGATCACTTCGCACGTGATATGGGCGCGCGGCTCGGTGGCGGCGATGGCGTCGCAGACCTTCCGGATGAGTTCGCCCTGGCGCTCCAGCTCGTCCATCTCGAAATCGCGCATGATGAAGTGGAGTTCGGCGGCGGCGGCCGTGCCGCTCATCGCGTAGAGGTGGATGAATCCCTGACGGCCGTCGGTCGTCTCCGGCGTCAGCGTGGCCTGGGGCATCGTGTCGACGATCCTGGCCGCCAGGTGCAGGGCATTGACGAGCTTGTCCTTGGCCCAGCCGGGATGGATTGACACGCCCTGGACGTGGACGACGGCCCGGTCGGCCGAGAACGTCTCATAGACCAGTTCGCCCCGATGTGCGCCGTCGAGCGTGTAGCCGAACGTGGCTCCCAGATCGGCCGGCAGATCGGCATGGACGCCGCGGCCGATCTCCTCGTCCGGCGTGAAGCCGATGCGGATGGGGCCGTGGGGGATTTCGGGATGGTTCAGCAGATGGTGGGCGGCGGCCATGACGATGGCGACTCCCGCCTTGTCGTCGGCTCCCAGCAGGGTCGTGCCGCTGGCAGTCACGATGTCGTCGCCGATCCTGTCCTTCAGATAGGGAGAATTCTCCGGCGTCAGGACCTGTTCCGGGTCATCGGGCAGGACGATGTTGCCGCCCTGATAGTTGCGGTGGATCAGTGGTTTGACGTCCGCGCCGCTGAAGGCCGGGGACGTGTCCACGTGGGCCAGGAGGGCGATAGTCTCCACATCATTCTCGATGGTGGCCGGGATGGTGGCCAGCACCGCGCCATAATCGGTCAGGCGCACATCTGCCGCGCCGATCTCGGTCAACTCATCGACGAGGAGCCTGAGCAAGTCGTATTGCCGCTCCGTGCTGGGCGACGTAGGGGATGTTTCATCGCTGGTGGTGTCAATCCTGCAATAGCGCACCAGACGATCTTCGAGTTCGTGGTTGAAATTGGTATTCATGATGTCCTTTCCTGCCGACCGTTGCCGGCATCGATAAAAAAGGGGCGGCGGCCGGCCGCCGCCCCTTTTTACAGCTTAGAAGCCTACGCCATAACCGGGGCCAAGCGGGATCCCCAGGACGTACCAGAGGATGAACAGGATGATCCACGCCACGGCCAGAACAAGTGTGTAGGGCAGCATCAGGGCGATGACGGTGCCGATGCCCGCTTCCTTCTGGTAGCGTTGCATGACGGTGATGATGAAGGGCAGGTAGACCATCAACGGTGTGATGACGTTCATGGGTGAGTCGCCGATCCGGTAAGCGGCCAGCACGGTCTGTGGGGCCGTGCCCAGTCGCATGAACAATGGGACGGGACGTCGTCGATCAAGCTGATCGAGCTGTCGGGCTCCGTCAGCAATTGTCGCG
>JAHDWL010000134.1 GCA_023384355.1 Anaerolineae bacterium
CGCACCTTCACCCCCAGGCACCCAGGCGGCCCCGCCCCCACAACACCCAACCCCCGCGCCATCGGACTATATCACCGAGTTGAAGAAGCTGGCAGAACTGCGTGATATGGGCATCCTCACAGACGAAGAGTTCGAAGCCAAAAAGAAACAGCTGCTGGGGCTATGAGCGCCGGCAGAGGATTGCCGCCGCCCAAATAGTGGGCGGTCGTATTCAGCTATATTTCGACAACGCCTGGAAAGGCGGATGCAGTGCTGCCCGGCTTGGGTTGGCGCAGGTTTATGCAAGGATCAGTCACAGGCAAAAGGACAAGTTTAACAGGAGCAAGATATGTCCGAACGTAGTGATGCGGCGCGAAAGTTTTCCCGCGAGCATGCCGAAAGGTTCCGCATGGAACTCCATGAGATGCTTCGCATCCCCAGTCTTAGCGGTGACCCGGCTCACGCCGGCGACATCCGCCGCATGGCCGAGTGGCTGGCAACCCACATGGACGAGCTGGGGCTTGAGAATGTGGCGGTGATGCCCACCGCCGGCCATCCCGTTGCCTACGGCGAGTGGATGGGCGCAGGTCCGGACAAGCCGACCGTGCTCGTCTACGGCCATTACGACGTTGTGCCCGCCCTCATGGAAGACGGCTGGCTCACCGACCCGTTCGAGCCGGTCGAGAAAGACGGCAAGATCTACGCCCGCGGCGCGACGGATGACAAGGGCCAGTTGTTCATTCACGTCAAGGCGCTGGAGTCATGGCTGAAAACCGACGGCCGCGCTCCGGTCAACGTGAAGTTCTTACTGGAGGGCGAAGAGGAGGTCTCGTCACCCAATCTCGTCCCGTTTCTGAAGGAGCACCTCGATCTTCTGAAAGCCGACGTATGCATCATCAGCGATTCGTCCATGCGCAGCATCGACGAGCCGGCCATCCTCCATAGCCTGCGCGGCATGACCTATATGGAGCTTGAGGTTCACGGCCCGACCGACGACCTGCATAGCGGCCTATGGGGCGGCGCGGCCCACAACCCTGCTCTCGCCCTTGTCGAAATCCTGGGCAAGCTCTATAACCCCGACAACACCATCGCCGTGCCCGGCTTTTATGACGACGTGGTCCCCCTCTCGGCCGACGAGCGGGAGATGATCGCCAAAACCGACCTGACCGAGGAGCAGTACAAGGCATCCACCGGCGTGCCCGCCATCTGGGGCGACGCGCACTACAACATCCGCGAGCGCATTTCCGCCCGGCCGACGCTCGACATCAACGGCATGTGGAGCGGCTGGACCGGCCCCGGCCCCAAGACGATCGTGCCCGCCAAAGCCGGCGCGAAGATCAGTTCCCGACTGGTCGGCAACCAGGACCCGCACAAGATCTTCGAGTTGTTCAAGTCCTACATCGCGTCGATCACCCCGCCGACTGTCCACGTCGAGGTCAAGCTCATCACGACCGGCAAGGCGGCCCTGTTCCCGTTCGACATTCCGGAGATGCAGGCAGCTTCGCAGGCTTACGAGAAGGGTTGGGGCGTCAAGCCGATCTTTACCCGCGGCGGCGGCAGCATTCCGGTCGTGGCCGAGATCGCCGACCTGATGGGCATCCCGGTCGTCATGATGGGCTACGGTCTGGACGACGACGGCCTGCACTCGCCCAACGAGCGGTTCAGCGTCGAGATGTTCCACCGGGGCATCGAGGCAGCCATTGTTTATCTTGAGGAATTGGCTCTGATTCCTCGGTAAAAGTCTCTATTTTGATACCTATTATCGTTTGGTTTATTCATTTAGGAGGCAGTCGTGGCAAAAGCAAAACCCAAGCCTAAGGCACAGGCTCAGGCGCAGGCAGCAGCAGTAGAACCACCCAAAGCAAGCGGCTGGTTGGGGACTGTTGAACGGATCGGCAACAAGGTGCCCCACCCCGTGTTGATGTTCCTCTATCTCATCCTGATCATCATCGCCTTGTCGGCCGTCCTCAGCTGGATGGGCGTGAGCGTCACCGAAGAAATCGCCGTACCCATAAGCGAAGGCGCAGAAATTAGCTTCTACGCCGATACAACGGAGCCGCTGGAAAACCTGCCCGATAATCCGTGGGATACGGAATTCGAGATCCAGGAACAGACCATCGCCATACGAAGCCTGCTCACAACGGAAGGGATTCGATTTATCTTCACCTCGTTTGTCCCGAACTTCGCCGGCTTCACCGTTGTGGCGGTCGTCTTCATCGCCATGATGGGCGCGGGTGTGGCCGAGGAATCAGGCCTGATGACGGCGCTGATCCATAAACTGGTCGAGGTTTCGCCTCGTTGGGCCTTGTCGTTCATCATCATCTTCGTCGGCGTCCTCTCCAGCGTGGCGACGGACGCAGGATACTTGATCCTCATACCTCTCGGCGCGGCCGCCTTCCTCAGCGTGAAACGGAATCCGCTGGTCGGCGTAGCCGCGGCCTACGGCGGCGTCAGCGCCATCTTCGCCATCAACATCCTCATCACCCCCCTCGACGCGATGCTGACCGAGATCACCAATGAGGCGATTGCCCTGGCCGGCGGCGAGCCGATCACCATCGTGGCCAACTTCTATTTCCAGGTTGTCATGTCGATCCTGCTCAGCATCGTGGCCGCCCTGATCACCGACCGGATCGTGGAACCGCGCATGGGCGCCTACAAGCCCGCGCCCGGCACGGAAGTCGTGGCGACAGAAGTTCTTGACAAGAACGCTCAAAGCCGCGGCATGCGCTTTGCCGGACTCGGCGCCCTCATCGTCATCGCCATCGTCACCATCTTCACGCTCCCGTCCAATTCGCCGCTGCGCGACCCCACGACCGGCGGCATCATCGGCGCGACCCCGTTCATGGACAGCCTGCTGTTCATCATCACGCTGGTATTCCTCATGGCCGGCATCGGCTACGGCTACGGAGCCAAGACTTTCAGCGGCAGCAACGACGTGATCAAGGCCATCACCAAGACTTTCGCCAGTCTGGCCGGCCTGGTCTTCATGCTGCTGATGATCGCCCAGTTCATCGCTTACTTTAACTTCAGCAATATGCCTAGCGTCATCGCCGTCACGCTGGCCGGCTGGCTGGAGCAAGCCAACATCGGCGCGATTCCGCTGCTGGTCGGCTTCATCGTCGTGATCATGCTGCTCGACATCATCATTCCCGGCTCCATGCCGAAATGGGCCATCTTCGCGCCGATCTTCGTCCCATTGTTCATGCGACTGGGCACGGCCCCACAGACCGTGCTGGCCGCTTA
>JAHDWL010000038.1:0-2704 GCA_023384355.1 Anaerolineae bacterium
CGACCCCAAACTCGACTGGGCCATCGGCAGTCGGGGCGAGACGTACCGGCTGCTGGGGCGGTACGAGGAAGCGCTGGCCGACCTCAACCGGGCCATCGAACTCGACCCCAATTTCAGCGGGGCCATCGGCAGTCGGGGGCAAACCTACCAGCAGATGGGACGGTACGAGGAAGCGCTGGCCGACTTCAACCGGGCCATTGAACTCGACCCCAACGATAGTTGGGATCTCTACCAGCGGGCCATCACCCGCCGCTATCTCGACGCGGCCGATTCATGGCGCGACGATCTGACCGCGGCCGTCGCCATCGCCACGACCGATTACCAGAAAGACCCCACCAACTTGCGGAACCTGTTCAACCTGGCCATCTATTGCGTCGCCGGCGGCGATGCCGATCGGGCAGAAGCCCTCTACCGGGACGGGCTGGCCGGGCAATTGGCGGAGGGCCTGCGGCGGGAAGCGGCCGTTGACCTGGAGCAATACCTCACCCTTTTCCCCGACGACGAGTTGGCCGCGCGGCTGTTGGCGCGGGTCACTTCCCCGCCCGCCGGGTGATCCCCCTGCCCCGCGGAGGCGCTACCGCCAAACCCACCAGCTTCGCATAACAACCAACCCACAGCCACTCCCCCGAAATACATAAATCATCCCTATAACTCCCGCAACTTCCTTCCGCCCTCCGAGACCCAAAACATGGGACACCAGTCCGGCATCCGCTCAGCCGTATCTCGTATCCCGTATCCCGTGTTTCTCCTCCAGCGTCCCCCACACGGCGCAGCCGCCCCGCCCCGGCCCGTCGGTGGCAGCGGCCAGCGGCCAGTGGCGGGTGGTCGTCGCCGGGCGAGCGGCCCGCGAAGAGCGCGCCTGCTGCTCTTCATTCGTCATTCGTAGTTCGTAATTCGTAATTTCCTTCGCGTTGCCGAAGAACCGCCGCTCAATCGTCGCCGCGCCGTTGCCCGTCATCCCTTTCATAAACAGGTCGGCAAGTTGTCGATTGATGCGTTTCTGTTGGCCTTTCGGCCGCGGCTGGTGGCCGCGCGCGGCGCCGTAGGCGTTGGGCAGCCGCCAGGCGAGGTAGGTGGCGCCGGGGCGGCCGTGGAGGCCGCGGTGGTCGCGCAGGCGGAAGAGGGCGCGGCCGCGCTGCCAGGCGCGCTCCTGCTCGGCCGGGCCGGCGGACGCGGAGGCCGCCACGCGCTCCCCCAGGGCGTAGTTCGGCCGCGCGGCCACGCCCGCCCGCCGCTCGTAGGCGGCCTGGCTGCGGGCGCAGACGCCGGAGAGCGCGGCCAGCGTGTCGCGGGAAACAGGCGAGCCGAGTGACGAGTGACGAGTGACGAGTGACGAGTTCAGAGCGCGCTCTTCATTCGTCATTCGTAATTCGTCGTTCGTCATTTCTTTGGTTCGGCCGCTGTGGAAGGTGGCGTAGAGGTGGGCGCGGGCGTCGCCGATGGGGCCGAGGAGGGCGGCGACGGGCACGGCGACCGGCCGGCCGGCGAGCCGCGGCACGCCCAGCGCGGCGGCTACGCGGGCCGCGCCGAAGAGGCGCAGCCGGTCGCCTTCTTCGCCGTCGGGATGGGTTCGCGGGCGCTCGCGGGTCCAGAAAACGCCTTCGCCTTCGGCCAGGAGCTGCCGCAGCCGCCGCCGGCCGCAGAGCCGCAGCGGTGACTGCTTGTCGGTCAGCGCGGCGCGGACGTCGGCGAGTGTTACCATCCCCCGCCCCGGGGTGTCGAGCGCGCGCAGCAGCAGCCACAGCCGCCCGGCGGCCGTCCGCTCTTCGCGCAGCATGCCGAGGGCGATGGCGGGATAGATTTTGAGATACGAGATACGAGATACGAGATACGAGTTTGGAGGGAGTGACGAGTTACGAGTGACGAGTGACGAGTTTGGAAGAAGTGACGAGTTACGAGTTACGAGTGACGAGTTCAGAGGGTGTGGCGAGTTTGGAGGTTGTGGGGTGGCGGGGGCTGGATACTGATCAACTGAATACTGATCACTGGTTACTGGATACTGACCAACTGAATACTGATCACTGGTTACTGGATACTGACCAACTGAATACTGACTACTGAATACTGAATACTGATCACTGATTACTGGCCACTGATCACTGGTTGCTGATCGAAGCTCGGCGCGCCGGCGGTGGAGTTCTTTCTGGGCGTTGCGGAGGAGCCAGCTGGGTTGGGCCGCCGGCGGTGGCGTGGCTATGGGGTGTGCCGCTGGTGCTGGCGCGGCTATGGGCTGTGCCGCTGGTGATGTTGGGGCTACGGGTTGGGCCGTTGGTGTTGTTGGGGCTATGGGTTGTGCCGCTGGGGTTGTTGGGGCTATGGGGTGTGCCGTTGGTGTTGGGGCGGCTATGGGTTGGGCCGTTGGTGCTGTTGGGGCGGCTATGGGCTGTGCCGTTGGCGGTGTTGGGGCTATGGGTTGCGCCGTTGGTGCTGTTGGGGATATGGGTTGCGTCGCCGGTGTTGGGGCGGCTTTGGGTTGCGTCGCCGGTGTTGGGGCGGCTTTGGGCTGCGCCGTTGGTGCTGGGGCGGCTATGGGTTGGGCCGCGGGCGGTGGCGTGGCTATGGGTTGCGCCGTTGGTGCTGTTGGGGATATGGGTTGCGTCGCCGGTGTTGGGGCGGCTATGGGCTGTGCCGTTGGTGCTGGGGCGGCTTTGGGTTGGGCCGCGGGCGGTGGCGCGGCTATGGGCTGCGCCGCGGGTGTTGGCGT
>JAHDWL010000038.1:2804-15070 GCA_023384355.1 Anaerolineae bacterium
TGGGTTGGGCCGCGGGCGGTGGCGCGGCTATGGGCTGCGCCGCGGGTGTTGGCGTGGGCGGCGGGCTTGGTGGTGTTGGTGGAGGGGTTGGTTGTGGGTTGTGTGTCTGTGGGTTTATCGCCCCTTCACTATGCGAAACGTAGCCACTTCTGCCCCATGCGGCCCGCGCGCCCCACGCGGCCCACAGCCGGCCTGGGCCGGGCGGCGCGGCCGCGGCGGGGCCTTCGGTCGGCTCTGCGGCGGCGGCGGCCGCTTCCCGCGCCCGCTCGGCCGCCTGCCGCGCTCGTAGCTCGTGCAGTCGCCGGTTGGCCGCCAGGGCCTCCGGCGAGACGTCGCCGCTCATATCCGCCCAGCACGTTCGCGCCGTTCGCCGTCTCGGGGCAAGCCGAACCGTATCGACGGCGATCCCGCGATCGGCCGCCCGGCTTGCCTGGGAATGTGGCCGGCAGTCAGCCCATCAGCCGGTCAACCACACCGACCACTGATCACTGACCTACTGGCCTGCTGGCCACTGGTCACCCTCGCTTGACACGGCGATCTGCGTGTGCTATCCTCCTTTTATTCGTATAGAGGGCCGCTACGGGGCATAAACCCCCCCTCCCCACTGAAGGGGCGCTTTCGTCGGGTGTTGCCGCACCCGTCGACTCGGAGCGAGCGGTCCTTGCCGTTTATCGAATTGTGCAGAAGAGCCGGCCACATCAGCCGGCTTTTTTGCTGCCGGGTCTCAGTCCCCGGCGGCCGGTCGCGAGGTCTTCACGCTCGCGCTCGGCCGCCGGCGGCGGAGTTGCGGGCCGCGGGCCGGTCTGTTGCCCATCATACCACCCCCGCGCGGGGCGACGCCGGCCGATTTTCGACACCCCGGCCGGCGAACGCGCAATGGGGCGAACAATCGACGACATTATAGCATATATTTAGAACAATTGTGCTAGTCATTGGGGTTAATTTTGAAAATTGGTGGTCATCTTGCCGGGCATATTTCGCCTAGACCGACCATTGGGCCAGGTCGCGGTCGACAGTCGCCAGATCGAGCAGGCGGATGCCCAGCGGCTGCCAGCGTTTTTTGTTTTTGAGCGCGGCCGCGTCCAGCAGTTGCCCGGCCTTGTCGCGGGCGTCGGCCGACCAGGGGGCGCGGGAGAAGGCGACGAAGTAGACGGGTGTCGGGTCGCCGTCCTCGTCCTTGCGCGGCAGCGCGTGGGTGGCGCGGCGCAGCAGGCTCTCGACCGCCTCGGGGCCGGGCGGCGTGTCGGTCCAGAGGCAGTCGCCCATGACCAGGGCGTCGCCGCCGGCGCTGAAGCCGACGACATCCATCGACTGCCCCCCGCCCCACTCGCTGCCGACTTCGTCGACGGCCACGGGGACGGTGTTGTGGGCGGCGGCCAGCAGCAGCCAGTCGCGGGCCAGCTCTTGCCAGGTGTTGATTTCGATGAAGCGCGGCAGGTCGTCCCCAATCTGTTCCAGCAGCGGCTGGAGTTGGCCCAGGGCCAGGCGGGACTGGTTGGCGCTGATGAAGCGGTAGAAGAAGCGCAGATAGGGGTCGATGACGACGTAGCGGCCGCTGCGCGAGTCTTCGCGGTCGCGGTGGGAGACGGGCACCTCGCGGGTGACGAAGCCGGTGTCGCGCAGGACGCTGAGGTAGAACGACGCCTTGCCGCTGGCCAGCCCGGTGCGTTTGGAGATTTCGCCCATGGTCTGGCGGCCGTCGGCGATGGCCCGCAGGATACCGACGTAGTTGTGCATGTCGGTGATGAAGTCGGAGAGCAGGATGCGGGCCTCGTCGACCATCCAGGAATGGGCGGGCAGGATGATCTGGCGCAGGTTTTCCATGACCGAGAGGCCGGCGTTGAGCCGCTCCCAATAGGCCGGGACGCCGCCCCACATGGCATAGAGGGCCACGCGGTCGGCGGCGCTGTAGTCGGGGAAGAAGTCGGCCGTGGCCCCATAGGGCAGCGGTTGCAGCTGCATCTGGGCGGTGGCGCGGCCGTAGAGCGGGGCCTGGTAGTCGAGCAGGTGGCGGCGCATGATGCCCATCTGGGAGCCGGAGAGGACGAGCATGAGGTTGGTGTCGCTGAGCCAGTGGTCCCAGATTTTCTGGAGCATGCCGACGAATTCGGGGTCGACGTCGATGAGGTAGGTGACTTCGTCGATGAAGAGGGCGACGCGTTTTTCCTGGGCATGGCGGGCCAACTGGCGCAGGGCCAGCTCCCAACTGGCGTAGGTGAACTCGGGCGGGATGTCGGCGCCGGGGTCCATGAAGCTCATGATGGCCTGGGAGAAGGAGCGCAGCTGGGAGAGGGAGGAGGTGGGCTCGGCGACCCAGTAGAGGCCCTGGCCGGGGTAGCGGCGGAGCCAGTGGGTGAGGAGGCGGGTCTTGCCGACGCGGCGGCGGCCGTATAGAATGAGGAGCATGGCCTTTGGGGAGGCCCAGAGGCTGTCCAGCACTTCAAGTTCCCGACTGCGACCGACAAAATCTGCGCGATACATAGTTGTGAATAGTGTAGTCCGCTCTAGGGTAGATAGGACTATACTAAACGATCATGGGTGGGTTTGTCAAGGGGGGAAATCGATCGGATGTTCGGGGGGGGCAGTAAATTCACCCATTTGCTTGTGGAAAAACCAACATTATTATGCAATAATACGGGTGAAATCAGGAGTGTTCTGTCAGCACCTAACGTCATAGATAGTAAACATAACATCCGAATACATCAGCATCGCAGCCCGCCTCCGGCGCGGAGGTGGTGATCACATCAGTCGGGCCGGCACAATTCCAGTCTCGCCGGAAAGGATTGAACAATGTCCAGTCGCTTCTTCTCGGTTCTCTACCGGTTCATCTCCGGGTTTATCGCCATTTGCCTGCTGTCGGCTGACATCGCCGGCGCCGCCTCGCTGATCGACTTCCCCCAACAGGAACCCATCGGCAGCCCCATCTCGGTCGTCGTGCCGCCGGCCGAGGAGCAAGCGCTCTTCCGCACGACGGTGGCCCTGCGCCAGCCGCGAGACCTGCAGCGCCTGCTCGATATGGGCGTGGTTGTGCTGGAGTCGGATGAGGATTCGGCGCTGGTGCTGGTGACGTCGGTCATGCTGGCCGACCTGGCCCGGTTGCGCTTTGCGCCGGCGGAGTCGGACGAGTTGGGGACGCTGCTGCGGGCCAATCGGGCCGAGCGGCTGTTGGCCGAGCTAAGCCCGGCGCTGGAACAGGCGGCGGCGATTAGCAGCCGGTCGTCGATGGTCAGCGATCAGCCGGCGCCGGCAACCGACGCCCCGGCCGCCGCGGCCGAACTGGCCGAGCTGCTGGCCGCCATCACCCCCAGCCAACAGGAAGCCATCATCACGCTGGCCGCCACCGACAGCGATAACGACGGGCTGACCGATACGCAGGAAGGGTGGTGGTGCACCGACCCGGCCAACGCCAACAGCGACGGTGTGGGGTCCAACGATGGCACCGAGGTCACGGCGCTGCTCGACTTCACCCTCTCGCGCACGGTCCGCTGGGGCCACGGCGCGCCCTTCGGCCCGCCCGCGGCCTGGCCGGACTTCAACAACCGCGACGGCAACCCCAACACCCCCGCTTGTAACGACGGCGACTACGATACGATCCCCGACTTCGCCGAAGTCTACATGGTCGGCTCAAAGGTGCCCGAAGAGAGCACCGACCTGGACAAGTTCGACGACGGCCAGGAGCTCTATGGGACAACCTTCTGCCCCGGCGGCACGGCCAGTTGCGACCACGGCAGCTACCCGCGCATCGAATACTGGAGCTACATCAAGGCCGGCATGCCCAGCTGGGTGCAGCCGCCGGGCGACAACATCTTTGTCGCCGCATTCCCCGTGCCGGAAGTGTCGGTGGTGGCCGGGTCGTGGTCGGTCGAACGGGTATCGACGATCACCACGTCCGAAGGGACGATGACCGAGACGAGCAACACGTATGCGACAACTGTGACCGAGGGGCAGGGGAGTAGTATTGCGGACACTCAGACATGGAACAACTGGGAGGAGTTTACCAAGTCAATCGAACGCCCCGCTCAGGGAGTAAATGCAGGAGTCACCGGCGATCGAGTTATGACAAGTGATGAAGAAACCATCAAGAAGGAATTAGCGGTTGCAACTTTAAAGTTAGGCTTGGCTCCAATCGTGGCGGCCGCTGGGTGTGCTGGTTTGATAACCTGTGTGGCATCAATTGGCGGTGGTGCACTGCTAATATATGAGGGAGTGCAAGACATAAATGAGGTTTTAGACGAGGCGAAAGATAAGCTTGAGGAGAAACAGCAGAACACCAACAAGCATCCGTCTTACCCAGGTAGTGTGTTAGGGGTAAACACAGAGGCAGGACTTACGGAAGCAAGGATGGCTCTTGAATTCGATGATCAAGGGACAGTTAACCGTCTTGAGGGAGTGTCATATACCATTAATTCTAATGCGCAGCAAGTCATAGCGAGTAGCTTGCACGATATCAGCTATGCGCTTTCGCAACCGAGGCTAATAGAGTCGCACTCTTCAGGAAGATCCTGGGGCGGCGCACAAACCACCACCCACGAGCAATACGAAGAACATAGTATCACCAACGGCCAGCAGTTCACCACCGGCCAGAACTGGTCCACCGCCTGGGCGGTCGATTCGGCCCACGCCGCCAATCTGGGCTTCACCTATAAGATCGACAACACCGGCACGGAATACTTCCGCGAGCTGACCGGCCTCGTCTTCAGCATCTACCTGGGCGACGACGATGACCCAATCGTCTCGTATGAGGCCTCCCAACAAACCGGGCCTATTACGAACTTTTTTCCGGCAGATCCTGCTGTTGAGAGAACCACAACACCTATCCCACTGACGCTGGAGCAGATGAAGCGCATCGACCTGGGCGAGAAACTGACCATCGTCGTCGAGGATTTCAGCTACGGCGCAGACGAGAACTTCTACCAGGACGCCGTCAACGGCGGCGTCGAGGTGCTCATTGAGGACGGCGCGGCCGATAATGACGAGACCGTCGACCGCTACGTCGTGCCCACCTGGGGCGTCGAGAGCGTGCAGGACGTGCTGGCCCGGGCCTTCCCGTCCACCGAGGACGCCCAAGGCAACCTCATCGCCCTGCAGACCGCCGAGTTCAACGGCACGCAGCCGCCGGTTTGGAACGAGTACAGCCTGTCCGACATCGCCTGGTGGAACATCTACCAGTCGTGCAGCACGGATTGCGCCAACGTCGGCGCGACGCCGCTGCAGGATCAGCCGGCCCAGGCCGGCAGCTCCATCCTCTTCCGCTTCAACCGCGACAGCGACCGCGACGGCTACAAGGACAGCGTCGAACGGCGCTACGGCACCGACCGCGACGACCCGGCCTCGCACCCCTTCCCGGAGATGCTGGCCGGCTACACGCTGACCATCAGCGGCAACCAGGCGACCGGCCTGCTGAAGCTGCTCAACAACGGCTCCTTCGACGCCTACGGCATCGACGCCGTGATCTACGCCCCGGACGACAGCATCACCATCACCAACAACACCGTCGGCGGCAACGGCCGCGTCCGCGCCGGCGAAAGCGTGGCCGTCGGCAGCCTCATCCAGCCACCCGACCTGAGCAACTGGGGCAGCAACACGGTCCGGGTCTACGCCCAGGGCAACTACACCGGCAACCTCGACCGCGTCTACACCTTCACCGTCCAGAACGCCGGCGTGGTCGGCGCGGGCAATGCCAGCATGACCTGGAGCGACGGCGCGGGGAACAACGGCGTGCTGCAACTCGGCAGCGCCTACCAGACTCCCCTGCCCCTGCCTGTGGCCAATGGCCTGGAGGTCGGTCTGGACAGCGGCACACTCCTGGCCGGGACCAGCTTCTCCGTCCAGACGCTCACCCCGCGCGACACGTTCAAGTTCACCATCAACACCCCCGGCAACTACACGCCGCCGGTGGTCGTCGTCAGCTACAGCGACCCGCAGGGCAGCCACCGTTTCGTGACGCCGGTGCAACTGGGCAGCCTGGAGGACGACCTGAACGCCCACAGCGGCGAGATGCTACCTGACATCGGGCTGAGTATCAGCGCCAATGGCCCCTTCAACGCCTCGGGCGCCAACACGACCGACTTCATCCTCTACAGCCCCGACGCCAAGACAATCGAGGGTGCGAAGCTCTATCTGGATTTCGTCTCCGACGGCAAGCTGGTGAAGGAGTTCGTGCAGACCTTCAATCAGGAGACGGGGCCGACCGTGCGCACAGCGACCTGGTCGACGGCCGATTTCAACAACGACTACAACCCCAACGGCGACAATATCCTGCTCGCCTTCTGGACCGACGCCCAGGACAACATCATCGACAGCGCCGCCCGGCCGTTCGACACGCTGCAGGACGACCCGACGGCCGTCCTCGTCCTCGATTCGGCCGATCTGACGTGGAACTTCGGCACAGCCGGCAAGGGAACAATCGCCAAGAAATCCATCACCATCGGCAACACAGGCCGGTCTATTCTCTATGTTCGGCCAGCGTCAGAAACTGGCCTGAGCATGTCACCTGCAGCGTTAGCAGTGCAGCCAGGGGATTTCGCCTCGGCTGAGTTGATCCTCGACACGCTGGCTTTGCCCGTTGGGCCTTACTCCGCTTCAGTGGCCCTGCGCACGAGCGACCCAGCCCAGCCAAGCGTTCAAATGAACATCAGCGGCACGGTGAATGCGACGCCCAACGGTGTTGTGGCCTTCAGCGACGATCCATACCGGCCATGGGATCGGGCGATTCACTTTGCCAATGCCCAGGCCGCCGGCGTGGCTACACCCTTCGCCCACACCATTACAACCGACAGCGGTCGTGTGACGCCGCTCTTCTACCAAGACGCGAGCGGGACACGCCTCGGCGACGGCCGCGATATTGCCGAATGGGCGGGCACAACTACGGAGTTAGTCCAGAATGGCGGCTTCGAAACCGGTGGTGCCCACTTTTGGTCTACAGGGAGCGGTTCCTGGAGCATCGTCACCGACCAGATGCATTCAGGCAACTACTCGGCCAATGCCACACAGCAAAACAACCAGGCGTCCTATTTCTATCAGGATATCGACTTAACCAATTGGCAAACGTGGATCGAACAGGGCTATGGTCGAGCGACCTGGAGCAACTGGGTGAAGTCCGGGCTCCAGGCCGGCAAGGTCACGCTCACCTACTTTGGAGCGGATGGCAGCGAGATTGCCTCCAACGCTTCGGACTGGCTTATGACCGGTAATATCTGGCAGTCATACACCAGTACAGCGCCTATTCCACCCGATGCGACACGGGCGCAGGTGCGCACCACAGCCCAACCGGCGACCGGCGACACGGGATGGATCGAACTGATCAACAACTCCAACAACGGTGGATTCGAAACCGGAAACATGTCGTCTTGGAATACCGACGGCACGACATACGATATTGGTACCACCAAGCCACACTCCGGTAGCTATCACGTCAAAGGCACAACAGCCGGGAACTATCATTACTTCTATCGGGATGCCGGGGTCAGCAGTACCTATTATTCCCTGCTGGATGCCGGATATGGGTCAGTCAGTTTTTCAGCCTGGGTATTGCCCGACACTGACGAAACGATTCGTGTTGAACTACGCTACCAGATGAGCAACGGAACGTGGACCACGGCCTATGACACAGGCAATCTTGGCCCGATGGGTTTGACATTACCGTACCACCAGATTACCTATCAGGCGCCAATCCCTGCGGGGGTAAGAACAATTCGCCCGGTATTTACAACAAAACGACTCAGCAGCGGAAGCTACACCGGAGTTAATGTCGATGATGTGGCTTTGAGTATACGCTTCAGCGGCAATCCCGTCGCGTCCGATACCTACTTCGACGACATCTCCTTCAAGCTTGCCCCACAGTATGCCGCCGAAACAAAATCCGACGACAGCACGGCTACCGTTCTGACGTCGCCCGACGCCATCGCCGCGGGCGGTAGCCGGCGTATGCAGTACGGCCTCAAGCAGCAATACCCTGTCGCGGGCGACCAGACCTTCACCGTTCGGCTGCCCGACCACCCGTATAGCTCAGTGAAGCTCGACGCCTTGCTACGCGATCCCGTCGGCAATCCGGCTGCCACGGCCATCGCCATAGACGTCGGCGCTAATGGCAGCATCGACTGGCAAGCATCCGGCTTGCCAGTCTTCCCCAATGTTGTGACTACCGGCGAATTGGCCTCGGCCATATCAGCCTACATGGCCGCCCAACCCGCCGGTCCGGATGGCATGGTCGACGTTCCGATCAAGGTGACGCTGGGCAATGGCGGCACCCTCTTCCTGACTAATCTGCGGGCGGCGGCCGGGTCGCCCGACGGCGACATCACCAACGCCGACGTCTCCATCGCCCAGACCAACCTGACCGAGGGCGACACAACGACCATCAATGCCACCGTCCGCAGCACCGGCGCGGCCCCGCTGGAAGACGTCACCGTTGCCTTCTACGCCACTCTGCCCAACGGGCTGGAATGGTACCTGGGCAGCCGGTATCTGCAATCGGTCAGCCCGTCCGGGACGGCGCTCTCGCTCGACTGGGACACGACCGGCTTCACCGGCAACACGACCGTCAAGGTGCGCATCGACCCCTACAACTCTCTGGGCGAGTCCAACGAGAACAACAACCTCGGCAGCAAATCAGTCACGATCAATACGCGGCCGAACCTGCTGCCGGCGGCCATCACGCCGGCCACCTTCGCCCCGATTGCCGGGCAGGCGCTCACCGTCGACGTCACCTTCCAGAACAACGGCCAGACGCCCAGCGCGGCGGCCACCTGTTCGCTCTACCTGGGCAACCCCGACGACGGCGGCACGCTCATCGGTAGCCAGGCCTGCGGGCCGCTGGGGGCCAACACCTCCATCATCCTGACCTACAACTGGACGCCCGGCGCCGTTGGCCCGGCGCGTCTCTTCGCCCGCGCCGACAGCGGCCAGGTCCTCGATGAGCCGGACGAATTCGACAACGACCGCTGGCTCGACCTGGATGTGGCCGATCCCGGCCCGCTGCCGCCCAACGCGCCCAGCAACCCCGACCCGGCCAATAATGCCACCGGCGTGGCCGTGACGACCAACCTGGCCTGGACCGGCGGCGACCCCAACCCGGGCAACACTGTGACCTACAAGGTCTATATGGACACCTTCAACCCGCCGACGACGCTGAAGATCACCCAGTCGGCGACGAGCTACGATCCGCCGGGCGACCTGGCCCAGGGCACGACCTATTACTGGAAGATCGTCGCCACCGACAACACCAACCGCACCACCGACGGCCCGGTCTGGTCGTTCACAACTTATTCCCCGGTCAACAACCCGCCCAACGCGCCCGCCAACCCCAACCCGGCCGACGGCGCGACCGGCGTGGCCGTGACGACCGGCCTGTCGTGGACCGGCAGCGACCCGGAGAACGACCCGTTGACCTACGAAGTTCGCTTCGGCACGGCCAACCCGCCGCCACAGGTCGTCGCCGGCCAGGGCACGACGAGTTATGACCCGCCGGGCAATCTGGCCAACGCCACCACCTACTACTGGCAGATCGTCGCCAAGGACGCGACCCATCCCGGCGGCACGCCCGGCCCGGTGTGGTCATTCACAACGGTCGCGCCGGTCAACAACCCGCCCAACGCGCCCGCCAACCCCAACCCGGCCGACGGCGCGACCGGCGTGGCCGTGACGACCGGCCTGTCGTGGACCGGCAGCGACCCGGAGAACGACCCGTTGACCTACGAAGTTCGCTTCGGCACGGCCAACCCGCCGCCACAGGTCGTCGCCGGCCAGGGCACGACGAGTTATGACCCGCCGGGCAATCTGGCCAACGCCACCACCTACTACTGGCAGATCGTCGCCAAGGACGCGGCCCATCCCGGCGGCACGCCCGGCCCGGTCTGGTCGTTCACGACGGCGTCGCCGCCGGCCTCGCCCTTGCTCTACGTCACGCCCACCAAAAGCGGCACGGTCGGCGGCATCACGGTCACCCCCCAGGACATCCTCTCCCGCGACGGCACGACCGGCACATGGGCCATGTACTTCAAAGGCTCCAACGTCGGCGTGACCAAACCCATCCAGGCCTTTGCCTTCCTGCCCGGCGGCGACATCCTGCTGGTCTTCAAGGCCAACCAGAGCACACCAGCCGGCACCTTTACGCCCTGGGATGTCGTCCGCTTCCATCCGACAGCCACCGGCACCAACACCGCCGGCACCTTCTCCTGGTACTTCGACGGCTCCGATGTCGGCCTGTCCACCAGCGCCGAGAAGATCGACGCGCTCGATGCATTGGCTGACGGCCGCCTGCTCATCAGCACCGCCGGCTCGCTGTCTGTGCTCAACCCCAGCGGCGGCACGTTCAAGGCCCAGGATGAAGACCTGGTCAGCTTCACGGGCACGTTCGGCGAGGCCACCACCGTGGCCTCGTGGGGAATCTACCTCGACGGCACGGCCGTTCCCGGCATGAAGGCCGAGGATCTCTCCGGGGCACACGTCGACGAGGCTACCGGCGACGTCTACGCCACCATCCTCGGCAGCTTCAACATCGGCGGCGTGGGCGGCAACGACAAGGACGTCATCAAGCTGCACCCGTCAGGTGGCGGAACCTACACTGTCACGATGTACTGGCGTGGCTCGCTCAACGGGTTCAACCTGAATATCGGCGGATTTGAGATGCAGTAGGGTTCAGACAGCCAATCGAGGCCGGCGGCCGCGTTTCTTCGGAGGCGCGGCCGCCGGCCGCGAGGCAAGCGCGAGCCGCGTCGTTTGCGCAGGCCGGCCCCCTGCCGCCACGGCTGGAAGGGAGTCAATACTCCGGCATAAAGGCTTAGGCTATGCGAAACCACTGTCGTCGGCTCTCGCCCTGCCCCATCCCCCGCCCAACAGATGAACACGGCCCCGCCTCCGTTCTTCGGCCGCCCGGCGGCCTGTCTCGCGGCATTGCCCTCTGCCACCAATCCCAACCGGCTCAGACAACCCGGCACCAACGCCGCCCGTCCCCCGGCGCGCGGCCGCCCGGCGGCCTGCCCCCGGGTGTGCGGCCGCGCGTGGGGGAGGCATCGGCGAAACCCGCGCTGTCATGCAGACGGTCTGGATCGCCGCCGCGTCGCCCTCTGCGCGACGGCACAACCAGCCCGGCAGTCGGCCGCTCCGCAGCCGGCCGCCCGGCGCCGGCTCGCGGGACTCCCCCCGTCGCCACGGCTGGTAGGGTCAATACTCCGGCATAAAAGTTTAGGCTATGCGAAGCCACTGTCGTCGGCTCTCGCCCTGCCCCATCCCCCGCCCAACAGATGAACACGGCCCCGCCTCCGTTCTTCGGCCGCCCGGCGGCCTGTCTCGCGGCATTGCCCTCTGCCACCAATCCCAACCGGCTCAGACAACCCGGCCCCAACGCCGCCCGTCCCCCGGCGCGCGGCCGCCCGGCGGCCTGCCCCCGGCGTGCGGCCGCCGCGCTCCGGCGCCAATTTCAGCCGCGTCTCGGCCAACAACGCATCGTCGGCCAGAGATTCGATGGGCGTCCGCAGTTCCTTGAGCGCCGTCTCTGAAGAACGCGACTGAAGTCGCTGACTACGAACCGCCCTACGGCCCCACCGCCACCACCGGCGCGAACAACTCCATCAGTGCCGCCGTCCCGGGCGGGATGGCGAACGTCTCCCCCTCGCCCTCGGCCGCGCGCGGCGGCCGGCCCTCGGAGAGACGAATGGTGAACGCCGCGCGCGCCCCGGCCTCCACCGTCACGTCATAGCGCCCCTCCTCCGCCCCGGTCGTATCCAGCAGAAAGGCGATCTCGCCATAGTCGTCGGTCATGGCCTGGCCGACCTCCCGGCCGTTGACGGCGACCGTGGCCGGCGCGTGGGGCGGGAAGACGACCCCACGCAGGGCGAAAACGCTGCCCGGCGCGCCGTCGATGTCGCTGCCGGCCAGCGACGTGGCGCAAGACGCAATTTCATAGGACGAGAACAGCGTCTCGAACCACGCCGCGAACGCGGCGTCGGGCGGCCGGCAAAGCGCCGTCCCATACAGGAGGAAGTCTCCCAGTTGCGACAGGTTCATGTAGGCGTGGGGGATGCCGCCGGAGAGCGGATTGTTGCCCACGTTCAGGTATCGCAGCGCCCCCAGATCGCCCAACGCGGCGGGCAGCAGCCCGGTGAACTGGTTGTCCTGGACGGACAGGTCCTCCAGCGCGGCCAGATCGCCCAGTGCGGCGGGCAGCGGGCCGGAGAAGCGGTTTCCAGCCAGTTTGAGAACGCGCAGCGCAGCCAGGTCGCCCAGCTCGGCCGGTAGTGGCCCTTCCAGGCCGTTGCCGCCCAGCC
>JAHDWL010000038.1:15170-29401 GCA_023384355.1 Anaerolineae bacterium
AGCCACAGCTCTTCCAACTGCCCCAGTTGCCCCAGTGCGGCCGGCAACGGGCCGGTGAGGCGATTATCATACAGATTGAGGGTGCGCAGCGCCGCCAGGTCGCCCAGCTCGGCCGGGAGTGGCCCTTCCAGGCCGTTGCCGCCCAGCCACAGCCCGGTCACCTCATAGGCCGGCCCGTCCGGCTGCGACCGGCGCGCGCACTCCACGCCATACCACCTGCAGGGGTTCCTCAAGGCCAGCCAGCCGGAATGGTTGCTCCATTCGGGGCCGTTGGTCTGCTCATACAGCGCGACCAATGCCTCGCATTCATCCATCGCCAGCCATTCCTGCGCCGCGCAGGCAGTGAACGGCGGCGGCGAAGCCGCGTGGACATCGACGACATAACCGGCGGCCGTCGCCGCGCTCACGGTGATGGTGATGCCGTCGTCAGGGACGGCGAACGCCTCGCCCACTTCCCAGTAGACGCCGTCGTCGGTCGTGTCGCCGTTGCCGTCGCCGTCCATCAGAATAGCTTCCATGAAGCGGTCGACTCGATGGATGACCACCCCCGCGCCGGGTACGCCGCCGTCATAGCCGGCCGTCGCCCGCGCCTCGACGGTGTAGAACAGGTCGGGGTTGCCGACCACGGGAACCACGAGCAGCCGCGGCCGGCCGCTGTCGTCGCCCGCCATCACGTCAAGCTCGACCGTCTCGTCGCCCGCCCCGGCGGTGTGGATGTCGTCGCCGCTCAGCCAGCCGAGCATCTGCTTGTGACGGCCGATAGTCTGCTGGCCCACGCAGCCGTAGGCGTCGTCGTACTGGTTGTGGGCGTAGCACGGGTAGCGGTCGGCGCTCATCACGTCGTAGGGGTTGTCGTAGGTATAGCCATAGGGGCCGGACGAGTGGGGCAGCCCGAAGGTGTGGCCCATCTCGTGCTCCACCACGCTGATGTCCTGCCAGGCCCACGTGGGCAGCCACGAGGTGGGGACGGCCCGCTCGCTCCCGTCTACCATCCCATACCATCCCCCGCCCCAGGCCCGGCCCCAGACCGCGCCCGTCACATCGAACATCAGGTTCACGCCGTGGAAGGCGGAGAAATCGACCGTCGGATCGGCGGCGGCGATGCAGTCGCGGGCCAGTCGATCGAGGTCCTCCGCCTCGGGGATGCCGTAGGCGGCGTAGGGATGGGGCATGGGGAACGGCCCGGCAGCGTCGCTGCCGGCCATGGAGACCGCGCCGTAGGAGAGGTCGTCCCAGTAGTGGCCCAGTTGGGGCGCGGCGTCGCCGTACATCTCGCGGTGGAAGGCAAGCGGGCGGAACGCCCCGTCGCCGTCGGGGAAGGCACACAGCAGGGAGAGGTAGGGCAGATTGCCGGCCAACGGGTCGTCGGCGGCCGCGCGGCCGGCCGGAGCAACGTGGACTACGTTCAGCGGCCCGGCCGGCGCTGCCCCGCGCACCCCGTCGCCGGCGGTATAGACGATGACCGGGCGGCCGTTCAGCCGCCGCAGATCGGCCGCGGCGGCGGGCGCGACGCGCAGCTCATGCCGCCGGCCGTCGGCCGTGTTCAGGAAAAAGGCCACCGACGACGTTCCATCGAGGGCGTCGCCCCAGAGGATCGTCAGCACGCCCGACAGGGCCGGCCCGGCGGCCGTCGCCCCCGGGTCGGGTTGGGCCTGCCCGGCCCGCGCCGCGCCGAAGAGCAAACCGATCAGCACGATCAGGCGGCCGATCCCCACGTCGAAAATGGAAGGTCTCATCCCCTGCCTCCTTTATGAAAGTGCGTTGCCCCGCGGGGCAACCGGATTGAGAAACGACGGCGCGAGTATAGTCGGTTTGCGCGAAAAGGCGATGAACGAAGCCCCTTTTGCCGCCGCTCCACCCGGGATTTTCCAGTTGCCGATGAGGGCGTCGCATACCGGACAGGTGGACGGACAATGCCCCGGATGATACCGCGGTTCCCCGCCGCCCACCTGTCAGGTCTTTGAGCAAATGTCGATCATTGAAAAAGCCCGCCGTTCCGCCCATCCCTCTTGACATCACACGTATTCACCTGTACCATACATACACATTACATGTACCTTACATGTAATTACATGTAAATTCGCGCAGAATCCGCTCTACGCACCGCCGGGTCATCCGGTGTGGCAGGGTAGGGGGATCAGCGGGACGGTGTTCAGTGGGACAGCAGGCAGTATTCAGTAAAACAGTGGTCGTGGGACAGTGGTCAGTAAGACAGCAGATCAGTAATCGGCGGACCGACGCGGCCGCTCTTCATTCGTAATTCGTCATTCGTAACTCGTAATTAATCATGATTTTCGCCATCGTCAACCAAAAGGGCGGGGTGGGCAAGACCACTACCGCCGTTAATCTGGCCCACGGGCTGGCCCTGAAGCTGAACGGCAACGGCCGCGCTCCGGCCGCCGGCCCGACCGACGCCGGGCAGGCTCCCGCCCAACCCCGGACGCCCGGCCGCGTGCTGCTGCTCGACATGGACCCGCAGGGCAATTGCGCCGCCGCGCTGGGCATCGACCCCGGCGGCCGCTGCATCAGCGACCTGCTGGCCGGGCGGGCCACGCCGCGCGACGTCGTCATCCCCGACACGCCCCGCGAGCGCGGCGGCACCGGGCGGCCGGGCCTGTTCCTCATCCCGGCCACCGAGCGCCTGGTCGACGTGACCGAGGAGCTGCTCATCCGTGACTTCCAAAGTTATCGCCGCGGCAAGACGGAGGGCGGGGGGATGGACGACATCCTCGTCGAGCGCCTCGGCCCGCTGCGCGATGCCTTCGCCTGGATCGTCATCGACTGCCCGCCGTCGCTCGGCAGCCTGACCACGGCCGTTTACCGCTTCGCCGACCGGGCCGTCGTGCCCGTGCGCACGGCCATGCTCGACGCCGCCGGCGCGGCCCAGCACACCGCGCTCATCAACGACCTGCAGCGCGACGGCCTGCCCATCTCCGTCAGCCTTATCCTGCCGACGTTCTTCGAGCCGCGGCAGGTGTTGGCCCGGCAGGTCTACCAGGACCTTGTCGAGAAGTACGGCCGCAGCCGCGTGGCCATTCCCATCGTGCAGAGTGTCGTCGTGCAGCAGGCCCAGGCCGCCGGCGGGCAGACGCTGTTTGAGTATGAGCCGGCGGCCGACAGCCCGGCCACGGCGGCTTATGCGCGGCTGGTGGAGCGGGTCAGTGTTCAGTAGGTCAGTGTTCAGTGTTCAGCAGGTCAGTGGGCAGTGCTCAGTGACGGGAGTGCTTCGCATAGTTTTGTTTGATCTTCCGGCCGATGTGGTGGACAGTGGTGAAATGTGTTTGGGTTATACAAACACATAGCGGTGGGCGATTGGGCGCATGATTCAGCCGCTGTTCGAGCGCCGTCTGATGACGGTATTCAGCGGGTCAGTGGCGACCCGTCAGGTCAAACGGCAGGCCAAACATTGTGAAAGGTGATTTGTGATGAGCGACGACAGCGCGTTGGTTCCGATCGAGCAAAAGGTGATCCTCTTCTACGAGGATGAAATAACGGCCGTCCGCATGGAGAATGGAGCCGTCTTCGTCCCGATTCGGCCGCTTGTGGAGCAACTGGGGATCAGCTGGAGCGGCCAGCGAGAGCGGATCAATCGGGATGCCGTCCTCTCTGAGGAATCAGCAACTGTACGTGTTACACGTACGGAAGGAGACCGGCAGATCACCCGCGAGCTGCTGTGCCTGCCGCTGGACTACCTGAACGGTTGGCTGTTCGGCATCAGCGCCGAGCGCGTGAAGCCGGAAATCCGCGAGCGGCTCATCCGCTATCAAAAAGAGTGCTATCGAATCCTGGCCCGGGCGTTCGTCCGGGAACCGGCGAATGAGGCGTCCTCGACCTCGGCCACGCTGCTGCAGGTGCGCGAGATGGGCCTGGCTATCGTGCGGATGGCCGAGGAGCAGATCGAGTTCGAGCGCCGCCTGACGACCAGCGAGAGCCGTCTCGACCAGGCGGCCATCGTCGTCGGCGATCTGAACCGCCGCATGACCGCGCTGGAGCAAAAGGTGGCCCCGGGCAAGACGGTGACCGAAGAGCAGGCCAGCCAGATCAGCCAGGCGGTGAAGGCGGTGGCCCTGGCGCTGGGCAAGCAGAGCGGCCGCAATGAGTTCGGCGCCATCTACGGCGAGCTGTACCGCAAGTTCGGCATCACCGGCTACAAGATGCTGCCGGCCACGCAGTTCGACAAGGCGATGAAGTTCCTGAACGAGTGGTACCAGTCGATCACCGGCGAGGGGCTGCCGTTTTAGGGGCCTGGGGCGACGGAAGCGGAGTGAATTATGAGTGACGACAGCCTCGATTTTCTCAACCAGATCGAACAGCAGGCGGCCAAGCCGCCGCCGAAAAAGCGCGGGCGGGCCTTCAACACCGGGCTGGAGGCGGTCAGCCACCAGGCGGCCGCGCGGGCCGTGGGCGGCAAGTCGATGGCCGGCCACTACAAGCGCTACACCGCCTACCTGTCGCCGGAGAGCATCGCCCGGCTGAAGGAGATCGCCCGCGAGACGGGGCTGAGCCAGGCCGAGACGGCGCGCTGGTTCATCGAGCACATGATCGCGCTCTACGACGGCGGGCTGCGGCCGGAGACGGAAGTGGCGGTGGTGCGGCGGCGGGTGGTGAGGGAGTAGGGCAGTGGGGCAGTGGGGCAGTGGGGCAGTGGGTCAGTGGGTCAGTGGGTCAGTATTCAGTAGGTCAGTAGGTCAGTGCGGGACTGAATACTGAATACTGATCTACTGAATACTGATCAGCAGGGCGATTCGCATAGTTTAATTTGATCTTTCCGGGCGGGGCGCACATGCCGTAGGGGTCAGTCGGCGGGAAATATCTGCCGGACGAGTCTGTGTAGCCGGCCATGGAACCGCTCTGATCGGCAATGGCGATAACTTGCAGCTCGTCGCATGTGCCGCCCGCACCGGCTCGGGGTGCGGGTGGGTCTCGCCGGGGAGGGAGGACTTGTCCATCCGCTGGGCCACGAAGCCGAACTCCGGCCGGACGAACTTGCCAGCGTGCCCGCTTTCCGACGTGAGCGGCTGACCGCAGCCGGGGCAGTTGGGCAAATCGCCCTCGCCCGTCTTGCGGTTGAGGTACGTCAGGCCGGAGTTCACCGGGTCAATCCGGCAATGACTTGGCTATCACATCGTTGGCAACGGGAACATGTTATCATTCCGTCGTGATCCCATGTCCTTTGATTTTTCAGTTCCTGCTTTCGAACTCAGGCTAGATCATCTTCCCCTTATAGTCAAAGGGACCATCACCATGTCGTCAGACACTGGAAATACGAGGCGTGTGCCGTATAAGTCATAATCCCGGGCATGACCATCCGTATAGCGCTTGGTGTAGACCACCATATGATTGGACAGGTTGAGTCCAAAGGATGTATTTGTGGCCAGAGAGACAAAAATTTGGTCGTCGAGTGAGTAATCTACGGCCCGGCCGACGCCCGGGTCTTGTTGATCTGTCCCATCAAAGGCCAACAATTGCCCTGTCTCATCCAGTCGTTGTACAAATATTGAGGATAGATATCCCCAAACCGACTCCGTATACATCGCAAATGCAACAAGGTATTCACCTGCCGCACGATTGTAGGCAATATCTACTGTTCCAGTAGGCTCACGTCCTACATGCGTTTCAACATAGGACGTTCGAGCCACAATTTTGGGTGACGCGAGAAGGCCGTTATCTGGAACCCTTGAGGCTAGGATTGCCCAATCATGATATTCTCCGTCTGGTCTGTGCTCAAACCATGCCACCATAAAACCTTGATGGCCGCGGCTGACAGCCGGCCGCGGCGTCCAATTGGCTGAATCATCTTCACCAAAATAATTGGTGCCCTCTGATAAGGAAAAGTTATTGCCGTTAAGGGAAAGGTTGGTAGACAGCCTTTGCCCATAAACATCGAACCGATCGGGCTGGTTCAAGTCATCACGACGATCTTCCCATACGACAAGAAGTTGCTCTAGATTATTGTCTAGCGCAGCACGGGGCCGAAATGCTCCGTGATTTCCGGTCAATTGAACATCGGCATTCAAGGTGGGGAGGTCGTTAATGAATGTGAAGCGGGCTAATCTTATTTGACTGGTTGAATCAGACCTATTTCCACAATCGGCCGTATCACTACCAAATATTTTCGGCGGCTTGTAATCCTCACCGCTTACGTAAGCGATCATGAAGTTTTTGTTTCGCGGATTATAAACCAACGATGGCGAATGGGAATCGGCGGTATTTGTGACTAGAATCTTGTCAGGCTTGTTGGTGGGCGACACCACCAGTTCAACAGCAACCCGACACGGACGGCCACGAATGGTCCAGGCTACGGCAAATTCCCCGCCCGGAGAGGCAACCAGCGCAGGAGGGCCGTTACGGGCTACATAGTTACGGTCGGAGATCCGAAACTCGGAACCAATACGGCGGCCAAACTTATCCAGAAAGATGCCGTAAACATCCAATCCATCATTCTGCGATCCCGCATTGCGTGGAGACGACCAGACTACCAAATATCGCTCGGTCGTTGGATCATAAGCAACAGCCGGAAAGCTATCAACATCCTTGCGCTCGTCATTCCCCCCTCGAAACCCACCCAGCCATTGCGGCGATCCAGCCGTAATCGGAATATTGACAGCCCTGACTCGCCCCGATAATAGAGCATACCAAAAAACGAAGCCCCAAAGAACCAAATATCGCAAAAATATCTGCCTGCGCGGCAGCAGAAATGCACAAATCAACTGCCTCATGGCAATTTCCCTCCTGCTTTATTTGGCCGCAACTGGCATAAATGTTTGTATTGGTTGATTCAAATAAGCCCAAGCATCTTCATAGGACATGCCCACCAAAAGCGCCCAGTTGATCCGTTTCATCTCTCGATTAATGGTGGAGGATAGTTCATAGACTTCATTCTTTTCCGCCACGGATGCCAACTCGTGCAAGAATAACTGCACCTCGCTAACTAGGTTTTCGGTAATGAGACCAGTTTCCTCTCCGTCCGCCAATCGGGCCAGCTCAGGTTGAGTCAGCCGGAGCAACGTTGCGCCACGCGAGCGAAGCCCGGCATCATGAAGCAACAATCTGTTGATCTGAGGAGAATGTTCACTGTAAAGATCGGTCAAACGCCTTCCTTCCGGCGTTTGGGCCAGCAGTTCATCTCGAACCCGATATAGCGTGGTAACCGTGCGAAGAGTATCAACTGCTTGGGTAAAGACGCCTGTGTAGTTCGCTGCCGTAGTAGCCGCGCAACCGCCACAATCATTGCTCTGGGGGTTCCACTTGCCATCTAGCCCAACGTCGTTAAATCCCTTCTCCACTGCCGATTTCTCACTGCTCTGGGCACCATAGAGATCGACGGCCGACTGAATAGCTGCTGCGCGCCCATCTTCCAGAGATGATTTCGGCTTGAGATAAACGCTCAGGGCACGATAAAATATCAACTCGGCCTTGCTTTTTCCCAATGCGGTTGCGATGTTATAGTAGGCCTTATTGAAGATGCCGCTATTGGTGTGGACCCCCTGTTCGTCCGTGCACGTGTATACCCAATCTTGAGTGTGGGCAGGTTGACCAAACCGCCCCGGATTGGCCAAATCGCGAATTCCATCGCGTCCCCCCAACGCGTCAGGCGGAAGGTCCTCCCCAAGCACCCAGTCTCCCCGGTCGATCATGGCTCCAAAGATATCTGAGAAACTTTCATTCATAGCTCCTGATTGCCATATATATTCCAGATTGGCGGTATTCTCGGTTAGGGCGTGGGTCAACTCATGCGCCACGACGTCAAGCACGGCGAACCCGTCGCCATAGACCATTTGCGTTCCGTTCCAGAAAGCATTGTTATAGTTTTGGTCATAGTGAGCGGTAGACAAGAGAGGCGCACCCAAATTATCGTAACTGGTTCGCCCGTGGGTGTTTTTAAAATAGTCGTAAGTGGTACCGGCGAAATCATGTGCTTGATCAACGTCCCGATCATTTACAGCGCCTTGACCTTCTCGCCGAACCATCCTTCCCGGAATGGTTTTGGTGTGATCAGCGTTATAAGTCTCGCGATAACGCCCAATAACTCGATAACTTATAGAATACAAACCCTCACTGGAGAGATTGCTATCCCGGGCCTCAATCCGATAACGTCCATCCTGCGGTAACTCGAATCTTACAATGGAAGCTCCATCACCTGGGCCACTATCATTATCCTCTGCGATCTTGTTTCCTGCCGGGTCATAGAGAGTCAAGTAAGGGTTAAGCGATGAGGTAAAGGCATTCTCACTCATTGAGAGAGTGATCATCTCGCCACTTTTACCGTCCAGCAAGTAGGAATCAATATCGTTTGCCGGGAAAATATTACCCGCCAGAATTTCGTTTGGGGCGAGGACACGATTATCATCGCTGTCGCTATTAATACCGTGCCAGCGCACGTGGGCGACGGCACCACCACCTGCTTCATAATATTCAATTTCAATTTGATGCAAGCCGGCCGTTAGTATCTTTTCTGCGGAATAATTTGTTGGCGGCTGATCGCGCCAAGCATCGATAGCTTGTTCACCATCTACCCATAAGCGCACTCCATCATCGACGCGGGCTAAAAATCTATAGGTATCAGCTTCGAACCATAAGGCACCAGACCAGCGAACTGAGAAGTTATCCCCACCCACTCCGTTTCCCGGTCCACCTGCGCCCCAATCATAGGAAATCGGAGAAGGCTCACACCGGTCAAAAACCGGTTCTCCCTGAGGTGAGCGGCCGTTGAAATATTCAGCATAGAGGCCGCCCGATCCACAGCTAATGAAAACAATGGAATATAGGCCTGGCCGGCCATTATAAGATTTAGTTTCTAAACGGTAAGTGCCATTAGCCGGGAGGACATATCGCCTAATCGTGGAATTATCACCGTGGCCGCTGTCATTATCCTCAATTAATTTTGTTCCATTCGGACCGTAGAGCGACATATAGGGATCGATCAACGTTGTAAAACTATTCTCCCGCATGTTCAGCGTAATCAGTTGGTTCGCCTGTCCAGAAAAGAAATAGGTATCGATATCATTTCCCGGATCAATATCTCCACTTAATGGCTGATTTGGCAGGAGCCATCGACCATCATCTGAATCAGTGTTGCTTTGAGAAGGCAATGCCACATCAACTGAATTGGTTAGTAAATTAAGAACTTCGATTATTTGTCCTGTTATTGCGTCTATAACATATAGATTGCGCGAGGGAATTGAATCGTCACTAAGCTCTATTAACCATGCCAATTTCCCAACTGACGAATCGTTTCCGGATGGATCATACGGGTATATTGTCAGTTCAGGTTCCTGGTTGGCCACACCGTTCGGCATGGCCAAAAGGGCATTGCCCAGTGCCTGCACGGCCGACACTTGCGGAGTAGTGATTGGGGCAGACAGGTTTGGCACAAAACTGTTGCTTGCCGCCACGACGGTCTTTTCATCCCGGTCAATGTGTACTCCGACCAGGGCGTTATAAACTGGAATATCATCAATAACCTGTTGAAAGGTGACATGCCGCATACCTAGATCGTCGGTGTAAGTTTCTGTTGTAATCAACTCCAAATGTGCGTCTAGAATACCGAAAGCGCCGCCATAAATGGAAAGGAAAGAAATTGCTACTTCTGCTGCGTCGGTTGCTCCAGCTTTCATACTGCTTATTGGAACCAATCCACGAACAAAAGTAGGGTATGGGGAATCGTATGAATAGGTTTCGACCAAAGGTTCAGATGAGTCTTGCCTGAGACGCTCAAGAGAATGATTTTGAGCTTGTGCGCTACCTCGCGAAACTGCGACTGCGACAAGAACGAAGATGGTTAAAACCAGGACAAATCGAAACGAATTGTTTTGGCGCATCACAGAACCTCCTGTCACACGTTACTATAAAATAAAGTGGCTCTCAAAGTCAAGTTCACGCATTGCCTCTTGTTATTGTTCAGGGAATCTGACACCAGCTAAAAGAAAAGCGAAAATGTCACCCTAATGGACGCAGATACATCGCCGGCCGGTTCCCATCCTGGGTTCATGCCAATCGCCAGCCGCGCCCGCGGGAATGCTCCCCCTCTTGACAGGCGACGTAAAATCGATAGAATATTAGATATATCTAAATTATAAATTAGGATAATATGATGATCCCTCTCGATCTCCTCCTGCAACACAGCCTGTTCTATGGCGCCGTCCTCAGCGTCGCCATGACCACGCTCATCCTGGTAACCCTCTACGGCCGGCCGATGATCTGGGTCGGCGACGCGCCGCCCGAGGTGCGGGCGGCCGCCCCGCCGATGAGCGACGCCGACCGGCGGGCCAAGCGCGTGGCCACCGTCGTGATGTTGGCGATATTGTCGGCCGTGCTGGTGGCTGCCTTGCGCGGCCTGTGGGAGTTGGCCATGGGCCGGCCCTCTTTCGCGGACGTGGCCCTGTCCACGTTCATCATCTTCATGACCTTCAACCTGGTCGACCTGCTGATCATCGACTGGTTGATCCTGGTCACGCTGCGGCCGGGTTTCGCCATGATCCCGGGCACGGAGGGCATGGCCGCCTATGGCGACTACAGCTTTCACTTCCACGCATTCCTGAAAGGGACGGCCGGCGTGGCGGCATTTAGCCTGATCGTCGCCGCGATCGTCGTGTTGCTCCTGTAACGCTCCATACCTGACAGGTTTCGAATAACCTGTCAGGTTTCTCTTCACAGATCCCTCAAGGGTCTTTCAGTAGTCGGCTCTGATAATACAACGCGGCCGTGAGGCGTAGAGGTCAGGCAACCGGGAGAGGTGTCGGCTGATAACCAGGGCCTCGCCTCCCGGTTGCCTGACCCTCCTGGGGCGTGGCCCGTGTGTTCAGGCCGGGTCAACAGCCGCGGAGGGTCAGGCAGCGGCGAAGGGAGGCCATTTGCTACGGCACAGGGGTTTCGCCGCTGCCTGACCTCTACACCTTCAACCACTGGGCCGGCTACTGAAAAACCCTGCCCCCAACATGGTCTTGCAGTAGTCGGCTCTGATAATACAACACGGCCGTGAGGTGTAGAGGTCAGGCAACCGGGAGAGGTGTCGGCTGATAACCAGGGCCTCGCCTCCCGGTTGCCTGACCCTCCTGGGGCGTGGCCCGTGTGTTCAGGCCGGGTCAACAGCCGCGGAGGGTCAGGCAGCGGCGAAGGGAGGCCATTTGCTACGGCACAGGGGTTTCGCCGCTGCCTGACCTCTACACCTTCAACCACTGGGCCGGCTACTGAAAAAACACCGTCCCCCCAACAATCCCATTTACATCCACAACCGTTTTGTTATAATAGTAGCCGCTGTCAATATGTGGCGGCGTCCTCGCGGACGACCGACACGCTCTTGCCAACCGCATAGCTCGTCTTACCAACCGGAGGGTTTCAATGCGCCTCAGATCCATCGTCTTGACCGTCGGACTGCTCATCATCGCAGCCATTTCCCTGTTCAGTTGGGGAGCGACCACCCGGGCCGCTCAATCAGATCCCGCTCCCATCCGCCTGCAGGCGGCCACATTCTTCCCGACCGCCGACCAGCCGCCGGCCTTCGCGCCCGGCCTGACTGTCGACGGATACGCCCCGGGAACCCGCGGCTATTACATTGTCCAGTTCATCGGCCCGGTGGAAACCGCCTGGAAAAATCAGGTGACCAAGCTGGGCGGCGAAATCCTGGAATATATCCCCGACAACGCCTTCAAGGTGCGCATGGACCCGGCCCAGGCCGCCCGCGTGGGCGATCTGGCCACGGTCAACTGGGTGGGTATCTTCCAGCCGGCGTTCAAGATCAGCCCCACGCTCGCCGGCCGGGGCATGAGCCTGATCCGGGTGCGCATTGAGCGCGGGGCCGACGCCGCCCAGGCGCGCGCGGCCATCGCCGCCACCGGCGCGACCGTGCTCGAACGCAGCCAGGACATCCTGCTGGTGGGGGCCTCCGCGTCCCAGGTCGAGGCCATCGCCAACGTGCTCGACGTGGCCTGGATCGAGCAGTTCGTCATGCCGGAGAAGCACAACGAATACGGCGCGGGCGTCATTGTGGGCACATCCACGGCCAACGCCAACGGCTATGACGGCTCCACGCAGATCGCCGCCGTGGCCGACACCGGCATCGGCGGGGGCACGGCGGCCACCGCCCACCCCGACATCCCCGCCGCGCGCGTGGTCAACATCTACAACTGGCCCGGCTCGGCCGGCGGCTGCTTCCAGACGCTCGTCAACGACGGCGCGATCGACGTGGACAGCGGCCACGGCACCCACACCGCCGCCTCCGTGCTGAGCGACGGCGGGCCGGGCGGCGAGGGCAAGGGCGGCGCGCCGGCCGCCGGTCTGGTCTTCCAGGCCACCGAAAACTGGGCGACCATCACCGTCTATTGCCAGATTTTCGGCGGCTATCCCGCCAACGGCTATTTCCTGACCGGGTTGCCGTCTGACCTGCGCAACCTCTATCAGCAGGCCTATAACGACGGCGCGCGCGTCCATTCCAACTCGTGGGGGTCGGCCGTGGCCGGCGACTACACGCTGAACAGCGCCAACACCGACAGCTTCATCTGGACCAACCGCGACATGACCATCACCTTCTCGGCCGGCAACTCGGGCGCCGACGCCAACAACAACGGCGTGGTCGACAACGACTCCATCGGCGCGCCGGCCACGGCCAAGAACGTCATCACCGTGGGGGCCAGCGAGAACGAGCGGGCCAACGGCTTCCCGTGCGACACGGGCCTGGGCTACACCTCGACCGACGCCTATCAGACCGGGCAAACCTGCACCTCGATGAGCGGCCAGAACCTGCTGGGCACGGGCACGCGGTGGGGCTTCAACACCGCCCCGCTGAGCACCGACCCGACGGCCGGCAACAAGGAGCAGATGGCCAGCTTCTCCAGCCGCGGCCCGACGGACGACGGCCGCATCAAGCCCGACGTCGTGGCCCCCGGCTCGTGGATCCTCTCCGGCTACTCCAACCTCTACCGGCAGGGGTACGGCGGCTCGACCAACCCGCAAAACAGCGCCTATCAGTGGGACGGCTGGGGCATGCCGCTGAACGCCGACTATAAATGGATGGGCGGCACGTCGATGTCGAACCCCATCGCCGCCGGCGCGGCCACCGTCGTGCGCGATTTCTACCAGAAGGAATACAGCCACAACGCCAGCGCGGCGCTGGTCAAGGCGACGCTGATCAACTCGGCCGTCGACATGGCCGACGAGAACAACGACGGGGCCAACGACAACGACTACCCGATCCCCAACGTCCACGAGGGCTGGGGCCGGCTGAACGCGGCCAACGCCACCGACGGCAGCGCCCAGTACGTCGACAACACGACCGGCATCGGCACGGGGGGCAACGCCGTCTATAACTTCGACGTCGGCACGGCCGGCCAGCCGTTCAAGGTGACGCTGGTGTGGAGCGACTACCCCTCGACCGAGGCGGCGGCGCTCAACCTGGTGAATAACCTCAACCTGGTCGTCACCGCGCCGGGCGGGGCGGTCTATCGCGGCAACGTCTTCAGCGGCGGCTGGTCGACCACCGGCGGCAGCGCCGACACGGTCAACAACGTCGAGAACGTCTATGTCCAGTCGGCCGCGGCCGGGACGTGGAGCATCTCGGTGGATGGGGCCAATGTGCCCAACGGCCCGCAGCCCTTCGCGCTGGTGATCGACGGCAACGCCACCGCCGGCCCCACGCCGACCACCACCGCGACGCCGACCATCACCCCGACGCCGACCATCACCGCGACGCCGACCATCACCCCGACGCCGACGAACACGCCGGCCGCCCCCGGCATGCACGTCGGCGATCTGGACGGCAGCAGCGTGAACACGTCGAGCAGCCGCTGGAAAGCCACGGTGACGATCACCGTCCACGACCAGAACCACGCGCCCGTCTCCGGGGCCAGGGTGCGGGGCAGCTGGAGCAACGGGTCGAGCGGCAACAGCTCGTGCACGACGAACGCCAGCGGCGTGTGCAACGTGAACAAGAGCGGGCTGCGGCGGAACAACGTCGCCAGCGTGACCTTCACCGTGACCAACATCACCAAGTCCGGCACGACCTACAGCAGCGCGGCCAACCACGACGTGGACGGCGGGACGAACGGGACGGTGATTGTGGTGAATCGGCCGTAGGGGGGCAGGGAGAGGGATTTACGGCCGCCGGGGGGCCGGGTCGCGAGCGGCCCGGCCCCCCGGGGGCGGCCGATGTGGAAAGGAAAAAGGTTTGCCTTCTTCCTTTTTTGTTGGGGGTGGGGGGGGGGGGGGCGTCAATCGCGCCCATCGCCCCACCCCCA
>JAHDWL010000039.1:0-7125 GCA_023384355.1 Anaerolineae bacterium
CACTTCAGGATAGACGTAATTGGTGAACGGGTCGATCAGCAGGACGGCATCAACACCGTCGGGCCGGGCAGCCGCGGATCGTTCGCGCCGTCGCCACCAATCTTCAAAGGTAGTCCGGGCGGGAAGCGGCAACGGCCGTTCCCGCGTCAAGCCCAGCAAGCGCATCATCGTCCACCGGCCTGCCCGGGAACGCAGCAGCGGGCGACTCAGGAGCGCCATGCGGCCGCTGCCCAGCCGGTTCAGGGTCGCGCTGTGGGCGAAGAAGCGGGCGCGGAGCGGCGTGCCGTGGGCTTCATAATAGCGGGCCAGGAACTCCGTCTTCAGCCGCGCCATGTCCACCGCCGACGGACATTCCGCCTTGCACGCCTTGCAGGAGATGCACAGGTCCATGACTTCGTGCATCCGGGGAGACGTCAGCTCGGCGACGGGCAATACGCCCGACATGGCGGCACGCAGCGCGTTGGCCCGGCCGCGCGTGCTATGCGTCTCGTCGCGGGTCACCATGAAGCTGGGGCACATCGTTCCCGTGTCGCGCTTGCGGCAGACACCTGCCCCGTTGCACATCTCGACCGCGCGGACGAAGCCGTCGATCGGTTTTTCACCCGTGGTTGGGAGGGGGATTGAAGGCGCGCCACTAACTATACGAATAATCGCGGCGTCATCGACGTTGTAATCATCGAAGTTGAGCGCCGGCTCCCGCGCCGGTTCGGGCAGCGCGCGCATTCTCTCGGTCATGGCCGCCGCGTCGACGATGATGCCCGGGTTCAGCAGGTTGCGCGGGTCGAAGATGCCTTTCACCTGCCGGAACAGGTCGTATAGCTCCGAGCCATAGAAGGATTCATTGAGCCAGCTGCGCGAGCGGCCGTCGCCGTGCTCGCTCGATATCGCGCCACCGTAGCCCTTCACCAGTTCCGCCGCGTACCGGGAAATATTGGGCATCCGGGCGACCTCTTCCGCGCGCCGGCGGTTGATGAGCGGCCGGATGTGGAGGCAACCCGCCCCGGCGTGGGCATAGTACGTCACCGGCGTGCCCAGCTCACGGCAGAACTCCTCGATCCGGCGCACATACTCCGGCAGGTGTTCCACGGGTACGGCCGCGTCCTCGATAAACGGCACCGGCTTCATGTCGCCGCGCATCGACATCAGCAAGCCCAGTCCCACCTTGCGCACGCGCCAGACGGCGGACTGAGCTTCGGGGCTCACTGCCCGACTGATGCCGGTGACGCCCAGCGCAGCGCGCCGGGTCAATGTCTCCAGCCGCTCGATGCCGGCCAGTGCCGCCTGTTTGCTTTCGCCCCGATACTCGACAACCAGCAGCGCATGGGGCCGGCCGTCCACCACCGACGCCAGCAGGCGGGCATACTCCGGCACGCCGCGGCACAGGGTCAGGCTGAGCGGGTCCAGCAACTCGACGGCCGACGGGCCGCTCTCCAGGACGGCGGGCACGGCCGATAGGGCTGCGTGCAGTTCGTCGAAGTGGAGAAGCGCCAATCCGGTGTCCGCCGGCAGCGGCACGAGGTCGATCGTGATGTCGGTCATCACCGCCAGCGTCCCCTCGGAGCCGCAGACCAGCCGCGCCAGCGCCTGCCCGTCCGGCTGCGCGTCGCCGTCGAGCAGGCGGTCGAGGTTATACCCCCCGCACCGTCGCCAGTAGCCGGGCGTGCCCTGCCGGATCGTGTCGCGGTTACCGGGGGTGGCCAGTAATGCAGTCAACGATTCAGCTATACGAAGATTCTCGCAGGCTTTTCCGCGCTGAAATTGGGCTGCAGTGCCGTCCGCCAGGACGACCGACATACCACGCACATGATCGGCCGCCATCCCGTAAAGCTGCGAGTGGCTGCCCGTGGCGTTGTTGGCAACCGCCCCGCCGATGGTCGAGCGGTCGCTGCTGGCCGGGTCGGGGCCGAACTGGAGCCCGTGGGGGCGCAAAGCGGCGTTCAGCGCGTCGAGAACCACGCCCGGCTGCACCCTCGCCCAGCGCTCATCGGGGTTCACCTCCAGAATCGCGTCGAGGTGGCGGCTGAAGTCGATGACCAGCGCCTCGTTGACCGCCTGCCCGGCGAGGCTCGTCCCGGCCGCGCGAGCCAGCACGGGCAGATCGTACTCGCTCGCCAGGGCGATCGCCGCCGCCACATCCTCGGCCGTGCGCGGGATGAGAACGGCGTGCGGCATGAGCTGGTAGAGGCTGGCGTCGGTGCTGTAAAGGACGCGCGTGTAGAGGTCATCGCGCAATTCTCCGGCGATCTGCCGGCGGCATCGGGCCGCGAATTCGGGCAATCGGGCGTTGTCCCACATACCCACAATAGTAAGACGACAGGACTCTCTGTCAAATTTTTACCGTTATTTATGTCAAATTAACAGGCATGGTTTTTTTTGGTTATTTATCACTATGTTCTGTTATATTGACAAAATTCTGTGCGAATGTATACTATTAATTGGCTCCCCCCCCAGAGGTGTGCAGTAAGACGCCCGTCTTACTGCCACCTCATTTGTTATTTATCACACATATTAGTCCCAAATATTTGCCACACATGGAACCGCTGAATCCTCCTGAATTGGTGCAGACCGGACCGGAATGGTTCGAGGCCGGATTGACCTATCGCGTGCAGATGCCGGACGGTCCCGGCCCATACCCGACAGTGGTCATGATTCACGGCCGCATGGGAGATGAAGACGTCATGTGGGTCTTTCGCAAGACGATTCCGCGGCCGTGGCTGGTCGTCGCGCCGCGCGCGCCGCTGCCCGACGGTGGGGCGTTCTCCTGGCACATTCAGGAGCCGGGCAACTGGCCCGACCTGGCGGCGATGCAACCGGCGGTCAGCGCGCTGCGCCGGTTCATCAGTGCCTTGCCGGGGCTGTACAACGCCGATCCCGACCGCATCTGGCTGATGGGCTTCAGTCAGGGGGCAGCCCTCGCCATTTCGACCGCCTTCACCCACCCCACCCTGGCCCGCGGGCTGGCCGCGCTGGCCGGGTTCGCGCCGCCGCCCCCGCCCGCTGAGGTTGACGGCCGGCTGCCGGACTTGCCCGTTTTCATGGCCGCCGGCACCGAAGACGACGTAGTGCCCATCGACAAGGCGCGGGCGGCGGCCGAATTGCTGCGCCTCGCCGGGGCGGACCTCGAATATCACGAGTATCGCGTCGGCCACAAGATGACGGCCGCCGGGATGCACGACCTGCGCGACTGGTTCACCGCCCGCCGATGATTCTGTGAATGTTGCCTGTTCATGAGTGCCTCCGCGCTCTCTGCGGTTATAATCCGCCCCACTGATCGACAGGTTCGCGGGCGACGAGCGGGAGAATGGCCTATAATAGCCGTCAGGTGAAATCAGGGCCGCCATGAAACACGAAGATTTCGATATACCGGAAGTATTTCGCCGGGCTATGGAAGAGGCGGGCTGGCGCACGGAGCGCGACGACGACGGCGGGAAGCGGCCGCCGCGCCGCAACGTGACGCCCTCTTCGCGGCCGCGGGGCATCAACCGGACGCTTGTCATCATCTTTTTGGTGTTGCTGTTTGTCTTCAGCCTCGGCAGCATTGCCTCGTTCTACACCGACTTCCTTTGGTTCGGCACTCTCGGCTATCAGGACATGTTCAGCCGGCGTCTGGTCGTCCGGGCCATCACCTTTGTCGTCGCATTTACGGTTGCCGCGGCCGTGTTGCTCGGCAACTGGCTACTGGCCCGGCGACGAACGCCGCCCGCGTCGGGGGATGCTGCCGCGACGCAGGCGGCCGGCATAGGCCGGGCAGTCATACTCGGCGCGGGGCTGTTCCTGGCGTTCATCCTCGCCATGACGGCCGCGGGCCAATGGGAGAATATCCTCCTCTACCTCAATGCCCACCCGTTCGGGCTGACCGATCCGATATTCAATCGGGACGTCGGCTTCTATATCTTCACTCTGCCGGTCTACAGCTTCATCCGCGGCTGGCTGATCGCCCTGCTCGGTCTTGCACTCATCGGGCTGCTGCCGATTTACGCGCTGCCCAATATAGACGTGATTCAGCGCGACCGCCGTTTCCCGTTCAGCACCCCCGGCTTGCGACGCCATGCCGCCGTGCTGGGCGGCCTTCTTTTGCTGGTGTGGGCCACCGGTTACGTTCTCGACATCTACAATCTCATGTATTCGGATCGGGGCGTCGCCTATGGCGCGAGCTACACCGACATGCGCGCGGTGATCTGGGCGTTACGGCTGCAACTGGTGTTCATGGTGTTGACGGCGCTTGCCCTCTTTGCCAACGCGTTCCGGCCCATGCCCGCCCTGCCGTTGGTCGGTGTCGGGCTGTGGCTGGCCGTCACGATCATCGCCGGCGGCGCGGTGCCGGGCATCCTGCAGCGCTACGTCGTGGAACCGAACGAACTGACGCTGGAAACACCCTACATCGAGCACAACATCGCCCTCACGCGCCGGGCGTTCAATCTGGACACAATTGAGGTGCGCGAGTTCGGCGAGGTCGATGACCTGCAACCCGCCGACCTGCTGGAAAACGAGGACATCCTGCGCAACGTTCGCCTGTGGGACTGGCGGCCGTTGCAACAGACCTATCGCCAGCTGCAAGGTCTGCGCCCCTATTACGAGTTCAACGACGTCGACATCGACCGCTACATGATCGACGGCCAGCAGCGGCAGGTGATGATCGGCACGCGGGAGCTGGACAAGAGCAAACTGCCCGCCCCGTCCTGGGTTAACCGCAATCTCGAATTCACCCACGGCTACGGCATCGTCATGAACCCGGTCAACGAGGTGACGCGCGATGGGCAGCCGCAATTCTTCATCCAGGACTTCCCGCCCCAGAGTCGCATCGAGATCGAGGTGACACGACCGGAGATCTATTACGGCGAATTGACCAGCGATACCGTCTTTGTGAGCAGCGGCCGTCAGGAATTCAGCTATCCCAGTGGAGATGAAAACGTCTACACGAATTATCAGGGTTCCGGCGGCGTAGTTCTCGATTCCTTCCTCAAGCGGCTGGCGTTTGCCATGCGCCTCAGCGATCCCAACGTCCTGCTGAACGACGACATCACCAACACCACCCGGGCACAGTTCCGGCGACAGATCCAGGATCGCGTCCGCGCGCTGGCTCCCTTTCTGATCCTCGACGCTGACCCGTATCTCGTCGTCAACGATGAAGGCCGCCTAATCTGGCTCCAGGATGCGTATACCGCCAGCGACCGCTTCCCTTACTCGACGCCGATCCGCTTCGTCGAGGCGTCGAGCGCCACCGTGGGATCGGGCGGCAACGTGGGTATGGTCGCAAGTCACACGGTCAACTACATCCGCAACTCGGTCAAGATCGCCATCGACGCCTATAACGGCTCCGTCGATTTTTACATGAGCGATCCCGACGACCCGATCATCCGCAGCTACGCGGACGCATTCCCCGGCGTGTTCCAGCCGATGGCGAACATGCCCGCCGACCTCGCCGCCCACATCCGCTACCCTGAGGATCTGTACAATATCCAGGCCCAGCAATATGTGACCTATCACATGAGCGATGTGCGGGTTTTCTATAACAAGGAAGACCTGTGGCACGTCCCCACTGAAGTGTCGAACAATCAGGAGCAGGTCATGGAGCCGTATTACGTCACCCTGGCGCTGCCCGGTTCCGATGACCCTGAATATCTCCTGATCCTGCCCTTCAGCCCGGCCACGCGGAACAACATGATCGGATGGATGGCCGCCCGCAATGACCCCGACCACTACGGGCAGCTCATCGTCTACGAGTTGCCCAAGCAGGAATTAATCTTCGGCCCCATCCAGGTTGAGGGGCGCATCGATCAGGAGCCGGCGATCTCGGAGCAATTCTCCTTGTGGGATCAGCGCGGCTCCAACGTCATTCGCGGCAACCTGCTGGTATTGCCGATCAACACCAGCTTCCTCTATATCGAGCCGGTCTATCTGCTCTCGGAGACCAGCGCGCTGCCCGAACTGAAGCGGATCGTGACCGCCAGCAATACGGCCGTCGCCATGGCCGAGACGCTCGGCTCGTCGTTGCGGGCGCTGGCCGCGGGGTCGGTCACGCCACCCGCTGTGACCGGCGAGGAGGCCACGTCGCCGCCGGCCACAGCGTCACCGATCGAGATCCCGGACACGCTTGCCGGACTTGTCGAAGCGGCCAACGCCCACCTGCGCGCGGCCGAGGACGCCCAACGCGCCGGCGACTGGGCCGCCTACGGCCGCGAACTGGACGCTCTGCGCGCCATTCTGGCTGTACTGGCCCAGGCTACCGGCGAGGAGCAATAGTATCCGGTGAACACCTGCACTGTAATCCACGATACAGCGCCGCCATTGATTTGATGTATGATCAGGATGTGTATAATTCACTAGATTAACCGGAGCCTGATATTCAGGGGGAGTCCCGGCAGGCAGGCGTTTTTAATGCCGTCCAGGCCGGTAATACCCGCTTACAGGTCTCGTTACGACCATGATAATCGCCATGTTTCTCGCCCATCTCATGGGCGACTATGTTTTACAGTGGGATAGCCTGGCGCAATGGAAGGCGCGCGAATTTCAGGGCGTCGTCGTTCACAGCCTGATTCTGGCCGCGACAACAGCTATTTTCGCGATGCCGTTCGGCCCGGGCAATTGGATCGTCGTCCTGATCATCAGCCTCAGCCACTTCCTCATCGACGCCGCCCAGTTTTTCCATAAACCGAAATTATCCCCCCTGCTGCGCTTTAGCCTTGACCAGGCAGCCCATCTGATTTTCATCATCCTGGCCCTTGTCGCCGGGGGCTATTTGCAATGGGGCGCAATCGTCAGCGGGATCATCGCCGGCGCGGAGGCAACCCCCCTGCTCACCGCCATCCTCGGCTATGCGTTCGTCACCATGCCCGCCTGGGTGCTGCTTAAGTATATCGTCTACGGGCTGGTGAAGCGGCAGCCGCCGAACTTCCCGGCCGGGCCGAACAAATATGTCGGCATCGTCGAACGGGTGATCATCACCACCCTCGTCCTGTTTGGGCAGGCGTTCCTCGTCCCCGTCGTCGCGCTCCCCCGGATGGTGATGGAATGGCCCCGCGTCTCCCGCAGCGAGGGCGACCGGATTTACATGATCGAACTAATCTCCAGCGCCTTCCTGGCGGTCGGCGTGGGCCTCACCCTCAGTCTGCTGCTCTTCTAGTC
>JAHDWL010000039.1:7225-14561 GCA_023384355.1 Anaerolineae bacterium
AAGACCCCCGGCACGGAGATCGTGGCGCGCACGGCATCGATGACACGGCCGCCCTGCAACACGACCGGCCGGCTCGTGTGAATATCGACGGCAACCATGGCCAGCGGGATATTCAGGTCCGCGAACGTTACATCTTCACCGATCAGATCCGCCAGGAAGTTGTAGATACGCCGCCCGCTGACGCTGAGGCCGGCGGACGACAGGCTTATGTCCACAAGGCGCATTTGCTCGCGAATCCGACTTATGCGTTTGACTTCGGCGTGAACCGTCTCGACCGGTACCCCGGCGGCGTAGGTCGCGCCAACCAATCCGCCGATGCTCGTCCCGGCGATCAGATCAATAGGGATTCCCTCGCGATGCAGCACATTCAGCACGCCGATATGGCATAACCCGCGCGCTCCGCCGCCGCCCAACACGATGCCGACAGTATCCCGTTTCCCGCTTGTCTGCTCGCTCATGTCACTCCCCCGTTACGCTTATTCTTCCACCTGTCGCTTGAACACACACAGAAAATATTGTGCCCAATTATGCGCTCCCTGAGTATAACCGCGACCAATATCGCCTTGTTTGCCCTGTTTTTCGGCCGGTTCCAGACTGACCAGTTCCCACCCCTCGCGGCCGCACTCGCTGAGCCAGGCCTCCAGCGTCAGGGGATCGTATTTTGGCATCTCCTTCCAGTCGCGGTCGGGATATTCCCGCTGCACATAATTGATGACGACCTCGTCTTCTTTATCGAGAGCGAAGACCCTGACCAGATATTCCCATCGAGACATTAACGTCCTCCGTTTATAAATCGCTCCAAATGAGCTTATTCCAATGACCTGTGTTTGACCTGTGTTCGCCATTCTACCCCAGGTTGTTTGGCAAATGCACATCACCCCTCTAAAATCACGGGCATGAATCGCGGCATTGACCAAACCCCCCAGGAAACCACGCTGCCAACCACATTGTGACAAGCCGGCGATTGCTCCTTCTCCTCCTCAGCCCGATCTGGCTGGCCGTCCTTATGGTTAGCCTGCTCGTCGGTCTGGCCGAATTTGTCGAGGGCGACCTGGCCGCGATTCTGGCCGCCGCGATCGCGACCGACTCAATTGAGAGCGGTCAACTCTCCGTCCTCGCCGTCCGAGCGCTCCTGTTCCCGTTCCAACTGATCTTCATCGGGATGGTGGTTACCGCCGCGCTCTGGGTCTTTCGCCGCCGGGATCGCTTCGGCAACTGGGTGTTGGGCGACTCAATGGCCGAACGAATCTCGTCGACCGACCTCGTCGCCGGGGATCGGCCGCCTGTCCTCCAGCCGGAGCGACGGCGCACCCTGCAACAATTCCTGTCCAGCGCCATTGCCTTCGCCGCCATCTTCGTCGCCGTCTTGCTCGGCCTGGGGCAGTTTGTCGAGCGGGGCGATCTGGCCGTGGTCGTCGCCGCGCTCACCAGCAGCCTCACCTGGGGCGCGCGCCTGCCCATCAGTGACTACCTGGGCGGTATCAGCAACATCTTCGAGAATAACCTGGCTGTCGGTGACCAGATCAGCTACAAGCAGGTCGACCGCACGGTGAGCGGGCTCGTCGAGTCGGTCGACCTGCGTTTCATGTCCGTCCGCGCCGACACCGGCGAACTGACTTCCATCCCCTTCGGCGAGCTGCGCGTCTTCCGCAACCTCAGCCGTGGCGAGCATATCGGCGTCTACGCCGGGTTCCCCATCGCCGCCGAGGACCTGAGCCGCGCCGTGGACCTCCTCGAAGATCTGGCCCCACAGTCGATGGAACTGGTACCCGATCTCGTCGAACCGTGGCAACCCATCTCGCTGGAGGGCGAAATGGGCGCGATCCTCGACCTCCACCTCTTCGGCAAGACGACACCCAACCGCGAGGACGACCTGCAACTGGCCCTCCACTCCGTTGTTCAGCAAAAGTTCGCCGCCGAGGGCATCCGCCTGCGCGTCAAGGGTGGTGACCAGTCATGAAAAAACGGCTGCTGATCGTCATCCTCGCGCCGATCCTGCTGCTGGTGGCTGTCACGGCTATCACCATCGGCGTGCTGCGGGCGGCCAACATCAACGATATCCCCATCGTCGAATCCATCGTCGGCACGTCGGAAACGGCCCGCACTTTCATGGAGTATTTCCCTCTGGTGCGGTTCCCGCTCCAACTGGTGTTTGTGGTGATCGTCTTCCTGCTGGCGTGGCTGGTCAGCCGGATCAGCTACCGGCTGGCCGGGTGGCTGCTCCGCGCCGCGCGCTACGACGTCGAACCGGCGGTCGGGGACGATGAGATCGCGCCAGGAGTCCCGGAATCGCTCGCCGCCCGTCGCCGCGTCACGGTGCAGCAACTGGTGGCCGGAATCATCAGCGCCGGCGGCTTCACCGTCGCCCTCATCCTGTCGGCAGGGCAATTCTTCAGCCTCTCCAACATGGCCATTGTGGCCACAGTAGCCGCCAACGCCTTCGGTTTCGCCGCGCGGGACTATATCGGCGACCTGCTCAACGGCATCAGTAACATTTTCGAAAACCGGTTCAACGTCGGAGATAATGTGTCGATATTCCGCACCGGCGACAAGATCGAGGGGGTTATCGAGCGGCTCACAGTACGCATGTTGAGCATCCGCACCCGTGGCGGCGAGCTGGTCAACGTGCCCCAGGGCGAGGTCCGCATCCTGCTCAACTACAGCCGGGGCAGCTATTCCGGGGTCGATGTGATCTGCAAGGTTTCGGCCACCGACCTGCCGCGGGCGATGGCCGAATTGCAGGATTTGGCCGTGGAAGCGCCTGGCCGGTTGCCGGAGTGCATCGAGCCGTGGAAGCTGATCGCGCGGGACGGCACTTTGGGCGCGGCGGCCGAGATCCGCATCCACGCCCGGGCGCAATTCGGCTATGGCGCGGGCCTGCGGCTGCGCATCATGATTCTGGTTGAGGAGAGGCTGCGGGAAGCGGGAATATCTCTGGTAAACTGATTCCCGGCTACGGACCTGTCAGGCCTGTTGCCCGCGGTGGTGGGTCATCCATTCAACGCCGAAATCAACCAACACGCGCTGGGGCATCAAACGGGCCGCGCCGCGGCCGACCATGCCGACCCGCGTCGCGCCGGTGTCGCGCTCAAATGCCTCGCCGATGAGCGGAAAGTCGTCGGCGTCATAATCGAGGTCGTGATAAGTCACCCATTGGCGGCGGCCATCCACCAATACCGGCGCGCCTGAATCCAGGTCCTTCTTATCCGGGTAGGCGGCGCGATGCTCCGCCAGATGGAGCGAGGTGTTGTTCGCGTGACCCACGCCCAGCAGCAACACCCAGCCGTCGAGGTCGTAAATCCGCGCCAGCGGCGACCCTTCGCCCAATGAGTTTTCGAGCGAATGCCCGGCAGTGACTTGCTCCGCCAACGGTCCCCGCGCGGCGAAGGAGACCTGCGGGTGCGCGCTGCGAACAACGCCACGATTGCGCCGGAACGTCTCCGGAATGCTTCCCATGCCGCGCGTTGGCGTCAGGTCAGGGTCATAGGCGGGCATCGTGTCGCGGATAATCGGCCACCACGCTTCCGGCACGGGCGGGTTCTGCCATTGCGCCGGGTCCGACAGATCGGTCGAATGGGTGGGCATGACCAGGGTTCCCTCCCGGCCGAGAGCCAGCTCCAGGGCAAGGATGACGGCCACCTGCCCGCCCGAAACCCACCCCAGCGCGCTGAGGGAGGAGTGGACGAGCAAGACCATGCCCGGCCTCACGCCCAGCCGCAACAGATCGTCGCGGAGCGACGCAATGGTCGCCGGGCGGTCACCGGCACGGCCGATCGATTCCCACTCGCCTCCGGACATTGGCTCGCTCTTCAGGTTGAGGCTACATTTCGATGCGGCCGTAGGCGCGCAGGGTCTTCAGCTTGCGCAGGGTCAGGATACCACGCCACTCGACCTCGGCCGCGGACCAGGCCGCGGCATCGACAAAGTCCCACGACCAGTTCGGTGCCCAGCTTCCGTCCGCTTCCTGTGTATCGATCTCGTAATCCAGGTTGGCGTCGATAATGGCCGGATCAATCGCGCCGGTCAGGGGCGAGCCGGGATAGTAAATCGCCTGCACGGGACGTAACCCGTAGCCGCCCCAGTTGGCGGGATTCAGCTCCACCGAATGCGGCAGCGCCCGCCGCAGCTTGTCGACAATGCTCTCGTATTGTTCGCGCGGCAGGTTCTCGGTCTCCATCAGGTCAATGAAGGCCAGCAGATCGTGCATTTCCATCCGTTGCGGGTAGCGCATCAGGTCATCGACAACCGCCTGCCGGGCGATCTCGCCGAATGGTGACGGGGTGATGCGGTTGAACTGTTGCAGATAGGCGACGACCGACGCGCGCGGGTTAGCCCAAAAGCCACGGAAGTTCTCGGCGGAGTCGGCGTAGCTCCACCATGGGGCGTGGGGAGCGTCCTCCACCTGGGGCGTCACAATCGGCCACCGCTCGCGCTCCACGTCGTAAGCCTCCACCAGGTAGGCCAGCGCAGCCGGCAGTCCCGGCGTGTCCTCGTCGGCGCGAATGCGGCGATAGATGTCGAACGCGGTAACGGTGTCGATCACCGACGAAGCCGGCGTGCGGGCGTCCGGCTCAAGGCCATGACCGAAACCACCGTCGGCGTTCTGGTAAGGGACCAAGGTCGCCAGCACATTCGTGCGGCTGCCGCGCTCGAAGTGGTATTGAAACAGGGCTTTTTCCACCGGGCGGGCGCGCTCGTGCATGAAGCGGGCCGAGCGTCTGAAGGCCGCGCGAGACAACAGCTTGGTCATGAGTCGTTCCTCCGTGGCGGCTGCCACCGGCCGCCTAGGGCACGCGCGGCACCCAGATAGACCGGCCGACGGTTAACGGGCCGGGGTTGGCCCGCTTCAGGATGGCGGTCGTCGTCCCGTAGCGCTGGGCCAGCGACTCCCATGTGTCGCCGGTCACGACAGTGTAGGCGACGACGCATGGCGGGCCGGTGATTGCCCCCTGACTGCCGACGTTGGGAACGGTGATGATGGCGCCGGGCAGAATATAGTCCGGATTATAGATGTTGTTCGCTGACAACACTGATTTGTAGGTGACGCCGTAGCACCGGGCGATCTGGAGCAGCCATTCGCCGCGGGACACGGCGTGGCGGGCCGTCGAACCGGCGACGATGCCGCCGGTTCCGGAGGTGCCAGGCTGGGATGATGAGCCGGGCTGGGTCAGGTCTGTGCCCGGCGCGGGAGTTGTTCCCGCGCTGCCTGCATCGCCGGGCGCGCCGGGAACGGCGGTCGCCGAGCCTCCACTGGTCGTTCCATCGCCGGCAGCACCGGGTGTCGGGGTGGAGCCGGCGGGTTCGGCGCTGTCCGCCGCCGGTGTTGGCGACGGCAACGACACGACCAGCGTCGCGGCGGTGTCATCGGGGGTGACGGGAAAGGGGACGACCGTCGGCGTCACCAGCGCGTCAGCACCGGTCTCCCGACATGACACTGCCATGCCCAATACCAGCAGCACCAGGAGCAACAGCCCGAAGAATATAAGCGCAATCTGGGCGATGCGATCCATAACCATACAACCCTCCGAACAACATGACTGGTCAGACGCGGAAATCGAAACGGCGAGCAGTAAAACCCGTTGAAATCCGCGCGTACCTGCCGAAAATGACTGACAAACCCAAACACAGGTTATGTAACGTCAGGTGTCTGCATATCATACACGAAGACAGGTGAATCCCGCAATTTATTGACTGACTGCAGCGGGAATTGCTTCCCGATTACTCCCTCGGATTGGCGATCCAGGCGAGATGCAATTGATGCTCCTTTCGCCCACCTCATGCTATACTTCACCTCGGCGATGAATGAAGGTTGGCCGGAAAACCGGTTGCCGCATGCCGCGCCATCAAATTACCAAGGGGAACAGCGTCACATGTCCGACAATTACGATGTCATTATTATCGGCGGGGGAATCAACGGGTGTTCAACCGCCATGCAACTTGCCCGGCGCGGCGTCAAGGTCGCAGTGGTCGAGAAAGACAATATCGGCGATGGGCCTACCGGCAAATCGTCGGCCATCATTCGTCAGCACTACTCTAACGTACTGACGGCGCGGATGGCCCACTACAGTCTGGGCATTTTCGAGGATTTCGAGGCGCAGGTCGGCGGTGAAGCCGGATTCCGCCGCACCGGGTTTGTCGCCCTCGTCACGGCCAAGGACCGGGCGGGTCTGGAAGCCAACGTCGCCATGCAACGCGGCGTGGGCATCAACACCGAACTTCTTTCGCCCGAATCGCTGCGCGAGATTTTCCCCGGCATGGTTCTGGATGATGTGGTCGTCGCTGCCTGGGAAGAGGACAGCGGTTACGCTGATCCTTACCTGACTGTTAATGCCTATGCCGCGGCCGCCCGCCGGGCCGGGGCGCGAATCTACATCAACACCGCCGTGACCGGCATCACCCAGACCGGCGGCCGCGTGACCGGCGTCACGACGACGGCCGGCAATCTGGGCGCGCCGATCGTCATCAACTGCGCCGGGGCGTGGGGCGCGCGCGTGGCGCGAATGGGCGGGCTGGATATCCCGGTCAGCGCCTGCCGCGTTCAGATATCGCTGTTCAAGCGGCCGCCGGGCGAGGAAGCACCCCACCCCGTGGTGATCGACTTCACCAACTCCACCTACTTCCGCAGCGAAACGGGCAACCTGACCCTGGTCGGCCTGGTCGATCCGGGCGAAGCCAACGCCGTGGTCGACCCCGACAAATATAACGAGGGCGCGGACACCGATTTCATCCTCGACACCGGCGAGCGACTTATCCGCCGCTACCCGGCCATGGAGCGCAGCGACAGCGCCGGCGGCTATGCCGCGCTGTATGACATCACGCCCGACTGGCACGTCATCATCGACGAAGCCGCGCCGGGCAGCGGGTTTTTCCTGTGTTGCGGCTCCAGCGGACACGGGTTCAAGCTCGGCCCGGCCGTCGGCCTTATGGTGGCCGATCGCGTTCTGGGCGTGTCCAACCCGTTATTCGACACCCACATGTTCCGCCTGGGGCGTTTCGCCGAAGGCGACCCGGTGCGCGGGAAGTACGAATACAGCATCGCCGGGTAACTCGCGCATAATCTGATAGAAACCGGGTTTTTTTGGTGAAACCCGGTTATTGGTTTCTCAGCAGGCCACTCGGCAGGATCACGGTTAACTAGGGGTCACTGACCCCGTCCCCGTCGCTATCATCGCTGGGGGTTCCATCGTCACTGTCATCGCTGCCGTTATCGTCCTCGCCGTCATCGACGTCGCTGTCTCCATCGGCGGGATCCTCATCGCCGCCCGAATCAGTATTCCCGTCGTCGGTATCGTCACCGTTATCGTCGGGGGTGGCGTCGGCGTCGTCCGGATCGTCG
>JAHDWL010000039.1:14661-29180 GCA_023384355.1 Anaerolineae bacterium
GCCGATATCACCACGATCCGGTCGGCAATCACCACCCGGGCGGTCGTCTGCCCGTCCACGCGCACCACCGCCCCAATGGCCGGCGTGCCGTCGAGGATCGTCCCACCGGTCAAGGCCACGGGCAAGCCGGCCACCTGCCAGCGGTCGCCCGCCATCGTCTCGATGGCGCCGGTCAACTCGACTTGCGCGGCGCTGCCCGCAGCGAACAGGTCCTCGATCTCGCGGATACGCTCCTGCCGGAAGGCTTCCCGCAGTGCGGCCGCCCGTTCGGGGTCCGCGGCCAGGTTTAGCCGCACTTCCTCGATACGGCGCTTGGTCGAGTAGAGCGCGCTGCCGGGTACGGCTGCACCTGTCGCGCCGGCCAGCAAGGTGCCGCCCATGAAAACAGCGACCACGACGGCCAGCAGCGGCATCACCAGCCGCCGCGCCAACCGCCCAAAGGACGGCGCGCGACGGGCGGGCGCGGTCGCCATCTCGTCGGCCGCCGCCAGGAAATCAACCCTGGAACGACTCTGCGCGGCGACTCTCGGCTGGGCGGCCAGCGTCGCGAGCGCGGCGGCTGTTTGGAGAAACGGCCGTAAATCAGCCCCCTCGCCCGGATAGCGAGCGACGATTTCGTCGACCGTCTGGCCCTGCTCCAGCAGGTCGAGCGCCTCGATGAGCGTTTTCTCGTTGATATCGTTCATCGCCCGTCCGCCTCATGCCCGGCCAATCGCTTGGCCAGGGCGGCAATCGCCCGCGCCTGAAGCATCTTGACCGACCCTTCGCTCTTGTTCACCGTTTCGGCCACATCCTTGATCGGCATCCCGTACCCAAATCGCAAGGCCAGGACATGCTGCTGCTCGGGCGTCAGATCGGCCAGCGCCTCACGCAGCGCCTCTTTTTCCGCTCGCTCGACCACTTTTTGATCCGGAGATTGGCCGCCCGCGACCACTCTCTCATCCAGTTCGACCTCGTTCATCTGTCGTTGTTTACGATATTGCTCTTTCAACACGTTCCGCGCCGCGCCGAAAAGCCAGCCGCGAATGGTGTTGGGCGGCGCGTTCCGATCCTTGATCGCGCTCAGAAATCGGATGAAAACTTCGCTGGTCATGTCTTCGGCCGTTTGCGGGTCGGCAATGCGGAAAGACAGGTACCGGTAGATCGATGGGTAGTACCGATCATGGAGGAGAGCCAGCGCCTCCTTGTCGAAGGCGCGGGCTTTCCTGAGTAGTTCCAGTTCGTCAGGCACCGCGCAATGTTACCCCATTCAGCGAGGGTCATCATCATCCTGATCGACTAATCATCATCTCCATCATCGTCCCGGTCGATGTGATCGCCGCTGTAGTGGGTGTAATCATCGTGATCGTCATCGTCGAGGTCTTCATCATCGTGATCGTCCAGGTCATCGTAGTCATCGTCGATGTCATCGTCGTCAATGTCGTCCGGGCTGTCGTTGTCCTGATAGACCGAGACCGGGCCGCTGCCGGCAACCACCGCGCCGGCGAATCTCAGCTCAACAATCGAGCTGGTGGTCAATACAGGCACGTTTCGACCGCGCCCATTATCGATGCTGAACTCTCCATGCCCCCGGCGGTTGATGGTCATGCGACCGATCTGCTTGCCGTCGAGATGGATTGTCACCTTCTTCCCGCTCAGGGCCGTCGCTCCCCACACGTCTACTTCGAACTCGCGGCCGCCGTCGCGCTCGACCTCGTACTCAACCTTGCCGGTCACCGTCGGGTAAGCGGCGCTGCCGGTCAGATTGGCGCGATATTCGATGTCTCCGGCCGCGGTCATCGGGACCTGCCCCGCTCTCGTCGCAGAGGTTGCGGCCGCCTGGCCGGGGTTGGAACGGGGCATCTCGCGGGCCCATGCCGAGGTCACCACGAGCAGCGATGCCAACACAACCAGCCCAATCAAAGCGAATCTCTTGTTCATTTCGTTACTCCCCTTCCGGCAATCACTGCCGGTTTTTTTGGTTCTATCCTTGGAGTGACGACAGGGACGGAAAAGTAACGGGGGCGGGAAAATAGGTTTTGAGGAGAAGAGGCAAAGGTGTCCGGGGCGACAATCCGGGATGTCGACCGGTTGTGAAAAATCTCGGGGGGCGAACGGGGTTATCGCAAAGCCGCGACCAGGCGCGCCTTCAACTCCGGACGACTCTCCACCGCGCGCTGCAAGTCCTCGGCCGTGTGGACGCGCACGCCCTCGGCCGCCAGAGCCATGACGATCTCTTCCAGCGCCCGGCGCAGTTCGGGGTCGACCTCGTCTTCTTCGGCCCGGTGGGCATCGGCCAGCGCCGCGGCAACGGCCGGATCGTCGGCGAGCAGCGTCGGCAGGGCTTCGCGGGCTACGCCGGTCAGCCCGCGGGCCAGCCACTCCTCGCGCCATGCCTCGCCCATGTGCTCGCGCAGCATGCCGGCCAGCGCGATGGCTTGCTCCTCGTCCTGCGCGGGTGTGCCGCCGGCGGCGGGCGAGAACAGCAGCGCCGGCTCGGCGTCCGGCCGCAGGAGCAGCAACGGCGCGTTGACAGTCGCCGTGTGGCCGCAGTCGGGGCAAGCCAGATCGTGGAGCGCTCCCGCGCGCAGCCGGGCCAGCAGGTCGGGCCGTTCGGTCGTGTCCACAATGATCCACACCTCGCCGGAGACGGCCGCGCCGCACGCCCGACAGGGCAGGCTGACCGGCTCGGCGTGGGAATGAGGATTGTTCGTCATGGGTTGAATGTTACCCGGTAAGGCAAGGTTGTAAAGAAACGGCACAGAAATCCTCACCACAACCCACCTCTCCTGTGCTATACTTCTCCCGTCGTGAACAATTGTCCCGCTTGCAATGCTGCCAACCGCGACGATGCGGCTTTCTGTCACCACTGCGGCCGGTTGCTGAACGATAGCTGCCCGCGTTGCCGCGCGGCCGCTGTGCCGGGGGCCAACTTCTGCGACACCTGCGGCTGCCCCCTCAGTCCTGCCGCGTGGACGGGCTTTCGGGATACGAGATACGAGATTAGAGATACGAGTCCCTCGATCGCTGTGCCTGTTCGTGGGGTTTCGGCTCCCGAACCACATCCTCCATTCGGCCAATCCCCGGCCCTCGACCGCTTTATCCCTCGCGAACTGCTGGACAAACTGAGCGCGACGCGCGGCGCGGCCGCCGAACGGCGCGTCGTCACCATGCTGTTCTGCGACATTCAAGGCTCCACCGCCCTGGCCGAGCAGCACGACCCGGAAGAGTGGACGGAGATTGTCAACGCCGCCTTCGAGCGGATGGTGCGCCCCGTCTATAAATATGAAGGCACCGTGGCCCGACTCATGGGCGACGGCCTGCTGGCCTTCTTCGGCGCGCCCATCGCCCACGAGGACGACCCCCGCCGCGCCGTGCTGGCCGGCCTCACCATCGTCGACGGCCTCCACGCCTGGCGCGACACGCTGCCGCCCGCCTTCGCCGGTCTCGATGTGCGTGTCGGCATCAACACCGGCCTGGTCGTCGTCGGCGCGGTCGGCAGCGATCTGCGCCTCGAATACAGCGCCATCGGCGACGCCATCAACCTGGCCGCGCGCATGGAGCAGACGGCCGCCCCCGGCACGGTGCAGATCGCCGAGGAGACCTGGCGACTCGTGGCCGACCAGTTCGAGGTCGAGCCGCTGGGCGGCATCACGGTCAAGGGCAAGGCCCAGCCGGTGGCCGCCTACCGCGTGCTGCGTCGCGCCGGGGACGCCCGCCGCCCCACCGCCATGCGCGCCTCTCTCGTCAACCGGCGCATGGAGTGGGACGCCCTCGAACGCGCTTTTGATGCCCTGAACGACGGCCGCGGCGGTGTCGTCTTCCTCACCGGTGATGCCGGGCTGGGCAAAACGCGCCTTTTCGACGAAGCCGCCGCGCGGTTGCTGCCCCGTCTCGACCCGCCCGGCCGCCTCTGCGACGCCTCGGCCGTCTCCTACGAGACCAGCCAGCCGTATGGCCTGCTCGTCCGCCTGTTGCGCCGGCCGCTGGGTCTCGTGTCCGGCGATCCGCCCGCCCGCGTGCGCGAGCGCATCGCCGCCGCCACCTCCGATGGCGAAGACCGCGCCCTGCTGGAATCCCTCTTCGGCGTGGCTGTCGACTCGGGGCATGAGCTGGCGGGCGAGAGTTTCGCCGCCCAACTCGACGCCTGCATGGAGCGCTTTTGGCGAGCGCGGGCCGCCGGTGACGCCGGGCCGCTCGTCCTGGCCCTCGATGACCTGCAATGGCTCGACGCTTCGTCGGCCGAGCGGCTGGGTCGCCTGGTCCACCTCACTGAGGATGCACCCGTTCTCTTCCTCTGCGCCATGCGCCGCGACCGCCGCTCGCCCGCCTGGGGACTGAAGGAGACGGTGGCCCGCGAGCTGCCCCATCGCCAGAGCGAGGTCGCCCTGCACCCGCTCAACGACGGCGAGAGCCGCACCCTGTTGGCCGGGCTTCTGGACACGACCGACCCACCGGACGCGCTGGCCATGCTCATTCTGGACAAGGCCGAGGGCAACCCGCTCTTTCTCGAAGAGGTTGTTCGCCATCTCATCGAGCGCGGCGAGTTGCGCCGCGCGGCCAATGAGTCGGGCGATTGGGTGGCCGCCTCCACGACCATCACCCTGCCTGATTCGCTGCAATCGCTGCTGACGGCGCGCATCGACCGACTGGACGAAGCCGCCCGCCGCGTGCTGCAGGTGGCCGCGGTCATCGGCCGCCACTTCCGGCGCTCAACCCTGGCCGCCCTGGTAGATAATCCCGACAAACTCGACGCCTGCCTGCTGGAGCTGCAACGACTGGAACTGATCCGCGAGATCGGCCGCCTGCCGGAGCCGGATTATCTGTTCAACCACAGCCTTACCCAGGAAGCCGTCTACAACACCATCCTGCTGCGGCAGCGGCGGGCGCTGCATCTGCGGGTGGCCGAGGTCATTGAGGCGCAGCGGGCAGACAACCCGGCGGCCGTGGCCGCGCCGCTGGCCCACCATTTCATCGAAGGCGACGCGCCGCGCCGCGCCCTCCCCTACCTGCTGCTGGCCGGGGCGTCGGCCCTGCGCATGCACGCCGTCACCGAGGCTATGACCGCTTACGACCGTGCCCTGCCTATCGCCCGCGATATGCCCGACGGCGCGGCCGATCTGCTGACCATCTACACCAGCCGCGGCCGGGCGCTGGAGCTGCTCTCCCGCTTCGCCGAGGCCAAGGAGAACTACGAGGAGCTTGAGACGTTGGCCGTGGCGCGGGGCGACACCCGGCTGGAGCTGGAAGCGGTGATCGGACTGGGCAAGCTGCACGCCAACGTCACCCCGTTCTACGACCCCGCGCGCGGCCGGGCGCTGATGGAGCGGGCGGTGGGGCTGGCCGAGTCCGTCGGCGACCGGGTGGCCGAGGCGCGCATCCTCTGGAATCTGGTCAACATCGACCGCTTCGACATCAATTCGCTCGACCGGGCCATCGCCAACGGCGAACGGGCTGTGGCCTTGGCGCGGGAACTGGAGCTGGGCGAGGAACTGGCCTATTTGCTGAATGATCTGGGCGAACTCTACGGCACGGTCGGCCGATTCGAGCGGGCCGATGTCCTGCTGCGGGAAGCGCGCGGCCATTGGACGGCGCTGGGCAACGAGGCAATGCTGGCCGACAGCCTGACCAGCGCCGCCGTCTGGCTCCATATCGCCGGCGACTTCGCCGGGGCGCTGGCCAACGCCGAAGAAGCCTACGCCATCACTACCCGTATCGACAACATCTGGGGCAAGGCTTACAGCCGGTCGGTGCGCGGCGAAATACAGAGCATGACCGGTGAGCTGGGCCGCGCGCTGGAGGACCTGACCGCCGGCCACGACGACGCCCAACGGGCGGGATTCGTCGCCGGGGTCATCCTGACCGACACCTTCATCGCCCACCTGCTGCTGCGGCTGGGTGATTACGCCGGCGCGGAGGCGCGGGCACGCACCGCCCTGGCGCTGGCCCGCGAGCAGTTGCCCCAGTTCGCCGGCATCTGCGTCGGCTGCCTTGTGTGGTGTTTGATACAACAGGGAGAGACAGCCGCGGCCGAAGAGCTGTTTAACGATCCGGCAACCCACGAGGAAACGCAACAGATCTTTCAGTTCTTCGACCTGTCCATGGCGACCATCTTGCTAAATCTGGCGGGCGGCCGGCCGGATGACGCGGTCGCCGCGGCCCGGCAAGCCATCGAGCAGTTAACGGACATGGGCGGCCGGGGCTGGCTGCCCGACTTTCATCACGCACTGGCGACGGCACTCATCGCCGCCGGGCAGCCGGATGAGGCGGCCGCGCAACTGGGAACAGCCATCGACATGGCGCGGGAAACCGGCATACGCGCCGCGTTGTGGCACATGCTCAGCGACGCGACTGCGCTGGCCGCGCGGCGTGGCGACCCGGCCACCGGCGACCTCCGCGCCGCCGCCGCGGCCGAGATCGACTACGTGACCGCCAACCTCTACCCCGACAGCCTGCGCGCCATCTTCCTGGCCCACCCCGTCGTGCGGCGGATCAGGGAACACGGGTAGGGGTCGACCTGCGTGTCGACTTCACGAAATACGAAATACGAGATACGAGATACGACCCGCGCGGCCGTTGTAGGGGTCGACCTGTGTGTCGACCCCCTTCACGAAATACGAAATACGAGATACGAGATACGGAAGAGGCGCGCCATGTAATGACGGACATCATGTAGGGGTCAGGCAACCGGGCGAGACGTCACAGGGAAACGAACGACATCCCTTCCCGGTTGCCTGACCCCGGAAAAAACCGGGATACGAGATACGAGCGAGGCGTGCCTCTTTCGTATCTCGTATCCCGTATCTCGTATCTCCGTCTACGGCACCAGATCGCCGTTGATGTCCAGGCTGTCCACCTTCTGCCGCAAACCGTGGTCGATCGCCCGCCATTCAGGGCCGCTGAATGTCTGGTCGCCCATGTCCAGGCGGTAAATGCTGGAGTGGCCGCCGACGGCCGAACCCACGTTGAACACGTTGCGCGACAGCAGGAACAACTCGTCGGCTCCGTATGACGCCATGCTCAGGGCGATGGTGGCGTTGTTGGGCATGCCCAGGTCCAGGCCGCGCAGGATGCCCAGCCAGGAGAAGAGCGTGTTGTCGCCCGACTGCTCCAGGCACATGATCAGGATGTCCGCGCCGCGAATCGCTCCCAGACCATTGACCCGGCCATTGCCCTGCGTGCTCAGCAGCACGACCGCCTCGCAGCCGGGCGCGCCGTTGGGCAGCACTTCAAGCGAATCGATCTTCTCGCTGACGGTCGTCAGGCCCAGATCGCTGCCGTCGATGTAGAGCGAGTAGTTCGCGCCGTCATAGTAGATTACATCCTGGCCAAAGGTCGGGCCGAGAATACCCGGCACCGGAGCCCTGTTGGCGGCGAAGGTCAGATAGACCTGCCCCGTCGAGTCGTCAGGTACAGCGATGGCGTCGATGTCGTGGCGATTGTTCAGGCCCGCGGCCGCGCCGTCGAACCACTTCGACCAGCCGCCGTCGTCCCACCTCAGGATGTCATATTTCGTATACGCGATCCCGTCTACCGTGCCGCCGGCGGCGGTGACGTAGACCGCGGTGGGAACCGGCACGGTGAAGCTGAATGTGACCGGCACAAACTGATTATCGCCGGCGTCGTTGTTGTTCTCCACCAGCACGGTGTAGAGGCCGGGGGCCAGCGGGGAGGCGGGCGTGAAGGTGTGGGTCTTCGTGCCGCCGTCCCAACTGAACGCGCCGCTGACCGCGCCGCCGGGGCCGGTGACGGTGAACGTGCCGGGCGGCGTCGCCGGCATCGACTTGTTCCAGGAGACGGTGACGACCGTGTTCGGGTCAACGCCCGTCGCGCCGTCGGCCGGGGTGTGGCTCACGACGATCCTGTCGCGCCAGTTAGCCACGGTATCCTCGACCAGCTGCTCGCCCGTCGTGCCGTAGTCGGCAGTGAACGGCCGGTTGGCCACTTCCGTGAAGCCGTCGGCCTGCTTCTCCACCTTGTCCCACGAACCGCGGGCGTACTTGTACTCCAGTTGCGTGCCGTCCAGGATTTGCAGTGTGATCTCCCAGACATTGGGCGACGTTTCAGTCATTGCCATCGCTGCCGCGCCCGGGTCCCAGTTGGGATAGCCGGCCGCGCCGAAGCCGCCCACCAGATAGACCGTGCCCGGCGTGAACGACGGCACCGTCACGCGGAAGGTGACGTCGACGATGAGGTTCTCGGCCGTCGCCTGCACGGTGTTGGACGCGGCCGACTCATTGACGCTGGTGTCGATGGCGGTGACGTAGTACTCATACGTCGCGCCGGCGGTGACGCTGGTGTCCACGTAGCTGGTGGCGCTCGCGTCGACGATCTGGGCGATCTGGGCGAACGGGCCGCCGACCGGGCCGCGATAGACGCGGAAGGCGTACAGGTCGCCGTCGGTGTTGGGATGGGCGTCCCAGCCGAGGGTGATGCTGGCCGAGGTGACGCCGTTGACCGCCAGATTGGCCGGGGCGGCCGGGGCGGTGGTGTCGCTGCCGGTAGTGATGGTCATCACGCCGAACAGGCCGGGGCAGGTACTGCCCCCGTCTGGGCCGGCGACGGGATAGTACCAGGTGTTGCCGCCGTCGCCGCTGTAGCGGGTGGTGTAGCAGAACGTGCCCGTCTCAGTGCGCGGCAGGTTGCCCTTGAACTCGTCGTTATTGCCGACCTGGACGTTGAAGGTCATGGCGAACCACTGCCAACTGCCGTCATTGAGGTTGTTGGTGTCGCCATAGCCGACCTCGGCCAGCAGGCCGGGCGTTGCGCCAGGCGCTTCGGTGATGCCGCCGATCCAGACCTGGCCGTAGATGTCATCTGTGAGCAGGGTAGCGCTGGCCGTGTGGTTGAGCGTCGGCGGCCATTGCAAGTTGCGCCAGCCGCTGCCGACCGGGATAAACGGCGTCGCGCTGACCTCGTTCGACCAGCCGCTCGCCATCATGTCGACCGCGCGCGAGACGACGACGTAGTAGTAGGTGACGCCGGTGGTCAGCCCGGTGTCGGCGTAGTCGGTGTTGGTCGTGTTGGCGACAAACTCGTAGCCGCCGCCAGAGAGACGGCTGCGATAGACGTCGTAGCTGTCCGCGCCGACGGCCGCGTTCCAATCGAGATCGATCTGCGTCCCGCCGGTGGCCGTGGCCGTCAGGTCATCCACCGCGTCGGGCGTGGCGCTACTGCCCTGCACCAGCAGGACACGGCCGCTCATGGCCGGCACCATAGCTGACAACTGCCCGGCGCTTAGCGTGAAGCTGTCGGCGCTCAGCAGGTCGTCGAGCGTGGCCCCATCCGGCGCATATCCGCCCAAGTCGACGTTGACCGTCGCGGTCGTGCCGCTCTTGTTGGCCAGAACGACGGCAATCTGCGTCCCGTCGGCCGTCTTGCGGCCATAGGCGAACACGTTGGCGTTGCCCGTGTCCAGCACGTCGAACGAGCCGGTGCGCAGCGCCGTGTGGCTGTTGCGGATGCCGGTCAGGTCGCTCACATAGCCGGAGAGCGCGTCCTGCGCCGGCTGGCTCTGCATGTGGGCGTAGAAGGGCGTGCCGCTCTCGTCGAGCCACGGGAAGGGCGCGCGGTTGTAGGGGTCGTCCTGCCACTGGCTGCCGTCGCGGCCGGGCGGGTTCACCGTGCCGACCTCGTCGCCGTAGTAGATCGTCGGCGCGCCGGGCAGCGTCATCTGCATGATCAGCGCGCCCTTGTAGCGGGCGATGCTGTCGCTCCAGTCGTAGTTGGCGTTGTTATAGAGGGCGACGTCGTTCTGGTCGGCGTCGTGGTTCAGCAGGAAGAGCACGCGGTTGGTGTCGTGGCTGTTGAACAGGTTCATCATGGCCGCGAACGCCTCGGGCGCGTAGCGCTCCTGGAGGTTCAGCAGCCGCTCGGAGACGCCGGCCGCGTTCAGCGGGCTGAGCACACCGGCCGAACTGCCGCTGTTGAAGTCGTTGTCGGTGAAGGTCTCGTCGCGCCAGAAGCTGAGGACGGCGGCGGCGAACTGGTAGTTCATCGTCGCGTCCCACTCATCGCCGACGGTCCACGAGGTGGCGTTGCCCCACTCCTCGCCGACGATGTAGGCGTCGGGGTCAACCGACTTGACCGCCTCGCGGAACTGCTCCCAATAGTCGTCGGACGGATCGTTGATCTGGCCGTGGTCGATCTCCGGGGCCACGTCGAGCCGCCAACCGGCTGCACCCTGGTCGATCCAGTAGGGGCCAACGGCGCTCGTGGCCCCGCTGCCCGCGCCGATGAAGTAGTCGCGCACCTGGGGGTAGTCGTGCTGGAAGACCGGCAACGAGTCAAAGACGCCAAACCACTTGGGATAGTCGCGGTTGTCGGAGCAGGGCGAGGGCGGCGTCCCGGCGTAGTTGAAGAAGGTGTACCACGGCTCATAGGGGGAGGTCAGCGCCTCGCACGCGCCGCTGCCGTCGTTGCTGCCGAGGGTCGTCGGGTCGCCGTTGGCGTCCCAGCGGCTGTAGCGGTCGAAGTAACGGCTGTCGGACGAGCTGTGGTTGAAAACGCCGTCGAGGATGATGTGGATGCCGCGATTGTCGGCCTCAGTGACGAGCGTCTGGAACAGGGTCAGATCGCCGAAATTGTCGTCGATCTGCATGAAGTCCTTGGTGTCGTACTTGTGGTTCGACGGCGACTCAAAGATGGGGTTCAGGTAGAGGGCGGTCACGCCGAGGCCGTCGAGGTAGTCGAGCTTGTCGATGATGCCCTGCAGGTCGCCGCCGTAGAAATTCTGGCTGTATTTGTTGGCGCAGATCGCCGTGCTGCCGACGTTGCTGCGCGGGTCACAGATGCGGGCGTTCCAGTCGGTGGTGTTGCTGCGCACGATGGTGTCGAACGCGCCGTAAAAGAACTCGCCCGCCGCCGGGTCGTTGCCGCTGTCGCCGTCGCGGAAGCGGTCGGCGAAGATCTGGTAGACGACGGCGTTCTTCACCCAGTCGGGCGTCTGGAAGGCCGGGTCGTAGACGGTCAACTGGTAGCTGTTGTCGGGGCTGCTGCTGAAGGTCTGGCCCCAGCCGCCGGTGCGGGCGGCGTCGTCCTCGTAGTAGGCGGTGGACGTGCCGTCGATGGCGATGAAGCGGTACCAGAAGATGGTGGGGTCGGCGCTCGCCGGCAGCGTGTACTCCCAGAACTCATAGACGTTGGGATCGCCGGTGAAGGTGACGCCGGAAGCGACCCGCGTCATGTTGTAGATGTTCTGCTGGTCGATGCGGTCGTTCCAGACGCGCACCTGGGCCGCGGTCAGGTCGCCGTCGGCGGCGCGCAGCCGCAACCGGACGGCCGTCCCGGTGGGCACGGCCGCGCCGGGGCTGCGAAAGAGCGTGTCGCGGCTGTTGTGGCCCAACTCGGTCCACTGGACGTTGTTGTCGTGGGCCGCCGCCCCGGCGGTGAATACCGGGACGGCCAACAGGGCCAGCAGGAAAACGGCCGCCAGCGCCAGGACGCGGCGGAGAAGAACGGTGGTTCGTAACATGGTTTCTCCTGTAAATTTACACCATGGCGACGTTCGTCCGGTCAGGTTCCGGCTCCCGACGCCCAACAAAAAAAGAGCAGCGCAAAACGACGCTGCTCCTTCCTTCTTTCCCGCGACAAATTGTAGACGAACCGGTTGAGATGTCAACAATTTAAGTGACGAGTGTTGAGTGACGAATGACGAGTTCAGACACGCTCTTCATTCGTCACTCGTCACTCGTCATTCGTCACTTCCTACGCTTTGCCCAACACCGCCGCCAGCAGCGCCATGCGGATATACATGCCGTTCTGCACCTGGCGGAAGTAGGCGGCGCGGGGGTCGCTGTCCACGGCCGTGCTGATCTCGCCCACGCGGGGCAGCGGGTGCATGACGACCATCTTCTGCTTGGCCCGCTCCAGCAGTTCGGGGGTGATGACGTAGTTGTCTTTCACCTCGTCGTACTGGGCCAAATCGCTGAAGCGCTCCTTCTGCACGCGGGTCACGTAGAGCACATCGGCGTTCTCGATGACGTCGGCCACGTCGTGGGTCTCGCGCACGTTCAGGCCGCGGTCGCGCACCTCGTTCATGATCTTCAGCGGCATGCGCAAAATCTCCGGCGAGACGAAGCGCAGGCTGACGTCGAAGTGGAGCAGCAGCTTGGTCAGGCTGTGGACGGTGCGGCCGAAGCGCAAGTCGCCGACCATGGCGATCTTCAGCCCGTCGATGCGCCCCATCTCTTCCCGGATGGTGAACAGGTCCAGCAGCGCCTGCGTCGGGTGCTCGCCGGGGCCGTCGCCGGCGTTGATGACCGGGATGCCGGCCGCCTCGGCCGCCACGCGGGCCGCGCCGATCTCCGGGTGGCGCAGCACAATGACGTCGGAATATTGCTCCAGCGTGCGGATGGTGTCGGCCAGCGTCTCGCCCTTGCTGACCGAACTGAACTGCACGCCCTGGGTGATGGGGATGACGCTGCCGCCCAGCCGCTCCATGGCGGCGATGAACGAGGCGCTGGTGCGGGTGCTCGGCTCATAGAACAGGCAGGCCAGCACGCGCCCCTTCAGCAGATCCACGCCGTGGACGCGATTGACCATCTCGCGCATCTCCCCGGCCCGGCCAAAGATATAGCCCAGCTTTTCGCGGTCGAACTGATCGACAGACAGGATGTCCCAGCCGGTCATGCCGTTGGCGGCGCGGCCGTTACCGTTCAGCCCGGCTTCCAACTCCTTGAGATTGAACAATGGTTTCAAAGCAACAGCTTCCATATTTATATGCTCCTCACACGCGGGATTATTTCGCGATTTCCCAGATAGTACCGGCCGGATCGACAAAGCTCGCCGTCCGCACGCCCCACGGCCGATCCATCGGGCCGTTGAGTAACGTCACGCCGCGCGCAGCGAGTTCGGCGCACATCGCGTCGACGTCATCCACCTCAATCGTAAACACAAAGCGCGCGCCTTCTCCCCGCCCGGCCACCTCCGCCGGGGCGACAAGCTCGGCCGCCGCCTCAACTTTCAGCAGATTAACCAGCATCGTTCCAAGTTTGAAGACGGCCGAATCATCATCCTCGAACACCAACGGCAGGCCGAAAACCCGCTGATAAAATTGCTTCGTCATCCCCAGATCGTCGACAAATAACGTGGTGGTGGCCAATGCCTGGGGCCACTGGTCATTGTTTGCTTTTAATTGGCTCATGTGACTGGTCTCCTTTGGTTCTCATCGCCTTATTGCGGTCGCTCATGATGCGAGAGCATCACATCCCGTTGATCACCCGGCCGCTACCCGGCGCGGCCAGCACCTCGCCGTCTTCCACAACCGCCCGGCCGCGCAGGACAACCCGCCGCACCCGGCCGCCGGCCGTCAGCCCGGCAAACGGCGTCCAGCCGCACTTCGTCCGCCAACCGCCGGCGGGGATGACCCACGGCGTCATGTCCACCTCCACCGTCGTATCCGGTTGCTGCGGCAGATTGAAGATGCGCCGCGGGTTGTCGTGCATCAGCGCCGTCAACCGCTCCACCGTCAGCCGTCCATCCTGAACGGCCGCCAGCATGAGCGGCAGGCTCGTCTCCAGGCCCGGCACGCCCGGCGGCGGCTCGGCGGCGCGCTTTTCCAGCAGCGTGTGGGGGGCGTGGTCGGTGGCGATGCAGTCGACGGTGTCGTTGATATGCGCCCACAGTGCGGCCACGTCGTCGGGCGTGCCCAGTACCGGCCGCATGTCGCCCAACGCTCCCAGCCGCGGCGCGTCCTCGGCGCTCAGGAACAGATGATGCGGGGCCACTTCGCACGTCACCGGCAGGCCGCGCCCCTTGGCGTCGGCGATCAGCTCGATCTCCTCGCGGCGGCTGACGTGGGCGATGTGGATGGGCCGGTCGTAGATGGCCGCCAGCCCGATGGCCACCGCCACGCTCTGCCGCTCGGCGTGCAGGGCAATGGGTTTCTCGCGCGGCCACAGGTTGAAGCAGGCGACCAGCGCCGGCAGGTCGTCGACGCGCAGTTTGCCGAAGGTGTCGTTGAGATAGATCTTCAGGGCGACGGCCGACGCGGCCAGCTCCGGCAACTGCTGGATATCTTCCGGCGCGGCCCCGGCATAGAGGCCCACATCGCAACGGGCGTCGACGACGGCCGCCGACCGGGCCATCTCCATCGCCTCCGGCGTGGTCAGCGGCGGGTTGGTGTTGGGCATAGCCAGGACCATCGTGATACCGCCGGCCAGCGCCGCGGCCGTGCCCGTGGCGAAAGTTTCCTTGTGCGCGCCGCCGGGCACGCGCAGGTGGGTGTGGACGTCGATGAGGCCGGGGAGGATCAGGTCAGGCATTTAGTGTGACTCCGGTTGGGAGAAAGGGAGAAAGGGGGAAAGGGAGAAGGGGCGAGAAACAGCGGTTTCCGCTTTCCCTTGTTTCCTTCGGCAAAAAAAAAGCCCGATCCCCGCGGATCAGGCTTTTATTGGAAAATGTATCAGGCCGGGCCGGTTGTACGACCGCCCCGCGGGATGTTTCGGCCGAAGCGCCGGCCGTCAGTATGTCGCTACGCTCACACACTGAGAGTACAGTGTAGCACAACGACGGGCAGACGGCAAGGAAATTAGGAATTA
>JAHDWL010000040.1 GCA_023384355.1 Anaerolineae bacterium
CTGCAAACCGTCGCGCGGTCCTACCTCGTAGATCTTCAGGAATTCGCTCATCTGGTTGAAGTTGACGACCGACCGAAGTACGCCAGGTGCATGGTGTCGCTCTCTATTTTTCCAGTGTCGAGGTGTCACCCTCGTCCTGGCCCAACGCCCGGGCCTTCAGGACACGACGCATGATCTTTCCCGATCGAGTCTTGGGCAAAGACTCGACGATCTCGACCGAGGAAGGCTTGGCGATCGGCCCCATCTCATGGCCCACGTGGTCGATAAGCGCTCTGGCCAACTGCTCCGAAGGTTCATATCCCTGCCGCAAGATGCAAAAAGCCTTGATGACGTGGCCGCGCAACTGGTCGGGTACACCAATCGCCGCCGCTTCGGCAACGGCCGGATGGCTCACGAGAGCGCTCTCAATTTCGGCCGTCCCCAGCCGATAGCCCGACACCTTGATCACATCGTCAATGCGGCCGATGATCCAGAAATAGCCGTCCTCGTCCTTCTTGGCGCTATCTCCCGGCAAATACCACCCCTGCTCAGCATAACGGCTCCAGTATTGCTGGACGTAGCGATCCGGGTCGCCGAAGATCGTGCGTAACATGGCCGGCCAGGGCGTTTGTATTACCAAATAACCCTCTTCGTTCGCCGCCACGGGCTCGCCATCCTCATTCACGACATCCACCTTGATGCCGGGAAACGGTAGCGTGCCCGATCCCGGTTTCAGTGGCGTCACTGGAAACGGGGTGATCATGAACATGCCGGTCTCGGTTTGCCACCATGTATCCATGATTGGGCAGCGCTCCTTTCCGATCACCCGATGATACCAACGCCAGGCCTCGGGATTGATCGGTTCGCCGACTGTGCCGAGCAATCGCAACGATGACAGATCGTGAAGATTGGGCCAGCTTTCGCCGAAGCGCATGAGGCCGCGGATGGCTGTCGGAGCAGTGTAAAAGATGGTGATGCCGTATTTCTCGATCATCGCCCACCAGCGGTCGGGATTGGGATGAGTCGGCGCGCCTTCGTACATGAAGCTGGTAGCGCCGAGAACGAGCGGGGCATAGACGATATAACTGTGCCCAGTGACCCAGCCCGGGTCGGCCGCGCACCAGTAAATATCATGTGGCTTTACGTCGAAAACCCACTTCAGGGTGATAGCGGTTCCAACCATGTAGCCGCCATGCGTGTGCAGGATTGCCTTCGGCCGCCCCGTCGTGCCGGAGGTGTAGAGCATGAAGAGCGGATCCTCGGCATCCATATGCTCGGTCGGCGTCTTGGGGTCGGCAATAGGCAAGGCCATCAGATCATGATACCAATGGTCACGGTCGGCCACCATCTCGACCGGGCGTCCGGTGCGACGGACAACAATGACGCTCTGCACCGGATTGTTCTTTTCAAGGGCTTCATTGGCGATCTTCTTGAGTTCGACAACCTCGCCACGCAACCACGCGCCGTCGCACGTCACCAGCACCTTCGAGTTGCTGTCAATAATGCGGTCATAGAGCGCTTCGGTTGAAAAGCCGCCGTAAACAACGGAATGGATCGCGCCGATCTTGGCGCAGGCCAGCATCGCGATGGCGAGCTCCGGGATTCTGCCCATATAAATGGTGACCCGGTCACCTCGTGCCACACCCTGGGAAAGCAGCACACCGGCAAACTTGGAAACCTCATAGCTGAGTTGCTGGTAGGTGTAGGTGCGGGAATCCCCCGCCTCGCCTTCGAAGATCAGCGCGGCCTTGTTGCGGGTAGGCGTGCGCAGGTGGCGATCCAACGCGTTGTGGACGATATTCACCTGTGCTCCGTCATACCATTTGTAGAACGGCGCGTTACTATCATCAAGGACGGTGTTCCAGGGCTTGTACCACTCGAAATTTTCAGCGGCGATGCGTCCCCAAAATGCGGAAAGATCAGCCTCCGCATCGGCGTAAAGTTTCTCGTAATTCTGAACATACGCGTGAGAAACAACCTCAGGCGCAGGATAGTAGACCTCTCCGGTCATAGCCTTATCCGAAGACATGTTTCCTCCGTTAATCGTTGGGTGGGTTTGGCGATATGTTAAGCGTCTTTCAGCGGCATAAGTATAATTGGGTCAACTCATTTCGTAAAATGGTATCCAAATATGACTAATCAAAAAATCGTGATCATCGGCGCCGGCAGCGCCAGTTTCGGTCCCACCACCCTGGCGACTATCATGCGCAGCGAGGCTCTGCAAGGCAGCGAGCTCCATCTGGTGGATCTTGATAGTGTGGCCGCTAACAACGCCGCGCAGGTGGCACAGCGAATGAACGAGGCCTGGGGCGCTCGAATGACGATCTCCGCCACAACCGATCGCCGGGAAGCGCTCCCCTCGGCCACCCATGTCATCGTCTCTATCGAAGTCGGCCCGCGCGAATCGCTATGGCGACTGGATTGGGAGATACCCATGAAATATGGTCTGCGCCAGCCGTATGCTGAAAACGGCGGCCCGGGTGGATTTATGCACACCTGTCGTCAGATTCCCCCTCATTTGGCCATCGCCCGGGACATGGAGGAGTTATGCCCGGCGGCATGGATGATCGTTTTCAGCAATCCGCTGCCCAGGATCGTCAGGGCAATCTCCAAATACACGACGATCAATGTCGTAGGAAAATGTCACCAGATCAACGTCGGCTACGCTCTGGCCGCCGCCTTATTGCGGAAGGAGTACGGCTTCGACACCCCGGATGATTTCGCGCTGCACTCCGATCCGGGCAATGTCGCCACGATCCACACCCTTTCCCGGGCCGGGCGCAAACACTTTTCCATCACATCGGCCGGTCTCAATCACTTCATCTGGTTGCTGGATATCCGCGACCGAACCACCGGCGCAGATTTGTACCCACTTCTTGAAAAGGCGGTCGATTCCGCGCCTCCCTCGCTGGAACCGCTATCGCTGGAGTTGTTCCGCATTTTCGGCCGCCTGCCCATTCCCGGGGACACCCACCTGGCCGAATACCTGCCTTGGCTCCACGACCCGCTTGCCCATCCATGTGAAACGTACAAACTACCGCTTTATGATTGGGGCGGTAACGAGGGAGTGCGCGAAGCCCTGAACGCAATAATGGCGTCCATGGCGAACGGAACCTATCCGGTCGACGGTATGCGCGACGCGGTGAGTGAGGGCGCGGCCGAACTGATAGAGGGGCTGAGCGGAGAACCCTATCTGGAAGAGACAGTCAACGTACCCAACAGGGGAGCAATCGCCAACCTTCCGTACGACACGATCGTTGAGCTGCCGGCTGTCGTCGGCCCGTTCGGGATTCGTCCGGCCCAGCTTGGCCCGCTGCCGGGACCAATCGGCGAGTTGTGCCGGCGAGAGGCAGCGTTGGTCGAACTTGTCGTCGACGCTGCCGTTTCGGGAGATCGGAGTCTGGCCCTGCAAGCGTTGCTGCTCGACCCGATGATCAACGATATACCGCGAGCCAAAACAATACTGGGCGATTATTTGACGACTTTCGGGGATTATTTACCCCAGTTTCGCTGATCGTAAGCCGCCGGAAGCGATGAGAACGACGGTTATAATTCGCTTTCCGGCGGTTCACTCCAGGATGGTCCGATTTCCTGGTCGTCGGATGGTTCTTCGTTGACCGAAAGATACTCTGGTGACGTTTCCGATTCGTCCGGAAACAGATAGCCACAATAAGGGCAAATGTCCCAATCAAGCTCCAAAGGAGAATTACAAACGGGACAGGGGTGTCGCAAGTGGGTATGGCACGACGGGCAAAGGAACCAGTTCGGCTGAGTCGGTCGGGAACAGGTTGGACAGATGGGTTTCTCTTCTATTTGCTGGAGCAGCGCTTCCTGTTCCAGGGCGCGGTCATAGGTCTCCACGAGCGTCGCGCGCGGCCGCAAAAGTAGATAAACCACAAGCCCGACGACGGGCAGCAGCAAGACCAGCAGCACGGTGAAAAACACAGCCCATCCCGATCGGGAACGCGACCGGATATCCCGGAAAGCCCAGACGACGATGGCCAGCCAAAGCAGGATGAGAATCCCGCCTGCCGCGCCCAGGATGTAAGCGAGATAAGTTCGGATCGGTTCGAGGGTGATCATATCTCTTTTTCCCGTCTTCCATAATAGCACATGGCATGAAAAAAGCCCCTGAGCGTTTAATCAGGGGCTTTGTTTACATTGCGGGGGTATCGACCTGAGATCAGACACCTTGCTGCTGTTCTTTCTGCGTCTTGCGCGTGCGGCGTGCCGCTTTCTTCTTGGCAATGCGGTTAAGCTCGCTTTTGGACACAAACCAGCGCTTGCGACGCACGTCGGTCAGTAAACGGCTCTTGACCACCTCGCGGCTGAAGCGGCGGAGCAACTGCTCCTGCGATTCGTCAGGTCGAAGATTTACCTTAGGCAGAGTATTCACCCCCTTCTTGTTGTAATTTTGACATCTCCACTATACTACCATAATTCAATCCCTGAGGCAAAAGTGGAGACCATTCGGCGCCGACCCGCATCACATTGAAACCACATCGGCGCAGGTTATAATCACTCTCTCTTGTCGATTCCACAAATATATTCGAGAGGTGAAAAAATGGAACCAGTTGGAATAGTAATTTTCGGTATATTTTTCCTGTTGATGTTGTCAGCCATCTTTTTACCCAGGTTGGCTCGCCGGCGTCAATAGACCAGTTCTTCTATGAACCCGGGATCAAGAAGCCGTAAGGTCCAGTTGTTGATCCTGGCCTTGTGCCTGGGTTCGTCGATCTTAGTTGGCTGGTCCAACCTAGCGGCACAATCGCAAACACCGGGCAATAACCTTGCTCAAACCCCTCTTGTCATCAGGGTCTATTACAAAAATATAGATGACCTGACGGAACTCCAATCGCTCGATATCTGGGAGTATAACAACCTCTCAGAGAAGTATATCCTCGCAGCGGCCAGTTACACACAAGCCCGGGCATTAGTCGAAAACGGCTGGCGGGTGGTCACCGATCCGGCTGCCGCGACTCGCCAATTCTCCAATAACTCCCGATCAACGGATCTACTGGCAGATTATCGCACCGTCGCCGAACTCTATTCCGACCTTGAGACGCTCATCCAAAATCATCCAGGTTTGGTAGAGCTGGTGGAATACGGCGAGAGTCATTGTCTGTCCCACGGCGGCTGTACAACTCTCGGCGGCGACTTGCTACCGGGGTTCCCATTACGCGCGTTACGAGTGACCAACGAAGCGATACCGGGCAGTTCGCTCATTGATGACGGATCGATCATCCGCGGCGGCAAGCCGGTATTCTTTTTGATAGCCAATATCCACGCCCGCGAGATCGCCACTCCGGAAATCGCCATGCGCTTTATCGATTACCTCCTTGAAGGCTACGGGGTAGATGCTGACGCCACCTGGCTGGTCGATCATCATGAAATCTGGGTCGTGCCGTTGGTGAATCCTGACGGTCACTGGCTTGTCGAACTGGGAACAAGCGAGAATTATAACGGCTATCCCTTCTTCCAGAGGAAAAACGCCAATAACGACATTGACGGCAACGAGACGCCTGATTGCCTGGTTTGGCCTCCCACCACATTTTCACAATACGGCATCGACCTGAACCGCAATCATAGTTTCGGTTGGGGTGGGCCAGGAGCGAGCACGTCTCCATGTGATATGACGTTTCGCGGATCGGCGGCCGCGTCCGAATCTGAAGTAGCCGCGCTGGAGAATCTGATTCGGGCACTTTTACCTGACCAGCGCGAACCCACGCGAGATGCGCCCGCGCCGGACGATACGACCGGCATCTTCATCACGCTCCACAGCTACAGCAATCTCGTTCTGTGGCCCTGGGGCGATACAAGCGCCCCTGCACCTAATATGACAGGTCTGAAGGCAATTGGAGACAGACTGGCCGCGTTCAACGGCTATCAGTCCTGCCAGTCCGGGCCGTGTCTCTATCCGACCAGCGGAGCGAGTGATGACTGGGTTTACGGCGAATTGGGAGTCCCAGCATACACGTTTGAGATAGGTGACATGTTCATGCCGCCCTATTCGGAAATCGATCGAAAATTGTGGCCGGAAAATCGCGGAGCGTTGATTCACGCAGCAAAGCTCGCCCGAACGCCGTATATGACAGTCCATGGGCCTGACGCGATGAACCTTGTTGCAGCGTCCACGGGCAATTCAATCATCATCCGGGCTGTTATTGATGACGACCTCAGCGGCAGCAATCCGATTGCCGCGGCCGTTGTCGGGATTGATGTACCCCCGTGGGAAACTGGAGCAGAAATGATGCCAATGGAGCCGGATGACGGTAGTTGGTCCTCGAGCCGCGAACCTGTTTCCGGTGTGATCAATGCCGGCGCATTGACCACCGGCAGACATATTCTGTATGTCCAGGGACAGGATAGCGAGGGACATTGGGGGCCAGTGTCGGCGATCTTTTTCGACCATCTCGCCACAATTGTCGGTCAGGCCTTTTTTCCAATCAGCATTAGTCCGTAACTATCACATGAGGTCATCTACCCCTACCGCAGCATCCCTATCGGGTCGGAATTGGGTCTCATAGAGCGAGGCGTAAAGACCTTCGCGGGCAATAAGCTCCTCATGGGTACCCGATTCGACAAGACGGCCACCGTCCATCACAAGAATGTTGTCGGCCGCGAGGATCGTGGACAACCGATGCGCGATCACCAGGCTCGTGCGTCCTTCCATGACCCGCAGCAACGCCTCCTGAATGAGCGCCTCGGAGAGGGAATCCAAATGCGATGTCGCCTCATCCAGGACAAGGATGCGCGGATTCTTGAGAATAACCCGGGCAATCGCAACACGCTGTCTTTCCCCGCCGCTCAACCTGTATCCCCGCTCGCCGACGACGGTATCGTAACCATCGGGAAGGGAGGTGATGAAATCATGGATATTGGCCGCTTTTGCCGCGGCGACAAGTTCCTCTTGGGTTGCATCAGGGTTGGCATAGAGAAGATTCGCCCGGATAGTGTCGTAAAAAAGGTAGGTCTCCTGGGTCACCATGCCGATGTTCTCGGCCAACGAGCGCAACGTCAGGTCGCGCAAGTCCAGATCATCAATTAGAACACGCCCTTCTGTCGGATCGTACAACCGGGGAATGAGGTAGGTGATGGTAGTTTTGCCCGCGCCACTAGGCCCAACCAACGCAACAAGCTGTCCCGGTTCGATGTGAAAATTGATATTCTTCAAAGCGATGCGACGCGCTACCGAGGGTTCATCTACCTCGTTATCGGGAGTTTGTTCTGGTTGACCGCCAACATCATTAACACCTACGGCAACTTCCCTCGTTCGCCCCCCGCGACGCAATAGCGTCTCATTGCCACCCCAGGAATAGCGCACCACCTCCGACAATCCTGCGGGTTGTCCGGCCGGCAGATCAGCATAATCGAAGGTGACATCGTCGAAAGTCAAACTGCCTCTTGCAGAAGATAACTCAATGGCATCGGGTTTCTCGGAAATCTCAAGCGGGATGTCCAGCACCTCGAAGACGCGCTCAAAGCTAACCATGCTCTGGGCGAATTCAACCGGCGAGTTTGTCAGCGACATCAGGGGACCATATAACTGGCCTAGATATGCGCCGAAGGCCACGATCGTCCCGACTGTGAATGCCCCTTCGATGGTCAGCCGGCCACCAACCCAATAGACAAGGGCCGTGCCAATCGCGCCGATGATCCCCAGAATCATGAAAAACCAGCGGCCGATAACAGCAGACCGGATCCCCAGATCTCTCACAGCCGCGCTGTCACGCCGGAACCGCGCCAACTCTCGCTCTTCGCGCCCAAAGAGCTTCACCAGCAGCGCTCCGCTCACGTTGAGAGTCTCATTCATCGTTGCGTTCATTTCAGCGTTGAGAACCATTGACTTGCGTCGCAAATCGCGCAGAACACGGCCAATTCGACGCGCAGGCAAATAGAAGAACGGAACAATGACTAGCCCCAGCAAAGTCAATCGCCACTCAAGGGCCAGCATAATGGCCAGCGTCGCCACAACCTGGACGATATTGGAAATAATCGATATGAGGGTATTGCTAACTGCCTGTTGAGCACCAACAACGTCATTATTCAGGCGCGACATCAATTCGCCCGTCCGTGACTGGGTAAAGAATCGCAACGACATTCGCTGGAAATGGCCGTAGACCGCGTTTCGCAAATCAAAGATGATGCTCTCGCCAACGTAAGCGCTTAGATCCCTCTGCCATACGCCAACCAAACCGTTGAGGACAGGGATGGCGATCAAACCGAGCGCCAGCAAGTTTAAAAGGCGAAGGTTCGCGTTTGGGATGGCATCATCGATAAGCGCACGCATCAACAGAGGCGAGACCAACGTGATGGCTGTAGTCAGTAAAATTGTGACGAGCAGCAATAGAACATGTCGCGTGTATGGACGGGCGAAGGACCACACCCGGATCAGCAAATCCCGCGTCACAACCGGCCGATCCTGTTGCTCGTCGTGGCTCAGAAACGCCCACCAACCGCCACCGTGAAATGCCATTGACCAACTCCTTTATCAATAAGACACAACCGGAAAACCGGATTTTATACTCTCACCATTGAGCACAAGTCTTCCTCATCATTGTTCCTCATACAGAATTGTTTCGTGAAGCTACTACGAGAGGGGCCTAATGAAAAATGGCCGACGATCAGCCATGCGGCAACCGTCGGCCATTATCAATTCGTGAAAACTTGAGATTATTGGTCGAGCGGCATAACCTCTATATACTCAAACCGCCAAGTCGAATTCTCAATGATATCCGTCGAGGTGAAGAACCCGAAGTAAGGGCTACCAATCCATCGGGTATCAGTATATTCGTACTGGAGCTTCAAAGGCTCTCCGACCTTCGCAGCGTAAACAAGTATACTGCCTTCCCGTACCTCGATACGGTAGTGATTCCAGCCTTTTGCGTCGATATTCTTATAGTCTTTCACACTTAGGGGAATGTCGCCGACGCGTTTCAATGGACTGCCACCATCGTTCGGCCGCCACTCCAGCTGATCTACTCGCTCGAACAGTAAACCGATCCGGACATTACTGCTATCCGTGTCGTTGTAGATGCTGTTCGTGTTGTAGAAATGATTGAAACAATTTGCATGGTTTACCCAGGCTTCGTTATCGGTCGGCGGACATGCCGCGCCTCCCCAGTCGCCGCCAAAAACCACACCGGCCGAATGGACGTAACCCTGGCTGATAATACGCGCCTCGAAGTCGATGGCGTAGGGTACCCGAGGTGCAGGTTGCAACGGGCTGGCGATCAGCCAGTCCCATCGGCTTTTAACCATTGTCACATATCTGCCGTTTTCATAGAAGCCATGCGCAACAATTACATCATTATTAGTCTTATAAGATGTTCTCCGACGAAGTGCCCAGCCGGTCGATGGGTCGTCGAAATCATCGCGATAGCCACCGACAACTGAAACGACATTCGACCAAGGGCCTACCAAATTGCCGATCAGGGTTCGAGCACGATAGTAGAAGACATTATCAGGTGAGGGCGATTTGGTAATCTTGTGGGTGGAAACCTTGCCGAGAACGGTCGACGTGACTGTGACGAATCCAGGATCATTCGATTCCTCAATCTCGTAGCCGGTGGCGTTTTCGCTGGTCGTCCATGACAAATCCCAACTATTGCCGCCATTGGGCAAGCCGGCCGCCAGTGTGACAGGAGCAGGCTGAGGCACGTTAATCAACAAGGGCAGAAACTGAAACGGCGAGGTGACCAGCTCGAAAACAGTCACGTCGACGCTAACCTCCAGCTCCTGTTCGGGGCTGTCGATTTGGGCGGTATTGGTGACGATTGACCCCGGCACGGCGTCAGTCTTCAGCATGACAGTGATCGTGATTGCAGCGGATTCGCCAGCGGTCGAAGTTCCTTCCCAGGTCACAGTCCCAGTGCTAAAGCCACAGGAATTGGTAATGAGCGGCGGGCATTGATGGCTGATGTAAACAACTTCTTCTGGCAGCACATCCGTTACCTCAACAGGAATAGCGACACCGCCATTGTTGACAACTGTGATCGTGTATTCAAATACCCCGCCCGGCGAGACGGTGCTGTCTGAGACGGTCTTGGTGGAATCGGACAGGTCGGCCGCAGTGAAGGTTCCGTTGGGCAATGTATGGGCGGCCAGATAGCGATCGATCGTCGGCGGCATTGCCAACAATTCCGCGTCGGATGGTGCATTTACGTCAGATGGTGCCTCGGCCGTTGGTGCGGGGGGTTCATTTCCCTGTGCGGCCGAGATCAGTTGGGCGAAAATCAGAATGCTGAGCAGCGTAAGAGCGATGACAACCACCCTGCCGCCAGACATCCCTTGACGGGGCTTTCTGTTTATATTCATGTTTTTTCCTCTTTTAATTCGTCCCTGTCCCTGCTCATCAGGCAAGTGACAAAAACATAATACTTCCCTAACAGGGATCGGTCAACCGGGGATAGGGCTATCGATGGGTAGGGGCCCACTCAACACAAGTCAGCGCGCCAGGATTCAGCCCTCGATTTAGGTTCGACAACACCTATTGCACTCTATAGATCAGGATTGAATTTCCCACGCGATCATCAGGCTCCCTGTCGCGAAACCAGGCGTATACCTGCTTCTCTTCAACCCGCAACGGCGGTTCCCACAGGCTTGACGCGCTGATGGCATAGATTCCCGGATGCGGTCGGGCTGGGTCGAACGGCAATTCCCACCACAATCGAAAGAACTTGTCTCGCCCCAGGCCGGGCATTGGATTGTAGGAGATACCGTAATAGTCCGGATCGGCAGTGCCAAACCAGCCCAACTCAACCCGCTCAACATCATTTGCCGTCATCCACTGTTTTAACCTGATTAAATCCTGCCCCCAGTCAACATTGCTGTCGGTGAGTACACGATACCCATTCGCAGGGCCACCGACCGCAAGGTTAAAGTAACCAAGATAATGTGGATGAACCCATAGGGCGATGATAATCAGGCAACCCGAGCCAACAGCCAGCAATTTGCGAGGTGACAAACTGATGCGGGACATTGTTCGCAATTCTGGTGCAGCCAGACCGCTGACAAGCAAAAGAATATACGGCAGCGCCGGCAGCACGTGACGGTAGCCGATATTCAATGCGCCTTGCATGGCGAGGGCGTAAAAAGCTATCGCCGCAAGGGTTAAAAATATCGCCCGCTTTCGGGTAGTTCTTTGTATTATGAGTACAAACCCCGCAACGAGTATCATGATGAGCAGCGGTATTGGCGTCTTAACCACAAACGCAGTCGGAAAATACAATGTCCAACCGGTTTCCGAAAAACGCCCAAACAGGAATGCGAGAGACCGACCGCTACCGCCCAGCATGGCAATCTGCTCCAGGCCGGCCCAAAACGTCGGCATCGGCCCTCGCCAACCATTAAAGGGGACTAACGGGTCGGACACAAAGCCGAATTGTCCCCACTGAAAAGCGAATGATGCCCAAACGATTAAGAGCGACGCCATCCCGGCTGCCGCCAGCATTGCCAATCGCCGTAAAGATGAGCGGAAATATCGTCCCTCAGAGTCATCATAGATCGGCAACAACGCCAAAATAGACCAGACGAACACGAACCCCAGCGCAGATAGTTTACTGGCGAATGACAGACCCATGAGGACAGATACCAACGCCCACGTGCGCCACGAAGGTGAAGCGGGGCGATGCCATAGCCGCCACAGTACCATGGTCGTCAGAAATGTGAACAGGGTGACGCCGATATCGGTTGTCGAGTATCGACCATGAGCCATGATGTTCGGTTCGAAAAGGAACAGCACCAGAGCAGGCAATGCGGCCGCTCGACCCCATAGTCGTCCAGCAAACCGAAAGGCAGCCAATGCCAACATCAGGGTGAGGATAACGATCGGGTAGCGCGCCAGAAAAACAATCCGATTCGTATCGTGGTTATATTGCCAAAGGAACAGGTCAGCGAACTCATACCAGCCTTCACGTCTTTCCCAGCTCGGATGGTCAAACGGCAAACGCAGTTGAGGCATCGTCAGCAGCGGCAACGCGCTGATGGAGTTGATCAATGGTGGGTGCTCCAGACTCAGTCGTGGGTCACCGGTTCGCAGGAACGCCAGTCCGCGAGCGATATGGTTTTGCTCATCCATCGTGGGGCTATCATCAACCAGGCTATCCAAAGCCAGGAAGAAGAACAACAAAATTGCCCCTGCCGCCAGCAACATCGGGATCAGGCCGGCGTGTCGCGGGCGTTTTCGTAGACCGGATCGAAAAGCGACAGACATATTACCGGCGATTATAAACCATTGCGACTTGGCCGGCCTTCCGCTTGCCCTGCGCGCGGATGACGATTTTCCATGGATCGTCTACAATCAACCCTCGATGGAGTCACCAGATCCCCTCTCCGAATCAGGGCCGCCCGCCACCAACTCCCGCAGGCGAATATTAACAATCCTAAAAATCGGCATCACGGTCGTCGGCTTGTATCTGGTACTGAGCAACCTCAACCTGCAAGCAATGCAGGCCATTCTCGGAGATGTCAGCCTTTTGTGGATGGGGGTCGGAGCTGTCTTGATCGCTCTCAGCCTGATCGTTCGGGCATATCGATGGCAGATAATCTTGCGTGGCGCCGGTTCGTCAATCCGGTTTGGCCGTCTGGTCGAACTTTATCTCGTCGGCAGTTTCTTCAACGCCTTCCTGCCATCGGGGCTGGGTGGAGACGTTGTTCGCGCAGCTGAGGCATCACAGGATGTAGACTCAGGGGTAGCCGTCGGCACTGTTCTGGTCGACCGACTCACCGGATTGATGGCTGTTTTTGCCATGGCGTTAGTCGTGCTGCCTTTTCGGCCGGACAGTTTTCCCAACGCGCTGGCCGCAACTATCGCGGGAATTTGTACATTGGGCCTGGTTGGTAGTCTGATCCTGGTTGACGGCCGATTGTTCAATTTTGTTACCCGACATTTACCTCATCGTATACGCATGGTCGGAGGTGGGTTTTTCGATCGGTTGGCATTAGCGATCGATAGCTGTGGGTGGCAAGCGCTGGGCAAGGCGATCCTTGTTTCAGTCGTCTTCAATCTGATTCAGGTCACATGGTGGGCGACTACCGGTCGTGCCCTGGGCCTCGAGATCGAGTTCAGATATTACCTGCTCATCGTGCCTATTATGTCACTGGCCTTGTTGGTGCCGTCTATCGGTGGCCTTGGCGTGCGCGAATATCTGGCTCCTGCCGTATTCGCCAGCGCTGGTATCTCCCCCGAACAAGCGGTCAGTCTGACTTTGCTGGTGTTTGGACTGGAGAGGGTCGCCAGTCTTCTCGGAGCGCCGGTTTACATCTATTCCACGTTACGCGGAACGCGAGAACAGAAAGCATCAGGCAGGACCGCCCAGCATCACAACTAATTTTCGTTCAGGCTTTTTCTGGTCTCAGACCTATGGCTGAATATCGGAACCGGGTCAGGCAGTATCCGCGACGGCTTCCCCCTCAACCGGAAGAAATGATATTTCCAAAAAGCCGTCCTTTATTCGTCCGCCACCGGCGCGACGCTTGGCCAATACAGCCGGCAGGATCATTTCACGCTTGAAGTTGCCAATCGTGATGAACAGTTCATCGCCGCGTTTTCTCAAGCGCACGTCATCCTTGCTGATGAACGGGATTGGAAGTCGCAAGATATAACTGCCGTCGCCGGAGTCAATGATCTCCTGAACGATCCCCCGGTAGAAGATCTCGCCAGGATCGTTATCACCGAAACAATCCTTCACCAAACGCTCCAGAGCCGCCAGCCCGACGACTTCATGAGAATAGTACGGGGCATACCATATCGGCAGGGGCTGGAAGTTATTCTCTATCATCTCGATATATTTGGCCTGAATTGCCCGACGCTCGCGGTAAAACTCGCTGTCTTCGGCCGATTCCGGCAATATTCGGTTGATGATGACGCTGTCCACCGGATAATTAAACAGACCGAGATAGCTAACGGCCCGTTCAGCTTCGCGCATAACCATTTTCTCAGGTTGCAGGACGACGCGATAGCTGCTGACAGATGGATCGCTCAGAGTGGCGCGCAACTCGGCCGTTGCCGCATCAAGGTTGCTAATCGCGTCGAGAATCTCGGCCGGGCCTTGAAGAAACCTGCCGGCAAACGGTTTGAGGACGCGCATCATCACCGCCGATTCCAGCTTGCCGACGTGGCCGGCATACCAGCGAAAAGTGTCAGGCATCGTAAGCAAGCGAATTGTTTCACCGGTCGGTGCAGCGTCGATGATGACGCGCTCGAACTCCCGCTCCTTGGCTTGCTTGTTAATATGGAGAAGACTGACGATCTCATCCATACCCGGGAACGCGGATAATTCGTCGGCCACCACGTTGTTGATGCCCGGCCCGCTGATCATCCCCGAAACAAAGGATTGAACAGTACCCCAATAGTTATGGATATCAGCGACAACACTGATCTCCTGAGCCCACAGGTTTTCAGCGACCTGTGTCGGGACGGCCGATAATGGCATGTCAATGGAATCAGCCAGACTATGAGCGATATCGGTGCTGGCAACCAGCGTCTTGTAACCCAGTTGCGCGCTACGCAACGCTGTGGCCGCTGCGACGGTTGTCTTGCCGACCCCGCCTTTACCCAAATATAGAATGATCCGCATTATTATTGATACTCCTTCTTCAGGATATACGTTTGTTCTTCTATCTGGTTGCGTGCCTGTGGCTCGGCTGGAATGTTTCCAGCAATGATCCGCCGATAAATTCGCGAAGGATCGAATCATTGGCGATGAATTGCAAATCTGACGGGGGCAATGGCTCAAACCACTGCAAAAAGGCCATCAACCGGTTAGCCTCAAGGCGCTCCATGGTGCCCGATTCAACCTGCAACAGCAGAGGCTCGGCCATCGCCTTGAGAGCCGAAAGTTCATAGACCAGGGCAGAATTGAAGAAAATATCAGCGCTGTTTTGAAACGGGAATATGTGGTTTTTTTCACCTCGGCGCACGCTCGACCAACGGGATATGGTTTGGGCGGCCGTGTAGCCGCGATGCGATGCGTCTCTGACAATGCGTCGGAGTAACCGCGTGTCCGTTGTCGGAACTCGATTGTGCCGATCGAGATTCAGTTGAGTGAAAGCGGATATGAAAACCCGGAACGTGGCGGATGAAGGCAGATCGGCAGTGAGGCGTGGGTTCAGGCCGTGAATCCCTTCAACCAGGATGATGTGATCAGTGTCTATTTTCAGCGGCGCGCCTTCCTCACGCATCCCTTTCCTGAAATTGAACCGCGGCAACAACACTTCTTCGCCAGCCATCAGACGCCGCATATCTTCCTGAAAGAGAGCGACATCAACGGCTTCAAATGATTCAAAATCGTAATTGCCGTCTCGATCGCGAGGTGTATCCTCCCGGTTCACAAAATAATCATCCAGACTGATTATGACCGGATACAAACCCTGGGCCATCACCTGAAGGGCGAGGCGCTTGGCGAATGTTGTCTTTCCGGCCGATGTCGGGCCGGACACGGCGACAATTCGCGAAATGGGTTGGCGGTTGGCGATGGTTCGGGCAATGCTGGCCAATTGTCGCTCATGCAGAGCCTCAGCCACCATAATCACTTCCCGGCTCCGCCCGCTGGCAATTGCTTCATTTAGCGCGGTCACGTTTCCGACACCCATGATGGTCAGCCAATCCTTATAGGTCTGGAATAGCTGCGCCAGGCGCGGTTCGTCCTCGAAGGGTTGCAGGACGTTCGGCCAGCTCCGGCGAGGGAACTGCAGGATGAAGCCGTTGTTATAGTGGCACAAATCAAACAAATCGAGGTATCTCGTTCGCGGGACCATGAAGCCGTGGAAGTAATCGCGGACACCATTCAGTTCGTAAAGCGTGAGATAATCCTTGCGTCGCCGTGAAAAGAGTTCGGCTTTTTCGGAATCGCCCTGGCTTCGAAAAAACGCAAGAGCATCCTCCAGCGGCAGACGAATGTTGTCGATGGGCAAGTCCGCATCAACCAGTTCCCTCATCCTTTTTTTAAGGGCGGTCAGCTCCTCATCAGTCAATTTCTGCCCGTCGCCACGCTCGCAATAATAGCCGCCAAAAGGCATGGAATGGAGGATGGTAATAACCTGGCCGGGCAGAACCTCGGCCGCCGCCGCGATCATCAGGAAGCTCAGGGACCGCCGGTAGATGCGCGAACCGTCATTGGAGGACACCGTTACAGGGACGAGGTCCGCATCTTCACGCAGGGGAAAACATAATTCACGCAATTTCCCGTTCATGAGCGAGGCGACGATTCTCTCATACTTCGGCAAGTCGGCCGCTAAAATAAACTCTTCCAGCGGTGTGCCGCGCGGACCTTCAAAAACTCGGCCGTCCGGGAAACGTGCCTGGATCGTAGGCCTTAACTCTGTCTGATAAACGTTTCGGTCAATTATCATAATGGGGAAAGGGAGGACTTTTTTGCCCGGTTAAGGATCATACTACCGATTGCCTCCTGGGTCTAGGGTCTCTCTTGGGGACAATCGGACAGTAGATATGGGGTATTCATCGACTGATCGCGATACCGAAAGAGACCTGGCAAGCAGGCAAAAAGAACACGCAAGTTACCCAGGAATTGTCGAGCAGATTTTTCTCCTGAATGGACGCCTGGTGATATTTCATGCGAATCAAGGCCACTAACGCCGCCATTCTCCGGAACAAATCTGGTTAACCCCAGAGGAACCGAATAAGAACGAACGGCGTATGCCTGCCCATTTGCATCAACGTATGCAAACGAGGTCTGTTTGGAGAGCGCTCGCCAACTCATAACCGGCTTTTGTCCCAACAATATTAACGACTCAATGGGCACATTTCCGGCCAAAATTTCCACCGCCACAGTCCACCTGTCAGCCATATCGGTCGGTATACCATCTCGAGCGACTATTGCGCGAGCGTAGCTATCGAGCACGCGCGTGGCATAGTCATGTGCGCCCGGCTCGTCGATATGGTCCCAGCCACCCCAATACGCAGAGAGGGCTGTAAACAAATCGCCGCCTGATTCCCGTATGGCAAACGATAAAACTGTTAATCCCCATTGGAGGCGGATCGTCGGATCGAACACACTCTCCATCGGTGGTGGTTGACCCCCACCAACTGCTGGCCCAAACAGACCGATCGCATCGGATCCACTCCGGCCAACTACTGATTGATTATTTGGAACCAACTCCTGCTCGATCACCGCGGCGATAAAATCAGGATGAAAACCATACAACCCGGATAGCGTGCCTATCGTCTCGCTCTGCCCCTGTATTTCCGGACCCCAATGTGGCGATAACACACTTGCTTGAACATCATCATCGACCTCAGGGCTTCCATTATGTGCAAAAGCCCGGCTAACAGTCGGAACGAACAAGTCGGTATATACGGGAAACGGCAAGGTGTTAAGGGCTATTGCACCCAACAGGATGCCGGCCATTAACCATCCAACGACCCGGCGCTGCGATTGTCCCTGGTAATGTCGGATCTCGTCATCACTGGAGTGCGATTCCGGGACATCCCCCATGATTAACCGTTCCCAACAAAACAGGTTTACGATAAAAATTCCAGGCTGTTTATCTGGGGATTAACACACCACCACGCAAGTTGACCGCGAGCCAGCATCGGGCTTAATCCTTCCAAGGGGCTGCATGCTTCGTATGTCGATACTGTTTCATCAGGCACGAGAATTGCCTGAACTGCTATTCCTGATGCATCATCAGCGTCCGCATCGCTGAACGCATAAACGGGAAATTTTTCGAACAGCTCCAGATCCCGCAGGAAATATTGAACCTGTCCGCCGGATGGTGTCACCCCAAACACTTCTGCGCGGGGAAACTGTAATCCGTTCTCCTTAATCCAATCGTAGAGCTGCATTCCAGCGATTTCATTTCCCCAATCGTCAACGAGCACGGATGGGAGAATTTGATATTCAGGCCCCTGGGTAAAAAGCGCGTAAGCCACATAAACCACATCTTTGGATTCAGGTGGAGCAAGACGAATCGCGGCTATATCGCCATTGACGATTATTGATCCCTTTATTTCTTCCTTGATAATCATAGTTACCCCATTTTCGCCAGTCCCACATCTTGACTGTTTCTGTTCAGGTCGGTTCACCTGCCGTGAACCACCAGAATCACAAGTGTATCGAAGCGATCCCTCAATAACAAACCCATTCCTTGCCCGTTCAATCGCCGGGGTCTATCATTCGAACACATCATTGAACATGTTTCATTGTCTGAAAAATGAAACAATGATCACGGAGAATACCCTCCCAATCGTGTGGCGGTAAATAATATGGATCTGATGACAGAAATTGAGAATGCCCGGGCACTGCGTCGGGCAGATGAGCTTGAAAAATCGCAGGAGCAACTCCTCTCTCTCCTGGAATCGTATCCGGATAATCCGCTGGTTCTGTTCGAGGTTGGCGGATCCTACGATGTGATGGGCGATGAGGAAATGGCCATCCCATTTTATCGTCGGGCTATCGAATCCGGCCTTGAAGGAAAAGACCTGCAGGAGTGCCTCATTTGTCTGGGCAGCACATTGCGTGTCGTCGGTAATTATGAGGAAGCGATTGACATGCTGGAGCAGGCAGTCGAGGAGTTCCCGGAGCGCAACAGCGGCCGAGCCTTTCTGGCGCTGGCCTATCTGAGCAACGGCGAGGCCAATCTCGCCGTCAGCACCCTTTTGGGATTGCTCCTGGAAACCACGAACGATGAGGATATTTTGTCCTACGCCGATGCGCTCGACTATTACAAGGATAACCTCGAAGACGATCTGGATGAGTAAGTTAATGAAGGCGCTTGCCTTCGAACAACACGGGATGCTGGACCAGGTTCGCTTGCTGGAGCTTCCGCGTCCTGTCCCAGCGCTGGGGGAAGTTCTCCTCGAAGTACATTCGGCGGCGCTCAACCGGCTCGATTTATGGGTCCTGGAAGGGTGGCCCAGCCTAAGGCTGAAGCTGCCTCATATCATGGGCAGCGATGGCGCGGGAATCGTGGCCGCAGTCGGTGAGGGGGTCAAACACTTTCAAGTCGGCCATCGGGCGGCCGTTAACCCCACCATTTGCAACGATCCCTATGACGCCTTTGCCCGGCGTGGGCTCGACAATATGTGCGACGATTTCGCCATTATCGGCGAACATATCGACGGTTTCTTTGCCGAGTATGTCACCGTGCCGGAGAGAAATTTGCTGTCCCTTCCGGAGCACATTTCCTTCGATGTAGCCGCGGCCGCATCTCTTGTTTTTGTGACGGCCTGGCACTCCCTCGTCACCCGCGGCAAGGTTCAGGCGGGCGAATCAGTTCTCGTTGTGGGTGCCGGCGGCGGTGTCAACACGGCCGCCATTCAGATCGCCCGCCTCATCGGTGCCGGGTCGATCATGGTGGTCGGCTCTTCGGAATCCAAGCTCGCTCTGGCCCGCGCGCTTGGAGCAGATATCACGATCAACCGAAATGAAGCCGATTGGAGCCGGGAGGTTTATCGGCTAACGGGCAAGCAAGGCGTCGATGTTGTCGTCGATAATGTCGGCGCAGCGACATTCCCACAATCGTTGCGAGCATTACGTCGCGGCGGACGCTTGCTGACCGTCGGCAACTCCAGCGGCCCAAAGCTTGAAATTGACAATCGCTTCATCTTCTCCAAGCACCTTTCAATCATCGGCAGCACTATGGGGACGAGTATCGATTATGAAACTGTGATGGGCCTCATCTTCAACGGCCGCCTGCAACCGGTGATCGATACCGTTTACCCCCTGGATGAAGGTTTCACCGCGCTTCGCCGTTTGCAAGCGGGGGATGTGGTCGGAAAACTCGTGCTGAATATTCGCCAGGAGTGAACCATGCCGGAACTTGCCAGCCATGTTAATACCAACAGCGCTGAATACAAGACGAACTACGCTGCCAATAAAGCCCTGGCCGCCCAATTGGCTGAACGCCAGCAAATGATCGCCACCGACAGACCGGCGCGCGTCGTTGAACTCCAGCGACAGCGCGGGAAACTGCTGACGCATGAACGCATCGACGCGCTGCTCGATCCGGGCAGCCCATTCCTCGAACTGTCTCCTCTGGCTGCATGGGACATGTACGACAGTGAAGCACCAGGGGCAGGAATCGTGACGGGGATCGGCCGCGTGTCGGGCGTCGATTGCATGATAATCGCCAACGACCCAACAGTGAAAGGCGGCACTTACTTCCCGGAAACGGTCAAGAAGCACCTGCGCGCACAAGCAATCGCCGAGGAAAACCACCTGACAACCATTTATCTTGTGGATTCAGGCGGAGCGTTTCTCCATCTGCAGGCCGACGTCTTTCCTGACCGGGACCATTTCGGTCGAATATTCTATAACATCGCCCGGATGTCGGCCGCCGGAATCACCCAGATCGCGGCCGTTCTCGGTTCGTGCACGGCCGGAGGAGCCTACATCCCGGCCATGGCCGACGAAACAGTCATCGTCCGGGGCAACGGCACGATATTCCTCGCCGGGCCCCCGTTGGTGAAGGCGGCAACAGGCGAAGAAGTGACGGCCGAAGACCTGGGCGGGGGCGATGTCCACACGCGCCTCAGCGGCGTGGCCGACCATCTGGCCGAGAGCGAACCGGAAGCGCTTGACAAGGTCCGCGAGATTGTGGGCGATCTGGCGACCAACCTCGCTGCCCGTCGGCGAGGGATTCCATTGCCGACACAATCACCGGAAGATCCCGCTTACCCGGCGGATGAGCTCTACGGCATCATACCGGCCGACCCCCGCCAGATGTATGACGTGCGCGAAGTAATCGCCCGGTTGGTGGACGGTTCCCGTCTGAACGAGTTTAAGGCGCGGTTTGGGACGACCGTCGTCTGCGGTTTCGCCTACATCATGGGCATCCCCGTCGGAATCGTCGCCAATAATGGCCTGTTGTTCAGCGAGTCCGCCCTGAAAGCGACCCATTTCATTCAGCTTTGCGGACAGCGCGGCACTCCCCTGCTGTTCATGCAAAACATCGCCGGCTTCATGGTCGGCAAGCAATACGAAAACGAAGGAATCGCCAAGCACGGGGCCAAGATGGTTATGGCGGTGAGCAACGTCAACGTGCCGCGGATAACCCTGCTCCACGGCGTCAGCCACGGCGCGGGAAATTACGGCATGAGCGGACGGGCATACGATCCCCGCTTTCTGTTCTCCTGGCCTAACAGTCGCATCAGCGTGATGAGTGGCGATTCGGCCGCCGATACGCTCTGGATGGTCGGTAAAAAGCAAATTCTTAATCAACTGGGCAAGCCATCCGAAGGCGAAATACGCCAGGCAGAAATGGATTTTAAACGCCCGATCCTCGAACAATACAGCCGCGAAAGCGATGCCTATTTCGCCACGGCGCGATTGTGGGATGACGGGATCCTCGATCCGGTGAAAACCCGCACTACCCTGGCGCTCGCTTTCGCCGCGGCCGGAAATGCCCCATTGCCGCCGGCAGGCTATGGAACCTTTAGAATGTGAGGCACAGCGGGATGGAACGATACCAGATACAGATTGGGGATGGAGTGCATCTATCCTGCATCGATGAAGGCACAGGCCAGCCGGTTCTGTTCATCCACGGGTTTACAGGAACGGCGCTCGCAGATCATGGCATTCTCCTGGATGAATTTCGCGATGAGTATCGTCTGATTGCCCCGGATCTGCGCGGGTATGGTGCCAGCCGTCCACCAAATCGCGATTTTCCGGTTGATTTCTACCAGCGAGACGCCGCGGATATGGCCGCCTTGCTGCGCGCACTGGACTGCGGCCCGGCCATTGTGCTCGGCTTCAGTGACGGCGCGGAGGCAGCACTGATCCTGGCCGCGACCGACCCCGATCTTGTGCGTGGCGTGGTCGCCTGGGGGGTATGCGGCGTCATCTCGGCTGAGGAGATCGCCTCCGTCAGCACGTGGTTGCCGGTTTCGGATTGGACATCAAGTCGTCATACTTGGAAACAGCAAATAATCGATCGCCACGGTGAAGAACAACTGAAACCGATGATTGAGGGGTGGGTCCATGCCGCGCAGGCTATCTACGACAACGGTGGAAATATATCCTTCGCCACCGCGCATCAGATTCGTTGTCCGGTGCTTCTGATGAACGGCGACCGCGAGGTGGGAAATACGCCCCGAGATGTGCAGCGCCTCGCCGCGGCGATACCTGACGCCCGATTATTGTTCGTTCCAGAATGTGGGCACTCTATCCAGAAAGATCAACCGGAGGTGCTGATCAACAACATCCGCGATTTTGTGAGCCATCTCCACAAGGGCAACAGCTAAACGATATCGCGTCACTCCGGGTATGATCATTTTCCCAAGGCGAGGGCAAGCCGGCCACGGTCTCCCGTCGCTATTTGAGTGTTAGGGCAAAAGCAACCAGGTCATCGATCTGTTCGGCCGACAGGTCAGTAGCATAATTCTGATACATGCCCCCTTCGGCAAATCCATCAACGATATAGGCATTCGGTTCGATAATCGAATTGCGGATGTATTCTTCGGCCGACTGATTGGGGACGCGGGTCCCGGCGCGGGTCGCCAACCCGGCCTGTGATGGTCCCACGATCACGACATCCAGCTCCAGCGAATGGCAGGTAACGCAACCGGGAGCATCACCATCGCCGATAGTCGCCTGATAAAACAGCGACTTCCCCTCGGCTGCATCGCCGGCCGATTCCTGGGAAGTCGCATCATTGCCTTTCGTCCCACCGCAAGCAGCCAGCCACACAAGCAACAACGCAATGCCGAACAGTTGAATCGATTTACTTTTCATCATGTATCAATTGTATCAGGCAGAGGGCCGAATAATTATGTAGTTGAACCTGAAACATTGTGGTAGGATAACAGACTGACCGGTCGGTTTATTTATTTTCGAACACGATCGGCTATTTGATAGCGATGGACAACGACAAAAACCCCTCCCTGCGAGACCCGATTTCGACCAAGGCGCGCATATTGGATGCCGCGCTATCAACATTTTCCCGGAAAGGTTATCACGACACACGGCTGGATGATATTGTTGACGAATCTGACACCTCGAAGGGCGCGATCTATTTTCATTTTGCCAATAAGGAGCGCCTGTTTCTGGCTCTCGTCGATCAATTTGCCGATCTGCTTGAGCGCCGCGTTCAGGAAGCAATCGATGGCGAGGCAGAGGGGATGGTTCGGGTAAAAGTCGCGTTGGAGACGGTGCTTGAGACGTTCGGCCGTTATCGCCGCCCCGCCAAGATTCTGCTGGTTCAGGCTGTTGGGCTGGGAACCGTGTTCGAAAACAAACGCGCGGAGGTCACTGACCGGTTCGCCCGCATGATTGAAACATACCTGAAAGAAGCCGTCGCGATCGGCGATATCGCTCCGGTTGACACAGAAGTCGTCGCTCATGCGTGGATGGGAGCGATATACGGCATCGTGATACGGTGGGTGACAACCGGCGACCCCGAACCGGACCGCATCATGAATGGGCTGGTTCCCCTGCTGTTGCGAAGCGTCGGCTATGAGGCAGCGGTCGCTAACCCACCATCAACAGCTGCAAATAGTCAGGTCAGAATCAAATGAGCCAGACCGCCCGGATTTCACGAACCTATCAGGTTCATGGCCAAACTCAAACCCGCCATCTTCCAACCGATCGCGCTGAAACCTGGGATGCTTCGGGTGGGAGCAGCAAGGAAACCTGTCGCCTGCTGAGCCTGTTTGCTCCGGCACCAACACTCGATGCCCACCAATTCCTGCTCGATGCTTACGGACAGGAACGGTTTTTCTGGTCGGAACCCTCAGCGATTGGCGGGTTTACTATCGCGGGCACGGGGATCGCGGCCGAAATTCGCATCCCGCCAATCCTCGACGCGGATGGTGAGCCTTCAACCATGCCGGGATATCGTTTTGATGAAGTCGCCGGGCAGGCCCATGAATTGTTTCTGGATGCGCTTTTCCTGCCGGCGGAGTTGAATCGCTCAGTGACCGATGCACGAGTGTGGCTGGACCATCCGGCTCGGCCGCGCCTTTTTGGCGGGTTCGCTTTCCAGGATGATTTTGTGCCCGACAACACCTGGTCATCATTCAGTCCGGCGCAATTCGTACTGCCCCATTTTCAATACACATGTGATGGAGACAAATCGTATCTGACGATCACTGCCCTGGTCTCGACCCACGAGAACGTAGAGGAAAGCCTGAAAGGGCTGCGAGACGCCCTCCTGGCGCGTCTCGCCACCCCCCTTGCTGAACTGCTGCAGCCGATTCAGGTCACCGATCTGCGTTTTCCAATGTCGGCTGACCAGTGGGAAGACGCAGTTCAGAGCGCGGTGTCGGCCATCCACGACGGGCAGATCGAAAAAGTAGTCCTGTCCCGCGTTTGCGAAGCGCGAACTGACCAGCCTATTGACGCAGCAGCCGTACTGGCTTATCTCGATCAGCATTACAGAGACTGCTATCGCTTCATCTTTGAGCCGGTGCCGAACCACGCCTTTTTTGGCGCAACGCCGGAATTGCTGATTCGCAAGCGTGCGAATCATATCGAAACAATGGCGCTTGCGGGGTCGGCCGCGCGCTCTCGTGATCAAGCACAGGACAATACCTTTGCGGAGGCCTTGCTGATGTCAGACAAGGACCGTCATGAGCACCAGTTGGTCGTAGACAGTATCCGGGCAAAACTGGAATCAGAGGTTGAGGTGCTCTCATTCCCGGACTCGCCGGTCATGCTCAAACTGAGCAACATCCAGCACCTGCTCACACCAATTGAAGGCGAGCTGGTTGATTCGCAAACCGGCATTCTTTCCCTTGTTCGGCTGCTGCATCCCACCCCGGCAATGGGTGGCGTGCCCGCCGACCGCGCGCTGGCCTTCCTGCGCCGGACCGAACCGGTCCCGCGGGGCTGGTACGCCGCTCCGATTGGCTGGCTGGACACTCGAAATGAGGGCGTTTTCGCCGTTGCCATTCGCTCGGCAGTGACACAGCATAACCGGGTCTGGCTGTACGCAGGGGCGGGCATCGTCGGCGATTCGGAACCGGACAAGGAGTGGGCCGAAACAGCGCTCAAGTTCCGGCCCATGCTGGGTGCCCTGGGTGTGGCCGAGGCTTTTTGACATGAACCTGAGCACGAACCCCAATACCCACTGGTCAGCGATCTTCGTGGACGAACTCGCCCGCTGTGGCGTGGAAGCTGTGTGCATTGCCCCCGGATCCCGGTCAACCCCTCTGACTCTGGCCTTTGCCGGCTGTCCGGAAATTCGCATCTACCGTCATCTAGACGAACGCAGCGCCGGTTTTTTCGCCCTGGGCATGGCCATGGCATCCGGCAAGCCGGTGGCTCTGGTATGCACTTCGGGCACGGCGGCCGCCAATTTTCATCCCGCCATCATTGAGGCTTTCTATTCCCACATACCTTTATTAGTGCTCACCGCCGACCGACCGCCCGAATTGCGCGGTAGCGGTGCGAACCAGACGATCGATCAGGTGAAGATGTTCGGCGATCACGTCCTCTGGTCGGTTGAAATGCCCACCCCGCAGGACGACGCCCCGGAAGTGGTGTTGCGCCACCTTCAAACAATGGCGGCGCGGGCTTGCTCAACGGCCACCGGATTCCCGAGAGGCCCCGTCCATTTGAATTTTCCCTTCCGCAAACCTTTGGAGCCTGCAGGCTCAGCGGGTCTGGATAAACCCGCAATGGCGAACATTTCGGCTAATGACTGGCGTCCATTCACCAGCTTCACGCGCGGGCGGCTCATGCCTCAACCCGAACAAATATCAGCGGTCGCAGCCGCAATCGACGATAACCCCCGCGGGTTGATCATTTGCGGGCCGGACTGTCCCGACAATGGGTTCGCGGAGAAGGTCGTCGCTCTGGCGAGACGAACGGGCTACCCCATCCTGGCCGATCCGCTCTCGAATCTGCGACATGGAGCGCACGTGGATGAGCTTGTCCTCGGCGGTTACCATACCTGGCTCCCGACGTTAGAGGGCCTGATTCCAAGTCTGGTTATCAGGTTCGGCGCGGTACCAACCTCTGCGACCCTCTCGACCTATCTCGAGACGATAGCGCCGGAAAATCACATCCACGTTCGCGAAGATGGGGCATGGGCCGACGACCTGCACCTGACCCACACCTTCGTTCGGTGCGATCCAGCGGCATTGTGCGAAGCCCTGGCGGGTCATCCGGGTGATATGGCATCAGGACGCGATCGCTCGTGGACAAGCCTGCTGACAGGTATCGAGTCGGGCATGTGGCAACAGATGGAGTATGAGTTACACGCCGCGCCGTTTTTCGACGGCGCGGCTGCCGCGCAGCTATTGAAGGCCCTTCCGGACGGATCCATCCTGTTTGCCGGCAACAGTATGCCCATTCGCCATGTTGACACATTCGATCGGCCCTCGAAAAGGAACCTCAAATTCTTCGGGAATCGGGGAGCCAGCGGCATCGACGGCAATGTGTCGACCGCCCTTGGCCTGACGGCCGCCACCGGACGGCATGTCACGGCCCTGCTTGGCGACATCACCTTCTACCATGACATGAACGGTCTGCTGGCTATCCGACAACATGAGCTTGAAAACATCACATTCATCGTCCTGAATAATAACGGCGGCGGCATATTTCACCGCCTGCCCATCGCCCGGCATGACCCACCCTTCACCGAGCTGTTTTTAACCCCGCACGGCCTGACCTTCGAACATGCTGCTGCCATGTACGGCCTGCATTACACGGCCATTCAGTCCGGCCCTACGGCCGCGTCGCAACTGGCTGAAGCCATTCAGAATCATGCCAGGCCTCAGCTAGTCGAAATAATGACCAGCAATCACGATGATTACCTGCAAATGAACGCCGTGTTCGCGCGGGTCAGAGCGAGCCTGAACGCGAAAGAACCTGTGGTCGTGTGATTCCAACTTTATAATGAGAGATCCTCGCTAAATCAAAGGAGTTTTTACCATGACGAATTGGCAAACTGTTAAAGAGTACGTTGATATCACCTATCACAAGTCAGGCGGTATGGCCCGGATCGCGTTCAATCGGCCGGAATCCCGCAACGCTTTCCGGCCGCTGACGATCGACGAGATGATCGACGCCTTCAAACACGTCTGGATGGACCCGGAAGTCGGCGTCATCCTGCTCACCGGCAACGGCCCGGCCAGGGATGGCAAGTACGCATTCTGTTCCGGCGGCGACCAGCGGGTGCGCGGCTATGCCGGTTATGTGGGAGACGACGGCGTGGCCCGGCTCAACGTTCTCGAGTTGCAACGCATCATCCGCACGATGCCCAAACCCGTCATAGCTCTTGTTCCCGGTTACGCAGTCGGGGGCGGCCACGTTCTCCACGTGATCTGCGACCTGACTATTGCCGCCGACAACGCTATCTTTGGTCAAACCGGCCCGAAGGTCGGCAGTTTCGACGGCGGCTATGGGTCCAACTATCTGGCCCAAATTGTCGGTCAAAAGAAGGCTCGCGAGATCTGGTATCTCTGCCGCCAGTATAACGCCACAGAAGCCGAAGCGATGGGATTGGTCAACAAGGTAGTCCCAATCGATCAGCTTGAGGCCGAAGGCGTGGCGTGGGCGCAGGAAATTCTTGAGAAAAGCCCCATCGCCATCCGCTTCCTGAAGGCCGGTTTCAACGCTGACCTCGACGGACAGACGGGTTTGCAGGTTCTGGCGGGAGACGCGACGATGCTCTATTACATGACCGATGAGGGACGGGAAGGCAAAGAGGCATTTCTGGAAAAGCGTAAACCGGACTTCCAGCAATATCCCTGGCGGCCGTAAAGGTGACGGGAGAACCTCGCTGGTAATGGTGAGCGAATGAGTGCCCTATACCCGGTCACGACGGATTGGCTAAAAGCACGAACCGAGGCAACCCCCGACGATGTCGCCCTGCTGGTTGACGGACTGTCGTTCACATTCCGCGAACTCGACCGCGCTGTGACGCGGTTAAGCGATTTCCTGTGGACTACCGGTATCCGTCCGGGTGATCACACAGGTTCGTTGATGCCCAACTGCCTGGCGGCCGTCTGCACTGTCTTCGCCGCGGCCCGAATCGGCGCGGTTCTGGTCCCACTGAATACACGGCTGACCGCGACCGAGATAGCCTGGCAGATCGATCAGGCTGATTGCGAGTGGCTGTTGTGTTCAACTTCCTGCGCCTCCGTCGCCTTCGATGCGGTCGATGAATCCATTTCGCCGCTCGTCTTTTGGGAACCAGCAACGTCATTCATGGATTGGCTGGACTCACTTCCAACCGGATCTGGTGATATCAGCGTGTCGCGTTCTCCCGACGCATTACAGGCTATCGTTTTCACGTCAGGCACAACAGGCTTCCCCAAAGGGGCAATGATCACCTTCGCCAATCACTTGTGGAGCGCTGTCGGTTCGGCTTTCAAATTGGGCGTGCTGCCCGGCGATCGCTGGCTGGCTTGCATGCCGCTATTCCACGTCGGCGGATTGTCCATCCTGTTCCGATCGTGCCTATATGGGACCACGGTTGTGCTCCACAATGGATTCGAACTGGTTGCTATACGAAAAAGCATGGTTGATGACCGTATTACCCTGATTTCAGCCGTGCCGACAATGCTGGCGAGACTACTCGGGGACGGGCTGACCACGGCCGATTGCCCGGCGTTGAGGCTGGTCCTGCTGGGCGGTGCGGCCGCTTCCCCGGACTTGTTGGACGAAGCGTTCGCGGTCGGGCTTTCGATCGCAGTCACATACGGGCTTACCGAAGCCTGCTCGCAAGTGGCCACGATGCTACCGGACACAACCATAAGGAAACCGGGGAGCCCCGGCAAGCCGCTGCTATTCACAACTGTCGATATCGTCGCCGATGACGGCACATCGTG
>JAHDWL010000041.1:0-1711 GCA_023384355.1 Anaerolineae bacterium
GAATCCATCACCCTGACGGCTGCGTCCGACGACGGCTGGCGCGTCAAGAACTGGAGCGGCACCAACAACGACGCCGGCACCTCGACCACCAACACCGTCACCATGCCCGCCGCCAATCATGTCGTTCAGGTCAATTACGAATCCATCCTGCCTCCGTCCGGTGGTCGCGCCCTCATACCTCTGGCCGTCAATATTCCTTACTGCTTTTCCGGAAGGGAGGTGGAGTCTAACAATTTGGACGTGACGGCGAATGGTCCAATTTGCCCCGGGTCTCTGGTTTCAGGGCTGCCGAATGATGAGTTTGACTTCTTCAAATTCCAGGCCGGCGCCGATGGGGCTATCTCGATCGAAGTAACCGGGTATTCAGGAAAGGACGCGCAACTGGTTTTGTATTACCAGGCGGTGGTTCCTGATAAGCATGTAGACGCTGATACCAGTTCTGCTGATGGGCTACGCATCGACTACACCGGCAAGGCCGGACTGTATTATGTCCTTGTCTATTTTGCAACGCCCAAACCGGCTGAGACACAGCCTTATACGATGACACTATCATTTCCTTGATCGACGCATGTGTTTTGCCGGTTTGGCCCGTCCTTTTAAGTCAGGAGAGATAAACATTGTTTGGCGAAACCTTTCTTCATAGATTGACCACATTCAGAATCCGCCCGGCGGGCGCTTCCTGGATCATCTTGTTTCTGTCTCTGATCGGCACATTGATGCTGTCGAACATCGGCAAGCCGCCGCCGACGATGGCGGCCGTTACCGGCAACGGCCGCATCTACTTTGCCAGTGATCGCACCGGTGATTGGGAAATCTTCTCTATCAACTCCAGCGGCGGTAACCCGGTGAACGTGACTGACTCGCCGTCTACCAAAGACGAGCGTCCCGGTGCCTCGCCCGACGGTTCAAAGATCGCTTTCGGCCGTACCACCGGCCAGAATACCGATATCTACGTCATGAACGTCAACGGCACGGGGTTGAAACGATTGACGACCGCCCCTGAAAACGACCACGCCCCGCAGTGGTCACCCGACGGCACCAAAATCGCCTTTCGCAGTGACCGCGACGGAAACGGCGAGATCTATGTAATGAACGCCGACGGATCAAACCAGACCCGGTTGACGAATAATCCGGCTCGCGAGCACGGCCCTGACTGGTCGCCCGACGGTACGCGCATCATCTTCTCCAGTGATCGCAGCGGGAACGACGATATCTACGTCATGAACGCTGACGGCAGCGACGTGAAACAGTTGACGACTAATCCGGCGGATGACTTCGGCGCGTCCTGGTCGCCCGATGGCGAGCGGGTCGTATTCCGCAGCGACCGCAACGGCGCGCCGGAAGTCTATATCATGAATATCGACGGGTCCGGCCAGACGAATCTGACCAATAACGACGGATGGGACCGTGGCCCGGCGTGGTCCCCCGACGGGAATAAGGTAATCTTCTACTCTGACCGCGACGGCGACTACGAAATCTACGTTATGAACCCGGATGGGACGAATCAAACGCGCCTGACCTTCACCAAGGGGCGTGATTTTCAACCGGACTGGGCGTCGGATGGCGTGGTCGTGGAGCCGGATTGCTATGCCCTGACTCTCACGCATACCGGGCAGGGCGCGAACCCCGCGGCCACCCCGGCGAAGTCGGCTGGGTGTGACGCCGGGCAATATGTGGCCGGCGCGACAATCAGCCTGACGGCCGCGCCCGA
>JAHDWL010000041.1:1811-27942 GCA_023384355.1 Anaerolineae bacterium
CCGGGGTGACTTACGTCGAAACCCCCGCAGTTTGCTATGCCCTGACTCTCACGCACACCGGACAGGGGGCGAACCCCGTGGCCTCCCCCGCGAAGTCGTCCGGCTGCGGTGCCGGGCAGTACGTGGCCGGCGCGGCGATTAGCCTGACGGCCGTGCCCGATGCCGGCTGGGCGGTCGCCGGCTGGAACGGCACCAACAACGACGCCGCAACGACGACGACCAACTCGCTGACAATGCCCGACGCTGCCCATACCGTCGGGGTGACTTACGTCGAAATCCCCGCAGTTTGCTATGCCCTGACCCTGACGCATACCGGGCAGGGCGCGAACCCCGTGGCCACCCCGGCGAAGTCGGCCGGGTGTGACGCCGGGCAATATGTGGCCGGCGCGACGATCAGCCTGACGGCCGCGCCCGATGCCGGCTGGGCGGTCGCCGGCTGGAACGGCACCAACAACGACGCCGCAACGACGACGACCAATAGCATCATCATGCCCGCCACCAACCATGTAGCCGGTGTAATCTATGCCGAGGTAGTGGTGGAAGAGTGTCCCTTCACATTGATGCTAAACCACACCGGCAACGGCGCGGATCCTGTCCCTGTGCCGTCCCACTCGGCCGGATGCAACGAGGGATACTATCGGGCAGGAGAATCCATCAGCCTGACAGCCGCGCCGGCCGCCGGCTGGCGTGTCAGCGGCTGGAGCGGAACGAACGACGACGGCGGCACCTCGACTACCAATACCGTCATCATGCCCGCTGCGGCGCATGTGGTCAGCGTGGCGTACGAGGTCATACCAGCCGGCGCGACTTTTTGGGCTTTTATCCCGTCGGTGTTCAATCAACCTTGAGGCAGATCGATGAGACAAGGCGCTGCGAGCCCTGGTCACCTGAGAATGCCACATGAAAGGCAGTGGGCGCCCGCGCCGCGGACAGGAGGTTGTTGAGAATGCAGGAGATATCATGATCGTCTTTACAGTGCGTGTTCGACGTTTCTTGTTCTACATTATCCTGATGGCTGGGCTGCTTTTAATTACAGGCTCCGGTGGCGCGCTTGCCGGGTTGAGCCTTAAAGCGGCCGAGCCTTATGATGCAACCGTGACAGGTTCGACCACCATCATCTCCGTATCATCCGCCGGGGTGGTCGGCAATGGCGAGTCGATAAGTCCATCCATGTCCAATAACGGCCGATTTGTTGCCTTCGAATCGTCGGCCACGAATCTCGTTCCGGATGATACCAATGACGTGATGGACGTATTCGTCCATGACCGGCAAACAGGCATTACCGAGCGCATATCAGTGACCGGGGATGGGGTTCAGGGCAACGGAGCATCCACGTCATCACACATCAGCGCCAACGGCCGGTACATTGTTTTCAAATCTGAAGCCGATAATCTCGTCCCTGATGTCTGGGGTGGTACTAATATTTATTTGAAAGACCGCACGACGGAATATCTGGAGCTAATCTCTGTTACGCCCACGGGCGGAGGAGACGGATGCAGTTCTGATCCGGCGGTTTCTGACAATGGCCGGTATGTGGCCTTCTATTCCTGTCAGAAAGGCTATGCAGGCGGCGCAACTGGCGGGTACTTTAATGTATTCGTGCGGGATCGCTGGGTCGCGGAGACGTATCTCATATCCGTCAGCCTGGCCGGTAATCCCGGGAATAATCACTCGTGGGGGCGTATCGGAATCAGCGGGGATGGTAGCCAGGTGTTCTTCGCTTCCTGGGCATCCGATCTGGTCGCCGGCGACGACAACAATACCCTCGATGTCTTTGTACGCCACTGGGGTATGGGCGTAACCGAACTTCTCTCCAAATCAAATTCCAATCAGGAGGGTAATGACCATACCGGCGGTGGCGATCCATCGGCCGATGGCAACCGCTTCGCTTTTGGATCAGCCGCAAGCAACCTTGTGCCTGATGATACGAATGATGTCGCCGATGCCTTCTATCGCGACCGTGTTACGGGAACCACGCATCGCATCTCGTACGCGACCGACGGATCCGAAGTATACTCACCGACCGGGTCTGAAGCTATCTCGCCTGACGGCCGGTTCATCGTCATGTATTCATCTAGCAGCTACCTGGTCTCCAATGACACCAATCAAGAACCTGATATCTTCGTCTATGATACGGAAACCGGGCGCATTAACAGGGTTTCCATCTCATCCAACGGAACCGAGGCGAACGGGCCGTCGCTGTATCTGTCCGATATTGCTCTTGATGGTCGCGTCGTTGTTTTCACATCACAGGCGACAAACCTGGTGCCGGGCGCGGGGGATTCCAACAACAACTGGGATATTTTCGCCCGTGAGTTTTCGCCTTGTTACTCTTTGGACATGTTCACCACAGGGAGTGGCGGGTTTATTGAGCCTGGGCTTGATCATTCGGCAGGGTGCGAGCCAGGCACCTATCATGGTGGAGAAACTATCACCCTGACGGCCGCCCCTGCCGCCGGTTACCGCGTCAAGGGTTGGAGCGGCACAGACAACGACGCCAGCACCTCGACCACCAACACCGTCACCATGCCCGCCAGCGATCACACCGCCGGCGTCGTCTATGAGCCGATCCCGCCCACCGCAACGCCGACAAAAACGCCCACCGCAACGCCGACAAAAACGCCCACCGCAACACCAACCGGAACGCCCACCGCAACGCCGACAAAAACGCCCACCGCAACACCGACCGGAATGCCTACCGCAACGCCGACCCCCACCGCCACACGTGTCGGCCCCCCTCAAGGCTCCGGTGGCCGCGCCCTCATACCTCTGGCCGTCAATATTCCTTACTGCTTTTACGGGATGGAGAATGAGCCGAACAATTCGGACGAGACGGCGAATGGTCCAATTTGCCCCGGGTCTCTGGTTTCAGGGTTGCCGAATGATGAGTTTGACTTCTTCAAATTCCAGGCCGGCGCCGATGGGGCTATCTCGATCGAAGTAACCGGGTATTCAGGAAAGGACGCGCAACTGGTTTTGTATTACCAGGCGGTGGTTCCTGATAAGCATGTAGACGCTGATACCAGTTCTGCTGATGGGCTACGCATCGACTACACCGGCAAGGCCGGACTGTATTATGTCCTTGTCTATTTTGCAACGCCCAAACCGGCTGAGACACAGCCTTATACGATGACACTATCATTTCCTTGATCGACGCATGTGTTTTGCCGGTTTGGTCTGCCCATTAGATCGGAGATAATCTTTATGAATCCTGATGGGACTGATCTGATGCGCCTGGCCTTCGCCAATGGCCTGAATACGCCTGCGAACGATGTCGCGCCGCGGGCGTCACATGCAGGCTAGTGATTGCATCGCGATCAAACTATCAGCATGCCTGTCGGTGTTAGTGCCGAGACAGGTAACAGGAGGAGCCAAATGAACCCATATCGACATGGTATACCCATCACAATCGCGCTATCGATTCTTCTCACTTTGCTGATTGCCGCGGGCTTGCCGGGCGCGGCGGCCGATGAGGATGCCCTCGCGGCCAACGCCGGTTGGGAAGAGGTGGGTGCGGGGTCGGCCACAGGTGGCGGCATCAGCAACACGAGCGGCCGCTCTGATAGCCCTTCGCACGCGATTACTCCCGGCGGCGCGCCGGTTGTCGCCTGGGACGACGATCGCGGCGACGGGGAAGAAATCTATGTTCGCACCTGGAACGGCTCGACCTGGGCCGAGATAGGCAACTCCGCTTCGGGCGGCGGCGTCAGCAGCACGTCCGGCGCTTCCACCAGCCCATCTGTCGCCGTGGCCGCCGACGGCGCGCCGATTGTCGCCTGGGAAGTCAGCGCGGGCAGCGATTATGAGATCTATCTGCGGCGCTGGAATGGCTCGTCGTGGGTGGAGATGGGCGGCTCTGCATCCGGCGGCGGCATCAGCAATAACAGCGGCGGCTCATACGCTCCATCGCTGATCATCGGGACTGACGGCGCGCCGATCGTGGCCTGGTATGACGCCGGCGGCGGCGACTGGGAGATTTACGTCAAACGCTGGAACGGCTCATCCTGGGTGGAAATGGGCAGCGGATCGGCTACCGGCGGCGGCATCAGCAACAACAGCGGAAGCTCCCGGCTGCCGGCCCTGGCTGTTGGGTCGGATAACACCCCCGTCATTGCCTGGGAGGACAACAGCAACGGCAATTGGGAGATCTACGTCCGTCAATGGAACGGCACGGCGTGGGTGGAGATGGGCAGCGGGTCGGCCACCGGCGGCGGCATCAGCAACAACAGCGGCACTTCTATCAAGGCAAGACCGGCTGTTGGCCCGGGCAACCTGACCTTCGTAACCTGGGAGGACAACAGTGATGGCGATGCCGAGATCTACGTCCGGCGCTGGAGCGGTTCAGCGTGGGTGGAGATGGGTAGCGGTTCGGCCACCGGCGGGGGCATCAGTAATAACGGCGGCTCATCAAGCGCCCCGATTCCCGCCATCGGCCAGGGTGGTACAACGGTAATCGCCTGGAACGATAACAGCGGCAGCAATGTGGAGGCCTATGTCCGGCGCTGGAACGATTCATCCTGGATTGAGATGGATGCCGGTTCGGCCACCGGCGGGGGAATTAGCAACAACGCCGGCAATTCCTATAGTCCCGCGCCGGTCGTTGCGCCTGATGGCCGTGTGTTCATTGTTTGGGCAGACGCCACCAGCGGCAATTACGAAATTTATGCTCGCAGCAACCCGCCGGTTTCGTCTGTCACCTGCTACACCCTTAGCCGCAGCCACACCGGCAGCGGAGCCGATCCGGTGGCCGGCCCGGCCAACTCATCCGGCTGCAGCACGGGGCAATACACGGCCGGGCAGTCGATCACCCTGACGGCTGCGCCGAGCGCCGGGTGGCAGGTGTCCGGCTGGGGCGGCACAAGCAATGACGGCAGCACGAGCACGTCGAATTCGCTGGTCATGCCGGCGGGCAACCACGCCGTCAGCGTCAATTATGAACAAATCCCGACTCCGGGATACTTCTCTTTCGCCCCAATGGTGCTCAACATGCCCTACGTGCCGCCACCGTGCTTCCCGGGGCCAAATGAAGTGGAACCGAACAACATTAAAGATGAGGCCAACGGCCCGCTGTGCAACGGCCAAACCTACTACGGCCTTCCGAACGATCTCTACGACGTGTTTAAATTCGAAATGTCTGCCGCGGGGTCGATCGTGATTGAGCTAAACAACTTTGCCGCTGCCAATGGCCAATTGGGGTTGTTGACCGCTGACTTCAAGACTATTGCCTATGACGTGACGCCAACCGACGGCTTCCGCATCAGCCGGTCCAATGAACCCGCGGGGACCTACTTCATCGTCATCCACACCCCCGCGCCCAAACCTGGTTCATCGACACAGTACTCGTTGCGGGCGACGTTTGCCGACAACTAGGATGATAGACGTGACGGCCCAAATATCCGCGGTTCAGGGTTCAGAAGTCGGCGGGATGGCTGCGGTCGGCGGGATAGCTGCGGTTGGCGGGATGGCCGCCGTTGGCTCCGGCTCCTCCACGGGTGGGGTGGTCGGTTGGGGCGCGGCCGTTGGTTGGGGCGCGACTGTCGGTGGGCTAACCGGCGTCGTGGCAGGAACAATCGGGCGAAGGGTCGGCCGGGCGACGAACGTGGCCGGCGGCAGTGTGAGCGTAGGGGCCGGGGCGGTGGGTGACAGGGTGGTGGGTGGTGCCGGGATGGTGCCGGCAACGGCGACATCGACCGGCACGCCGCTGAGCAACTCCGTCGCTGCCCGCGGCGCCCAACCCTCGCGGCCGTCGTCCAGCCGGAGAGCATACCACGCCCACACCATGTCGCGGCCGATCACTGTGACCTCATCGCCGGCGCCCATCTCGGCCACGGCGGCATAGACCGCGCCCGGCCCGGCCCGCAGCGTGGTGGCCGTCGTCAGGCGTGCGCGTGGAGGCCCGGCCGGCGTCGAAGTGACCGGCGCGACGACCGCATGGATTGTCCCTGTTTCCGCCGCGGGAACCGATCCCACTGTTGACGTCGGTTGAGTCGTCGCGGCCGGCGTCATCGTGACCGGAGCCACGATCCGGGCTTGCTCCCCGGCGCTCCCCTCGCTGCGATTGCCGGGGTTGCCCAGCGCCAGCAGCGCCCCGCCGATCAGCGCCACGGCCACGATTGCCAATGCGGCGAGCGCCGCAGCCGGGCGGCGGGTGACCGGCTGCGGGGGACGTGTCTGCGCAACGGCCGCCGCGGCCAGCGCCGGCGCGGTCGGATAGCGCGCCTTGCGATCCTTGGCCAGCGCCCGGTCGAGAACGGACTGCCAGCCGGGAGCCAGACCGGGGGCCACATCGCGCAGGCGCGGCGGCCGATCGTTCATATGCATCAACGCCACGGCAAACGGGTTGGAGTCGGCCTCAAAAGGCAATCGGCCGGTCAGCATCTCGAACAGCACAACGCCCAGAGCGTAAACGTCGGAACGACGGTCGAGCGGCTCGGCGCGCAACTGTTCCGGGCTCATGTAACCGGGCGTGCCCAGCATCACGCTCTGCCGGGTCAGCGACTGAAGCTCGCCGAGCACCTTGACGATGCCGAAGTCGTTCAGATAAGGTTGCCCCTGGGCATCGAAGAGGATGTTGGACGGTTTCACGTCGCGGTGAATCAGGCCCAGGTTGTGGGCGTGTTCGAGCGCGTCGGCCAGCGGCGGCAGGATGGTGGCGATCTCCGCCGGAGTCAGCGGGCCGAGGTCCAGCCGATCGGCCAGCGTGCCGCCACCCAGATAGGGCATGACGAGGTAGGGCTGGTTCTCGTGCTCGCCGAAGTCGATGACGCGGACGATGGCCGGGTGTCGTAACCGGCGCAGCACGTTGGCCTCGATCCTGAAACGTGTGCGGAAGATGTTGTCCTGTGTCGGGCCGCTCGCCATCAGCTTGACGGCGACGTCGGTCGTGTCGCCCGGCCCCATGGCCCGATAGACCACGGCCATTCCGCCGCGACCGATCTCGTTCAGAATCCGATACGGCCCAATTGTCGCGCTCGACATCCCCAACACCTGTCACGTATGAAACCGGCTGGTATTTATATACTATAGGAAGGGACGAGGATATGCAATGCCGAGGCAGGGCTTTTTCAGTGTTTGACCTCAACGCAACTGAGCGGCGATTTGGGCATTGAAAGCTCGTCGCACTGCGGCGAGCTTTCAATACCCCGGGTCGTGGATTGTTCCTTTAGCTAAATCCTTTAGCCCCAAAACCTCGCAGAGTTGTAAGCCTTATTAAAACGATCTGAAGCGAATATTTCCATGTTAACTGCACTCCTTCGAAGAGGCGGCGTCGGCAGTATACAAGGGAAATTACAACTTCACCCTTCCTCAAAACCAAACGTATCAAACTTCAACGTCCTGCCGTTCTCGCTGATTGTGCGCACGACCCCCTCGTCGAATCCGTCCGGCTTGCGGGCTGAAACTTCAACCACAATCTCTACCTCGCAGCCGGCCAGTTCGGTCAGGCGCTGAATGACTTCTTCGACAACGACATCCATTTCTTTGGTCACGCGCACCGAGTCCAGCCGCACGCGGCCGTAATATCGAACGGGACGTCGTAGTTTTGGCGATACGTGCGGAAGGACGGTTTCTTCCCCATTTTTCTCTTTTGGTTCCGGGCTTGGGCCTGGAACCAAATCGGGCAGGGGGGGTGGTGGGGCGGGTACCCTGAGGTGATCGGGATGGACCAGCAAGCTGTATTCATCGAAGTATACCGGACCTAACTTGCGGATGACGACGCCGGTGTGATAGTCGCCACTATCTTTACCAGTTACGTAAGCGAACGGAGCGTCCATGCGTTGCACGCCGTCTTTCACAGTCTGCACCAGCACACTCTCGTCGAAGAGGCGAGGGAGATAGCAATACTGGGCGAAATACGCCCACAGCTGTTTCAGCCCGACTTCGTGGCCGCGTTCGTCGCTCCAAATGAACTTGTCTAATTCCATCCGCAGATTGTCCGGCGAGAAGTGGTGAATGAGCAGGTCGTCATTGCGCAGTCGTTGCGCGGCCCGGTTGTAGAGATTGTCGCTGCCGCCGATGCCGTAGGCTTTCAGTTCGATAGGGCCTAGCGGCTCCGGCTGATCGGGAACGATAAGCCAGCGGTAAGCCTCTTGCAGTCGGCTGTCGATAGTGCTGTCGGCTGTCTTCAGGCTGTTGCTGACCTGCCGCCGCTGTTGGGCATCCAGATTCAACGGCTCCTCTTCATCCTTGATTGATTGCCAGGCCAGGAACTCGCGCACGGCTTCCTCAAGTTCCAGCAACCCGTTTTCGTCCGGCGCGACGAAGACCAGCATGTTCTTGAAGAGGCGCTGCGCGTTACCGCGCTTGTCCAGGATCTCGGCCGCCTGGATCATGGCCTCGCTGTCAGTTCGCTGCCGGCGGTGTGGTGCGCCGGGGGGCAAGACGACAATCCGTGCCCGCGCTTCGTCAGCAACATCGCCACTACTGCGGGGAGCGACATGGAAGGCGGCAAACTCCCGATTTTTTGTCACCTTTTGCAGGCGTTCGATGATTTCGCGCTGCACTTCTACTCGGGGAAAGGCCTGGGCGCGATCTTTGGCCAGCCGATTCACGGTTGGTCGCGTATCGTACCAATAGCGGCTGCCGTCGGTATAGAGGTACGTCAGCTGGCTGCCCATCCGCCGCAAAGCGTCACCGAAGACGGGAGCCGATTCTCCCGGCTGGACGCATCCCAGGCGAATGCGCACCTCCTCCAGGCCGCGCACGCTATGCCCGGCCACGGAAGGGGCGCTGCCGAGGAATACTGTGCGGGCCACACGGCGTGTGGCCGCATAACGGCCCAGCGTCGGCACATCACCGTCGATTTGAAAGGGCAGTGACTCTGGGCCGTCGACGTCCTTGTCGAAGACCGCGGTCCAGGTGTCCGGCAGATAGCGCAGCAGTTCGTTGCGCACGGGCGACGCGGTCAAGGGGACGGTGCCGGGCATTATGAGCAGTGAGGGATCGTTGTTGACCCACAATTCATGGATCACCGCCGCCATGAAACGCAAGACGCCACGGGTGCGCTGGAATCGGTCCAGGGTCGACCAGTCCTGATATAGCCGGTCGAATAACTCCGGATGAATGGGGTAGGCCGCCGCCAGCCGGTCGTAATAGGGTCGATCGGCTACACCCGAGGGGAATTCGCCGGGGCTATTGCGATACATGTCGCCGAAGGCTTTGAGCACCGCGTCGCGCGCGGCGTGATCGACTTCGGTAGAGAATAGCCGCCGGCGCACGATCTCGAAGCTTTCCGTGGCCGTCACCGGCTTCCACACCGATTCGATACGACCAACGACGTGGGACAGGTGCTCCAGCGCTTCCTGCCCGGCCTGACCCCCTACCTCGATGTCGGACTCCGGCAAGGAAATGAGCAGCATGGAATCGGCCGAGCGGCGGGTTGCTTCGGTCAGCGCCTGGACAAAGGTCATCACCGAAGCGAAAGTACCGGCCGGGAGGTCATCGACGTGGTAGATGTTGCGCGCGTAGGCCACGAATTCGTCAATGATGATCAGGCAAGGGCCGAACTGGTCGAGAAGCTGTTTGAGCGTGTCGGCGTTCGGGCTGACGCCTTTTTGGTCCGCGAGAGCGACCAGCTCATAGCCCTCGGCGCCGCCCAGTTGATAGGCCAACTCGCCCCACAATGTATGCGTGGCGGCATCGGGGTAGACGCGCGGCCGGGCCGGGTCCAGCGCGGTGCCGACGAGCACGGCGCGGTTAGCCTCCGGCAGATCGACGTTGCCGATCAGGCCGGCGATGCGCTCGCCGCCGACGAAGTCACTCAGCTTCACGTCGCCGCTGCTGAGGTGGTAGAGGGCCAGCATGGAATGGGTCTTGCCGCCGCCGAAGGCGGTTTGCAATTGCACCACCGGATCGCCACCCTGGGAGGTCAACCGTTTGATGCCGGTGACCAGCATGTTGAGCAACCCTTCCGTCAGATAGGTGCGACGGAAGAATTCCTTCGGGTCCTGATACTCACGCTCGGCCGTCTTGGCCAGCACCTGGGCCATGTCGGCCGCAAATTCAGCCTGCAGATAGCGGCCACTGGCCACGTCGGGATGCGGGTTGACGACCTGTCGCCAGGCCTTCAGGCCGGCCGGCGTGGTGCCTTCCTGCAACGGTCCCGTCTGCCCGCGTCGCTGCGCCTGCCTGGCTGCTTCAGAATACCGCAAGCGTAGCAGCTCGTTGCCGATCGCCTCTACTTGCATGGCATGCTCGCCGGCGCTGACCATCTTCAGCAGGCGCGCGGCGGTGTCGGCCACGCGATAGGCGTCGTCGTTGGTGAAGGCTTTCTGGTGGGCCCAGTCGTTGCGCGCCGTCATTAACTCGCTGACATGGCTGCGGCCGGCATGGCCGAGTTTTGGCTGGAAGACCTCGTTCCATCGCCCCCACATCAGTTTGAGCGTGTTCTGGACGTCGAGATGGTCGATCAGCGCATTTATATCTTTGAACGCCTCGCGGGACAGTTCGAATGCGCCGGTGGTCAGCGTCGCGTCGATCTCACGGGCAAAGTCGCCTTTATAGACCATGCGATATTCGCGCACGACATAGGGGGCCAGACCCGACGCCAGCAAATCCATCACCCGGCCGACGCGTTCCTTGTTACTTAATGCCACTTGTATCTAACCTCCAGGATTTATATGAATGGACACGGTTTTCTTCACGGAGATGCGCGGAGGCTTTTTCACGGAGATGCGCGGAGGCTTTTTCACGGAGATGCGCGGAGTTTTCTTTCACAGAGATACACGGAGGCATTATATCGATCTCAATGAATCTCAATGAATCTCCGTGAACCTCCATGATCCTCCGTGTATCTCCGTGTATCTCCGTGTTCCTCTGTGTTCCTCTAAGTTCCTCTATCTCATTCTTCAAACAACCGCCCCTGCGTCGCGTGTGTCCTCACCTGCGCGGCGCGCTCGCGGCTGGCGCCCCAGGAGACGACCAGGGCATTATATTCGCGGGCGAATTCGGTCCAGCCCTTGCGCTCGCAGATGTTGTAGAGCCGGTAGGCCAGGTCGCGGGCGTTGGTCGCCAGGTCGGCCGGCATGCGCGCCAGCAGCAGCGCCGCCCCTTCCTCGCCGTGGACGTTGAGCCGCTCGATCAGATGGTGGGTCGCCTCCCAGACTGTCGGCCGCTTGTCGGCCTGCGGGTCCCAGCCGGGGTCCATCTCCTGCCATGTGAGCAACTGCACCTTGCCCGCGCCGGCGCGGACGATGCCGGCGTCCACCAGCCCGTCGACGGAGGTGTTCTTGGCCCGGGCCAGCACGTCGGCCGTGCCGAAGGCCCCTTCCTTGAAGCCGTTGGTCTCGAACCAGGCCACGGCGAAGCGCGAGTCGCCGTCCAGGTCGCCTTCCTGCTCGGCCAGGAATTCGTCCAGCACCTGATTGATGAGCTGCAGCGCGGCGCGGACGGTCAGGGCTTCGCCGTTGGCCTCCAGCACCTGGCGGTACTTGCTGTAGACGGCCATGCCGGGGCCGATGGAGGCCTGGGCCAGGTCGACCGGGGCGATGTTGCCCGACTGCATCTCGCGCAGCGCGGCCGGCAGCGCGGCCCGCAATTCGGCCAGAAAGGCCCGGCGCGAGGCGGACGGCGCGTCATCGGGCCGCGGCCGGCAGACGAGGACGATGGAGGAGGCGAGGGCGTTAACCTGTTTTTTCAGGTTGCCGATCAATTCTGTTCTTATCGGCCATGTACCGACTATTGAGAAGCCTGCATCAATGAGGCTCTTTAGAAATGTCTCCCAACCGGTACTACTTGTTCCTTTATCGGCAGCAACCTCGGATTGTCGAAACGCATAGTAAATAGTTAAGGGGTAGCTCGATGAATAGCGCTTTCTGATTCCTATAAATACTTTCGCGAGGCCAGATTCGAAATGTACTTTGGCGGCGTCTTTATCACCGTTGTGCCGATAGGCCGAAGCGATTAGCTCCGGTTCTTTCGGCACCATCATCGTAGAAAATATGCCAGGATATATGTCCCGTAGAGGTGGACGTAACCATATATAGAAGTAATCGGATAAGTCTGCATAGCCGATGTTGTCGTAATACGGTGGGTCTGTGCAAAGTATCATCGCAGTCTTGAAAGTCGCTTGTTGAGCATCTTGTTGTACTGCGAACCCTGGTAAGGTTGTTACTATAACATCGAGCACTTTTGTGGGATAATCAATTTGACCGAGAAAATTTCCCGTAGAGTTCGAAAAAGGGTTGCCTTCCACAAAATCCCATGTCATGGGAATTGCCTGTCGAGCAAAAACTTGCTGAATATTCTCACCCTTTGTGTCCCAAAAACAAATGGTACTCAGCCGATTTGATTGCCGACTAACCCCAAACGCCAAATACACACTAACCGCCTCGGCATAGGCCCTGGCGCCGCGGCCGCCGTCGCGCAGGGGGGTCTCGTCGGCGGGCAGCCCGGCGGCCAGCCCGTCGCGCTCCACCTCTGCCCGGGCCTCGGCCACCAGGTCGCTGAACGTCGTCAGGGCCACGAGCTGGCGGGGGGTGAAGAGGTCTTTATACTCCGTCATTCCAAAGAGCGGTGGTGAAAACCAGCGGGCGTTGCCGGGCAATTCTCCGGTTGGGGCCCACAGCGGGCTGGCTTGCGCCGCTGTTTGTTCATGATCCTTGGTTGGCTTGTGGTAGCTCCGGCCGTTCTTGCCTTCTATAACAATTGCCATGAGCTGTGCGCCCATGCGGCCGGCCATGCCCTGCTCCTTGACGTAAGCATCGGTAGCAATTTCATCACATACCAAACATTTGAAGTTTGCCCCGCGACCCACCTTTGGCGGCTCGGGAGCCTTGCCCTTGCCCGTCTTAACGGTGAACGTCACCGTCTTGGCTTTGGCGTCAATGATCGGTTCTACCCAGGCTTGCTTGCCTTTCTTTTTGCTCAGTTCAAAGCTGCTGACCAGCGGCATCTGCGCCCCGCAGGCCGGGTTGGGGCACTTCACCGTCCGCGCCCAGAGCCAGGCGATGACGGTCTCGCCATCGAGGTCGGGGTAGAGCCGGCCGATACGCTCGCGGGCGCGGTCGCGCATCCACTCGCCATAGTAGCGCACGTCGGCGGCCAGCCCCGTCGCCCCGGGCCACTCCGCGCCGCCGCCCACCCGCTCGCGGTCGCGGGGGTTGACCGGCGCTTGCCCGGCAAAGCGCGGCGGGATCTCGATCAGCGCCTTGTTGATCATCACCGCCACCGGATTCAGGTCACTGGCGTGGGCCTCCAGCCCCAGCCGCTGCGCCTCCAATGGAATGCTGCCGCCCCCGGCGAAGGGGTCCAGCAGCGGCGGCGGGTTGCCGCCCGTGCAGAGGCGGATCAGCTCGCGGGCCGTCTCCAGGGTCGGCTCGTCGGTGGTCGACTCCCACTGCACCAGCCGCTCGATGAAGTCGAACAGGCGCATGCGCGGCGAATCGTGGTCGCCGGCATTCTTGCCCAGCGGCAGGGCGCGGCAGGCAGCCACGAAGGCCGGCGGCGCGTCGGGGTCGTCGGGGTCATCCACCAGCGAGGTGAAGATGACCGCCCGGGCGGCGGCCAGCGGCCGGCGCGCCCACCAGAGATGCAGCGTGCTGGGGTGGCCATGGCGGATGGACTTCTCGCGCGCGCTGGCCTCGTTGATGGCCTCGAGGGGCAGGGCGACTTCGATGAGTTTTTTGCGGTAATTCTTAGCAGAGGTCATATCTTTTCCCGTCTGATCATTGCCCGGTTGTGGGTCTGACTCATTGTGCACCGATGTGGAATGCTGGGCAAACATCGGCAATTCCGGGTTAATCGGGTCCTCGGGCGCAGCGGTCGGATTGGGCGGGCTAATCGGGCGATCGACCGTGGTGACAGGTTTGCCGTAAAGAATGAAATTGTCCAGAGATGGCGGTTCAACCGCCCGGAGGTCCGTGCTCCCGTCCACCAATTGTTCGCGCAATTCCATCAATAGCCGGCCCAGGACATTTTGGCCGACGAGCGTCCCGTCATCAATCGGCCGCGCGCCCCAATAGGTATCACGGGTTGACTCCTCCACGATCGGCCGATCGCTCGTGCTTAGCAAAAGGCCGCCAAATGAATCCCAATTCTGGGCCAGCTTGACGCGCAGGCACCAACGCATGATCTTGACCCGCACCTGAGACCAATCGGGCCGGGAATCAGGACGGAAAGGCTTGGATTTCATCTTGGCGGCCATCGGGCTGTGCTGGTCGATGATTTCCCGTTGCAGGTCGGGCCGGTGGGGGAAACGACACGCCTGATAAAGCGCCTCCGAAGTCCTGATAGCGATACCGTTGACCACCAACGGAAAACCGCCGGCCATATTGGAAAGGCCGCCGAATGTCTCATTGGTCTTGCGAAAGACAACGCAATCGGCGCGCCGGTAAGTGCGCGACTGTTGAGCGCCGCTGCGATCAGCTGCTGTAGTCATTCAGCACCACCTCCTGTTATTCATTGGGCTTTCGCGGAAACAAAGGATACCACCGGTGTAACCACCATTTATCGCTGGAAGGGTCGCCGAACCACAGGGCCAGGGGGCAATTGTTGGGACAGTTGCGATAGGTGACAAGGGTTGAGCCGAAACCCAGACCGAAGTTGCTAAAGCCGAGAGGGTGCAGCGCCGGGCTGGGATTCTTGTACCACGAGCGAATGCGGACGCCGGCCATCAGCAGCTCTTGTTCAAGCAGCTGCCGGCCGCTCTCCGAGGAAAAAGGAGCTGGGGGATCCTGATCGAGCGGTTGTCGGGGCACGAATGGGTAATCCTGTCCCTGGGCCATATAAGCGGCCTGTTCGTCAACCTCGGGCACACTGGCGGGCCACAACACCTGCGATTCATTTCGATACATCAGGCGATTCTCGTATTCCAGTATACGCCTAAAAGCGCCATCGATTTCTATGCCCAATTGTGCGGCCGTCTCTTTCAAGCGCTTGCCGACTCTGTACTGGCCATAGGTATGGGCGGCGATGACGATAATCCTCACCTTGACCCGCTCAGGCGCCTCGTGCTCAAGCCAGTGCTCCATGTCGGCGATTACCCTGTTCCCGCTAAACAAGGCTTCGTCAAGATAGATCATCGGACCATCCTGGCTGCCGCAGTCGGCTATGCCAAACCCGAATTCGGCTCGCAAAAGGCCGTCAAACAGTCGAAGCATTTCCTCCTGGCTATGCCCGGCCAGTTGGTGCTTGTGGAAGTTGACCTTTTTCCAGAAGTCTTCGGGAGAGTCCCCCACCAATTGCTTTTCCCAGAGTAAGGATTCCAGGAAGTCCATAACAAACTTGCGATTAAGATATGTTTGAGCCAGCACGTGGTCCAATTCCTGTAGCATGGGAAGCTGGACGTCGGCGTCGAACTGGCATATCCAGCGCTCGACGTGATCAGGTGTTGGCCGAGGTATTTCCCCCTCGCGATAATCTTTGATCGTCTCAGCAATACTGGACAGCAACTCTTGACGCATCCTCATCCCAATTCTCTCGTAGACGAGCTGCGATTCCAGAGAATCGCGCTCACCAACAGCTTACGGAGAAATTTTTCCCAGAAAGCCACGATGGGTTTACTTATTCTCTGTGAATCTCTGTGTTTCTCCGTATCATCCCGGCTCCTCACTTCGCGCCAGCAGCGCCGGCAAATCATAGTTCACACTGGTCACATTCAGGTCCGGCGCTTCGCGGAACGGCGCGCGCACATAGCGTGGCGCGTTTGCCTGCCCGCGCTCCGCCAGCACCAGCGCCAGGATGAATTGCTGCGGAGAATTGATGCAGCGCATGATCTCGTTATGGGTCACCGTCACCGTTTTTGCCCCCGGCCGCCGCCCCTTCACTTCGATAAAGCGCATGTGGCCGGTGCGCGGATCCAGGCTCTCGATGTCGTAGCCAAGCTTGCCGGCGCTGACGTCGTTAGGGTGATTGCCCAGGCCGACCTCCGCCTGCCAGACAGCCTGCATCGCCGCCTTTTCCGTGATGCGCGCGTCGACAATGTCCGTTGGGGTCTTGTCGCCCAGCAGCCGGCCGATGGGCACGACCAGCGCGCCGCCGATGATCACCGGCGGGTCGGCGGCAATCTGCTTTTCCTGGGCCAGCTGTGCCATCCGCGCCTCGCGGCGGCGGGCCAGCTCATCCGCCCGTCGCTGGGCCAGGTCGGCGTTCAGTCGCGCGTTGGGCTTGCCCTCCTGCGCCTGCCGGCGAAAGTCTCGCGCCTGGCGATCCCAATGGTTGATCTCGGCCGTGAGCCGCTTCTGAACCGCGCGCTCCGTTTTGCCGATCAAATCCTCGCGCCGGGCGCGCACCTGCTCCAGATGGCGCGGCACCAGCTCCAGGATCGCGTGGTTCATGGCCGACTGGGCGGCGTCGCTGCCGTTGTTGGCCGCGGCAACCAGCTCACCCACCAGGAGGCTCTCATCATCCTTCAGGGGGCGATAGTTCAGATAGGGAGCCAGGCCCCCGAGGCTCACCTGGCCTTCGCCATCTATCTCGACAAAGTGAACTTCCTGCGAGATGACGCGTTGAGTGGCATCACGAATGCGTTGCTCCAGGAAATAAAGCGTCCGTGGTTCGTGGCCGGGGTCGGTCTCATCCACCAGAATCGCGCCGTTTTCCAGCAATGTGCGATAACGATCAAGCGCGAGTTCGACAACCGTATCCAGCAGCGGGTGGCCAGGACAAATGAAATCGGCCAGAGCTTGCCCCGGCGGGTTGATCAAGGCTTTGTCGAAGGTCACGCGTTCATACTGGCGATGAACGGGAACGACCGTGTCGAGTTCTTTGGCGCGCTCGCGAATGGTAGCGGGCACGTGGCTGATGTGAAAGCGTCCCGGTTCGCGACGGCTCATCGTTCCACCAAGATGCTCAAATGCCTCCAGGAAGAAGGCTTGAATGTGGTGGGGTTGCAGCCGCAGGGCCTGAAAGCGCTCCATATCGGCGCGAATTTCCTGGATTTGGGTCAGATCGAGGGTGTCGGCCGCCAGGGATTGGACTTCGAGTAGCTGCCGAACGTGCTCGCGATCGACGGCATTGTCCACCGCTCGCTCCAGCCGCTCGCGGGTTTCCGGCTGTTCGCCATAGCGAATCGCTTCGACAAGCAGTTGTCGCAGTGGCACTTCGGTAAAGAGATCGCCCAGGATGTCGAAGACCTGCCCATTGAGCGCCCGGCTCTCGGTTTCCAATTTGCGCAATAATCGTTCGTAGACATAGCCTTCACGGGTTTCGCCGGCAACGATGTTCCACAAGTGGCACACTTCAGTCTGGCCGATGCGGTGGATGCGGCCGAACCGTTGCTCCAGGCGGTTGGGGTTCCATGGCAGGTCGTAATTGACCATCAGGTGTGCCCGTTGCAGGTTGATGCCTTCGCCGGCGGCATCGGTGGCCAGCAGGTAGTGGACATCGGGGTCGTTGCGGAAACGGTCCTCGATGGCGCGCCTTCTCTCTCGATTGACGCTGCCGTCGATGATGGTGATGTTCTCGGCCCGTCCGAACAGAACGGTTATCTTCTCATGCAAATAGCGCAGGGTGTCGCGGTGTTCGGTGAAAATGACCAGCTTGCGGCGGCTGCCGTTGCTGTCCATCATATGCTCGTTGTCCTGGAGCAGCGTTGCCAGCTGCAGCCACTTCTGGTCATTCCCGCGGTGTCGAACCTCAAAGGCCGCGCGCTCCAGATTGGCGAGAATCTCCAGCTCAACCTTCAATTCGTCCGCGGTACGAGCTGCGGTAGCGCTATCCAGCACCTCCTCTTCCAACACCTCAGCTTCCTCAGCGGTGGCCTCATCAAAGTCTTGCCAAAACGACTCGTCAAACTGGAAAGCAGGGTCATCGATCTCGCCGTCGCCATGCTCCTTGTCTTGCCGCCAGTGGTTCAGTTCATCGAGCCGCTTTTGCAAGCGCTCGCGCCGCCGCTTAAGCGATTGATAGATCGCTTCGGGCGAAGAGGCCAACCTGCGCTGCAAGACCGTCAGGGCAAAACCAACGGTGCCGCGCCGGCCGGACTTCAAATCCTCGGCGCGATTGAACTCGGTGCGGACATAGCCAGTGACCTGATCGTATAAATCGCGCTCGCCGGGGGAGAGCGGGTAGTTGACGGTATAGGCCCGGCGCTCGGGAAAGAGCCGCCGGCCATCAAACCGGTACAGATATTCTTTTTGCATGCGGCGCATCAAATCGCCGGTTTCAACTTCTTCGCCGGAACGGGCTCGACCCTCAAAGCGGTCGCGGTCCAACAAACCCATGAAGAGCTGGAAGTCCTCCTCCTTGCCGTTGTGGGGCGTAGCCGTCATGAGCAGCAGATGGCGCGAAATCTGGCCGAGCATCTCGCCCAGACGATAGCGCTGTGTGCGCTTCAGTTCCCCGCCCCAATAGGACGCGGACATCTTGTGCGCTTCGTCAACGATGATCAGGTCCCACTCGCTGTTTCTGAGGCGCGCTTGCCAGTCGTCGTTCCGCGCGGCCTGGTCAAGCCGGATAACGAGCAAGTCTTTCTCGTGGAAAGGATTCCCGGAAACGGCCGCCTCAAACGAGTCACGGCCGAGAACTTCAAAGGGGAGTTGAAATTTGAACCACAGTTCATCCTGCCACTGGGTGGTTAGATTGCCGGGAGCGACGATCAGGCATCGCCTGACATCTCCGCGAATGATGAGCTCCTTGATCAGCAAGCCGGCCATGATTGTTTTTCCTGATCCGGGGTCATCGGCCAGCAGGAATCGCAGCGGTTGCCGTTTAAGCATCTCCTCATAGACGGCCGTGATCTGGTGTGGCAATGGTTCGATGAGTGAAGTGTGTACGGCCAGAACCGGGTCAAAAAGATGGGCCAGGTGAATCCGGTAGGCTTCGGCGGCAAGGCGAAACAGCGCTCCGTCAGCGTCAAATAATCGGCTCTGATGATCAACCGCTAGCTGCAAGCTTTCTTCGTCGTGACGATAGAGGACACGCGTGTGAGGCTGGCCGTCGGAGCGCTTGTAGATCAGCGTCACAGCCTGAGAACCGTGCCAGCTAACATCGACGACAATCACTGGCTGATCGGGCAGAATTCCGCTTAACCTCACGCCCGGCTTCAAATCTTCGAGGGATAACATCTAACCTGGTTGCAAGCTCCAGAATTGTTTTCCAGCGTCATCGTCAAGAGAAGTAGCCCCAAAATGAAGGTCTTCAGCATGAGACTTTCGATTGCTCACGCCACAAGACATAACGATACAATAATAACCTTGCATTGGAGATTACGCAGATAATTGCGCCCGGCGGCCGCGCGGGCCGATGTCTCCCTGTCCCCCTATAATGGCCGGCAAACGATCAAATAACGCCACAACCCCCCACCACCTCCCCCGCAAACTCCCCCCACCGCGCCCGGAACGCCGCCGGCGTCCCCGCCAGCGACAGCGGCCGCGTCCGCAGCCGCACCCCGGCCTTCATCATGTACGCGTCGCCCCCGTCCCCCTCGCCGGGGTAGATCAGCACGGCGTCGCTGACGCCCAGCGTGTGGCAATAGGTCACGATCTGGTTAACGTCGGCGGTCGCCGGCTTCTCGCCGTAGACCTTGTATTTGGTGTCGAGCACCAGCAGCGCGCGGCCGTCCCGTTTCAACACCAGATCGGGCCGCCCCTCCAGCCGCCGCTCCTCGTCCAGCCAGATGCGCCACTGGTCTTCCAGCCGCAGCCGCGGCCGGCCGGCCACGTAATCGCCGAGCAGCCGGGCCACGAATTGCTCGAACAGGCGCGGCATGGGCACCAGGAACGACACGAACGGCGTTTCGCCCGCGCTCCCCTCCAGCGACAGATAGCGCAGGAACAGCCGGGCCAGATTGATCGGCGAGCGGTAGCGCTCCGTCAGGCGGGTGTAGACCACGCGGTCGCAGTCGGCGGCGGTGACGGCGTCGGGCGTCGCCTCGTCGAAGCCCGCCAGCGCCCGCCGCACGCGCGGGCGGAGCGCCGGATCGCGAAAGCGGGCGCGCGCCAGCAAGTCCAGCGCCGCCCGCAGGATGCGATTCTCCGGCAGGTCGGCGGTGAACTCATTGACGCGCTGCTCGAAGGTGACCACCGCCGGCCCCCGCCGCACCTGCCGCGCCAACAGCAGCCGCCCGCGCAAATATGTGGCCGTTTCCTCGCGGTCGACATAGCCGCGGTGGATGCCGCGCCGGATGATGTCGTCTACCTGCCGCACGAAGATGTCGACCACCGGATCGAAGATGTCGTCGCCGGTGGCCAGCGGCGACAATTCGCGACCGAAATTCACCAGCTTGTGGGCGTAGGTGAGCATGAGGAACAGGTTGGTGATGGGCACTTTCGGCTCGATGAGGATGTCCAGCGGCGGCCCGGCCGGGTTGTGGAGGCTGATCGTCCCCACATGGCCGCCGGCCGTCAGGTCATAGCCGCCCGACCACGAGGGCGCGATCCGCAGCTGCTCTTCCTTATATATAGTGCGCAGCGCATCGGCCGCCCATGCCGGTAGGTCGACGCCGGCCAGCGTCTCGTTCTCCCGCAGCCGGATGACGCGCCGCCCGGCCGTCTCAGCCGCCATTGTTGCCCCGGATGCCGTGCAGCAGTTCGCCGTCCCAGGCCCACAGCTCGGCCCGCGCCGGCTGGTCGATGTAATATTCCCGCAGCCAGGGCAGCACGCTCCACTCCCACGCCCGCCGCGCGCCCTCCTCGCTCAGGTCGTCGCGCATGAAGACGCTGGGGCCGATGCGGTAGTCCTCGTCGTCGATGGCCTCCTCCGTCAGCCGGCGATAGAGCGCCCCCAGCCAGGGCGGGGCGGGGCGGCCGGCCAGCCAGCGGTCGAATAGCTCGGGGTTGGCGGCGAAGCGGGCGAAGTGGAAGCGGCGACGCAGGGCGAAATCGACCAGGGCGATGGAGCGGTCGGCGGTGTTCATGGTGCCGATGACACAGACGTTGGGCGGGATGCGGAAGCGGTCGCCGGAATAGGGCAGGGGGATGCTCTGGTCGCGGTACTCCAGCAGCAGCATCAGCTCGCCGAAGATGCGCGGGATGTTGCCGCGGTTGATCTCGTCGATGATGAAGACGCACGGCTGGTCGCCGTATTGGGCCGCCTCGCGGCAGAAGCGGACGAACGCGCCGGGCCGCACGGGGTAGTCGATGACCGCGCGGCCGTCTTCGCCGGTCTTGCTGCGCGGGCGAATGCCCTCGATGAACTCCTCGTAGCCGTAGGCAGGGTGGAACTGGACGACGGTCAGCCGTTCCGGCGGTGGGTCGGCCAGCCCGGTCAGCAGGCGGCCGAGACGGCGGGCGACGAAGGTCTTGCCGGTGCCCGGCGGGCCGTAGAAGATGGCCTGCCGCTTGTCCATGAGCATGGCGAGCAGCTCGGCGGCGCGGCCGTCAGTCAGGCAGGTGTGGCGGGTGAAGTCGGCGAAGATGTAGGGGGTGGGAGCGGGTTCATCCAGGTCGTCATCTTCATCAGTCCCGAATTCGGTCTCCAAATAGCGCTCGATCAGGGCGTCGGGCTCGTCGGCTACGGCCAGCAGGTAGATGGGGAAGACGCGGCGGAATGTGTCGAGGATGGTATCGGCCAGCGCCGGGCCTTGGGCGACAACTTGCGCGGGTGTGAACCGGCGTACGAAACCGAAATTATTGGTAGCCGTCCACTCGATCAGATCATCGGCCGATTGCACCGGGACGGCTTCGCGGCTCCCGTCGGGGAGTGCCCGCTCGAAGACAAAATCAATCTCAAGTTCCAGCCTGCCGACAAGAGCCAGGAACTTATCCGGATGTTCCCTTAAACTTCGTCCGAAAGTATTATCCGTCCCATGCCCCATATAAAACCCGCCACGCAGCATATCCGGGAAAATATTGACAAACAGTTGGGCATCCGTCTGCCGGGACAGGTCTCGCCGGTAGAACGCGCCCCAGTAGTATTCGTGGTATTTGCTGTCGGGCGTCGCCGTCCAGTTTTTATTGATGTTAGCCAGAATTTTTCGTTCAATCTCCAGCTCGTCGGGCAGCAGATACGGGTCGAACAGCTTTTTGACGTGCGGGCCGAGGTCGGCGAACAGGGCGCGCATCGGCTCCCGGACGCTGTTCTTCCAGCGCTCGCGGTTGGCGTCCATCCAGGCCTTGTTGTTGTTGGCCGCCAGCTCGCCCAGGAAGGCGAAGGCGTCGGCAGTGAAGCCTTTGAATTCGTTGGCGATGGAGAGGTCGGGCGAGGGGGTGGGGGGCTTGTCGTTCATTAGCTCCTCGATGGCGGCGAAATCGGCAGCAGTCAGCCCCTGCGCCAGCAGCCTTTCCCGCTCCTCTTCATCAAACAGTGCCGCGAATACTTCCTCACGATGCGCCCGGCGGAGGTTGCTTTTCTGCCATTGGATGAACTCTTTCCCGAAGGCTTCTATGCTGCGTTCCATGATGGCTTGCAGGCCGGACGGCCCCTGCCGGACGGCCTCCGACGGGATAGTGTAGACGGCGAACGGTTTGGACGTACCCTTCGCCGTCACGCGGAAGTTTTCTCCTCGGGGGTAATTAAAGACGCCCTCCATCTCGTCGGTGAGCGCTGTCAGGTGAAAGGTTTGGCCGTGATTGCTGAAATCCATCACAATCGAATTGCCGATGTTGAGGCGCATCATGTTGCTGTGCGGCAGCGTCAGCGCGAAGCGCGGGTCGTCCAGCCCGCCGCCGAGGCGCTCCACGGCGTCGGCGAAGAGGTCGAAGGCCCATTCGGCCTGGGCGCGGTCGGCGAAGATGGCGTCGAAGGGTGGGGCGAGCTTGCGGGGGGATGTTATCCATTCCCACAACGTGTCCAGCGTCCACAAGTCGATCTCCAATGCCTCGGCCAGCCGCAGCAATACGTGGTTGATCTCCTCGTACTTTTGGCCGTCCGTCCGATCGTGGGGGAACGAGGGCAGCAACCCGATTTCCTTCAACCCGGCTTCACTCTTGCTGTTCCACACGCCGTAGCGGTCGGGGTAGACCACATGGAGAATGGGGGTGGCCGTGGCCCGGCCCAGCCCGTCGACAAGTTCGCGCGCGCGATCGTAGCGCTGCGGCAGCGGACTATCCTCATCCGTCAGCACCCCAAGGGCCTGGCGAAGAATGTCCATATCGCTGGTCAGACGGTTCTTGTAGCGGTGGATTCCCGACCAATGACGATTCACCTTGAAATCGAGAAAGGGCGAGAACTCTTCCGCCGTCAGGGTGGGCAGGTGGCCCGGCGAGAAGAGAGGGCCGAAGCGGGCATAAACCTCGTCGCGGCCGCGCTGGATGGCGGCAAGGTCGGGTGTGGTCTCCAGCGCGCTCAACCCGCCGCGCAGGGTTTCAATCGCTTTGGTAAGTGGGTCAGACAAGATAATCCTCCTGCGAGATAACCCAGATGGGCAAGTGTTGGGGGAAGTATACGGCAGAGGGCGGGGGCGGCAAGTCGGTGTGGGAACGGTATAGTTAAACTAATCTACATTATTATAACCGTAATCGATTCTTCGATTTTCGATTACGACAACGACTGCGATTACGATTTCTGTACTGACCCCGAACTCGTAGACACCGGGATAAGGTGGATAATCAACCAACCACGGAGGCGCAGGATGAAACGGAGGCGGTATGCACGGGAATTTTAGCTCGAGGCGGCCGTCAGCCCCCGCTGCCGCCCAACACCTCGGCCAGGGTCATCGTCGGCCGCCCGGCCCGTTCCTCCCGCAGCGGCCCCATGGGGAACGGCCCCAGGCGGAACTTCATGTCCCCCTCCCCCAGCAGATCGAGCCGAATGCCGGCCGGGTCGCAGCCGGCCGGCACGTCGAGCACGAACCAGAAGTGGTAGCGGCCGAGGATCTCCTTCTGCTTTTCGGTCATCTCCCAATAGGGCGCGCGCTGGTCGTCGCCCAGAAAGCCCACCGTGGCCGGGGCCACGGCCCCCACCTGCACGTCGGTCGTGATGCCGCCCAGGTTGACCCCGGCGTCCTTCCACGTCAATTCCGGCTTCAGCTCCACCTTCACCATCCGCGGCCCGCCCTCGAAAAGGCGGTCGGGGTAGACCTCCAGGACGGTGGGCAGGCAGGCATCCGCCCCGGCCGTCACCGTGGCCCGGCAGTAGACCTTGCGATAGTAATATTTCGCCTCCTTCAACTCCTTCGGCAGGTCGAACTCCACCGAGAGGCGCACCAGATAGGCCGTGCCGCGGGCATAGGGCAGCGCGTCGTTGCCCTTGCTCTTTAGCCCCGGGGACAGCCGGAGCGCGCCCGGCTTGTGGGCGCGGATGATGCCGTGCAGCCGCTCGCGGACGGCCTTCTCAATAGCCGCCGCCCGCCGCGCCTTGGGCAGCTCCAGCAGCGGCCCGGCCAGCATCGCCAATGCCGGTTCCAGCCCGGCCAGTTCGGCCGCCTGCTCATACCACGTCTCCGGCTCCAGCGCCTTGGCCGCCTCGACCACCTCCTCGATGCTCTCCTCGGCCGGATAAATCTCTTCCTCGAACCACAATTCGTCGTCCATTGCCTACCTCCAGTCGCCCACCAGCACAAACGGCGCCCAGTAATACGGGTCGGCCGGATCGAAACCCTTCCCCGGCAGCAGGATGCGCCCGTCGCGGAAAGCCAGCATCACCCGGCGCAGCGTCTCGGCCTTCGTGGCCCGCGGGCCGCCGGCGCCGTCCAGCAGCGCGTAGAACCAGACCATCAGTTTTTCCGTCGTCTGGGCATTGACGCTCCACTGCCCCAAAAGCAGCGACCGCGCCCCGGCCGACAGCAGCCCCATGCTCAGCCCGGCCATCTCGTCGCCGCCCAGCGAGCCGCTGATGGCCGTTTGGCAGGCGCTCAGCGTCACCAGCTCGACCGGCAGCCGGTGGGTCATGAACTGCCGCGCGGTGTAGACGACGCTGCCGCCGGCGCCGGCGGCCAGCAGCACGCCCGATGCCAGCGCGTCCTGGCCGTTGAAATACCCGTGGCACGACAGGTGCAGCCGCCGCAGCGGCCGCGCCGTGGCCGCTTCCAGCGCCGCGCCGGTCGCCGCGTCGTCGAGGAGCGGCTCGACGCCCAGCCGCCCGGCCACCGCCGCCGCTTCGCCCAGGAAGATCTCCCGCTCGCGCGCCCCTCTCTCGGTCGTCGGGTCGGCGTCGGTGTAGCCGAATACGGCGCTCCGGCCGGACAGGTCGCCCGGCGCGACCGGAGCGCCCACCAGCCGCTCCAGCAGCCCCAGCGCGGGGATATAGCTCACGGCGCAATGGTCGAGAAGCGTCGACCCGGCCGGGCCGATCCAGAGGGCGTGCAGCGGCAACTGGTGATAGACGCCCTCCGGGGCGATGATCAGGTGGTCGATCCCATCCAGATGGGGCAGCAGCGGCCCCAGCAGCGGCCGGCCCAGCCCCCGCCAGCGGCTGGTCAGCGGCCGGCCCAACGCGCGGAGCGCCCGGCGGCGGCGGGGGTCCAGGACCTCCTCCTCGTAGTTGGCCAGGTAGTCGTAATAGAGCGCGTCCGGGTCGAGCGCCGCCTCCAGCACGACCGGCCCGGCCGCCCCGGCGCGCAGCAGGAACAGCAGGACGCGGCGGCGCTCGCCCGCCTCGCCGGTGTCGAACAGGGACAGCAGCGCCGTCCCCGCCGGCAGCTCCCCGACCAGCCGCGCCAGCCCGGCGGCCGTGGGCCGGTCGCCGCGGCGCAGGGTGACGTACTCGGCCGCCTCGGGGCCAAGTTCGGCCATCGCCTGCCAGGCGGCGCGCAGTTCGGCCACGAGAGCCGCCCGGGCCGCGGATCGTTGCCGGATGACCTCGCCCGGCTCGCTCCCGGCCCGGTTGTGGTCGCCCAGCGCGGCGGCGTCGATGGCGCTCAGCCTGGCCGCCGCCGCCCGCTCGGCGTCGACCAGCGCCGCGGGGATGACCGGCGGCGCGGGCAGGTCGCCGCGCGACATCAGCAGCGTCAGCAGGCGCGATTTGCTGCCCTCGGCCACGGCCAGCGCCTCGGCCGGGCGACCGGCCGCCAGCAGGGCCGTTGTCGCCCGGGCGTACAGCCCGGCCCACTGCCGCTGGGCGTTGGTGATATAGCCGACCGCCACCGCCTGAAACGATTCGTTGATCCCGTCGAGGGCGGCGGTGTATGCGGCGATGGCCGCGTCGAGGTCTTGCGGCCGCCCCGTCCGCCCGTAGCGGGCGCGCAGCCCGTTGCCCAGGTTGTTCTGAATCGCCGCCCGGTCGGGGGAATCGGCCGGGGTGCGGGCCACGGCGTCTTCGAAGGCGGCGATGGCCGCGTCGAGGTCTTGCGGCCGCCCCGTCCGCCCGTAGCGGTCGC
>JAHDWL010000135.1:0-2302 GCA_023384355.1 Anaerolineae bacterium
AGAGTCTCTACAAGAAACTCCAGGAGGAGCGAACGTCGAAACCCTTTGCATCCAAACGGGACGGAGACATCGTACGCGAGATTGCCGGTCGATTGAAGCTAACGGCTCAGGTTGACGAAACCAATACCGAACACGAGACGGTCTCCTATGTTGGTTCAACCTATGCCGCTATCCTGCAAGAGCGGGCGGAACGTCTCCACTACGAGGTGGGCGTCAAGCAGCGGACACTGCACTTTCAGAAGCCGCGCTATCTGGTCAGCACCAGCCCGGCGTTGACGCTGACGTGGGGTGAGCGCCTGCTCAGTTTTAATCCCCGCCTGAGCACCAGCAACATGCCCACCACCGTCATCCAGCGCAGCCCGCAGACGGCGCGCGGCGGCGACAAGATGCAGCCGATTGTGAGCCAAACCACCGCCGATGAGTTCACTCCCCGCTTGGGCAGGCGCAGCGGGCCGCAGATCGTCAAGGAGAAAGGCGGCAACACCGTCGTGCTCTCCAGTGATCACCGGGTGGAAACCCCAGAAGAGGGGCAGGCGCATGTGCAGGCGAAAATGCGGGAGCGCGCGCTTGGCTTTGTCCAGGGCGATGGGGCCACCATCGGGACGCCGGAACTGGTGGCGCGCACGGTGATCGAGTTGAAGGGGCTTGGCAAGAAATTCAGCGGGAAATACTACGTGACCTCGACCACCCACACCATCGACGCCAGTGGGTACCGAACCACCTTTAGTGTAAAGCGAGACGCCATATGAGCCTGGTGCGATTGCTCAGCGAGACGGTCAGAAACGTGGAAGACCATGGACAGCAAATATCAGGCGTAGTCGTTGCGGTTGTGCGCGACATTGTCGACCCCGACGGCTATGGCCGCGTGCGCGTGGACTTTCCCTGGCTGGCCGACAAACCCGACACGGTGACGATAGGCGACGACGATCGCGCCCACAGCTACTGGGCGCGCGTCGCCACGATCATGGCCGGCGGCGGCCGCGGCTCCTATTTTATCCCGGAGGTGGATGATGAGGTGTTGGTCGCTTTTGAGCATGGCCGTCTGGATAGACCCTACATCATCGGGTCGCTGTGGAACAAAAAGGATGCGCCACCCGAAAAGATGGACGCCGACGGCAAAAACAACATACGCGCCATCCACACACGGAGCGGCCACCGCATCCTCCTCAATGATTCGGATGATGCGCCTTCCATCAAGATCGTCGACAAGACCGGCAACAACTACATTCTCATCGACTCCAAAGAGAACGCGATGACGATCAAGGTCGAGGGCGATCTGACTATCGACGTCGGCGGCAAGATCACCATCAAGGCCGGCCAGGATATTGCCATCGAAGCCCAGGCCAATCTGAGCGCCAAGGCGAACCAGTCGGGCAAGGTGGAAGCCGCCCAAAAGCTGGATCTGAAATCGAACATGGGTGTCACGGTCGATGGTTCGCTGGAAGCCAAGGTGACGGCGGCCACTGTCAATGTGAGTGGCACGGCCATGACCGAGATCAAGGGTGGCCTGGTCAAGATCAATTAGAGATTGTTGAGACCGAGGAGGGACCGATGGGACAACCTGCGGCGCGTTTGGGAGATATGACGGCGCACGGCGGCGTCATTGTGCTCGGCTTGCCAACCGTATTGATCGGCGGCAAGCCGGCAGCGCGAATTGGCGACATGCACACCTGCCCGTTGGTCACCGGTGTTGTGCCCCATGTGGGTGGGCCCGTGCTCCCCCCCGGCGGGGTGACGGTGTTGATCGGTGGCCAGCCCGCCGCGCGTATGGGCGATATGGCGACCTGCGTCGGGCCGCCCGATGCGATCATACAGGGTGAGCCAACGGTGCTGATCGGCCCATAGAGGGGTCGGTAACGTCACAGAGTAGCGTGGAGGGGGCGACATAGTGCGACGCACTGGTCGGAAACGGAGTGGTCATACAAGAGAGACACCGGCCAGTGCGTCGTACTCCAATTCCCCGATATTCTAGAGAGAAGAAAGTGAGCAGAACGGTGGGTCAAGAATTTCTGGGTACAGGCTGGAAATATCCCATCCAGCTCGACCAGCATGGGGACTTTGCGCTCTCAAGCTATGAACAGAGCATCCAGGAGGCGATCTGGACCATCCTCAGCATCGCGCCGGGAGAACGGCTGATGCGCCCTGATTTCGGCTGCCGGATACACGAGCTTGTCTTTGCGCCCAACGACGCCGCGTTTGCCAAGATCGCCCAAGCCGACCTGAACGCCATCCTGGCCGACAAAGAGCTGCTGACCGCCATTCTGACCTACCACGTCGTGCCCGGCGCGGTCTTCAGCAAGGA
>JAHDWL010000135.1:2312-3091 GCA_023384355.1 Anaerolineae bacterium
TGGCGCGCTTCTATGTGGAAGACGCCCTGCGTCGCTGGGAGCCGCGCATCGAACTGATTCAGGTGAAGGTGGAGGTCGATTCGGGTAAGCCGGCGGAATTGCTGATCAGCATCAGCTATCAGGTGCGCACGACCGACAGCCGGTTCAACATGGTCTATCCATTCTATCTGACGCGAGGGGTTACCGGCTAATGGCGAACGATCCCCTGCTGTATCGGCGCAAGATCGAGGAGATCAGCCGCGCAATCGAAAAGCAGCTCGGCGGGCTGACATGGCAGAGCCAGCCACGCGGTCCTGGGCATGGGTTTGTCCAGCTCTTCGGGCGGCTGGCGGAGGTGATCATCAACCGGCTGAACCGGTCGCCCGAGCAGCACTTTCGCGCCTTTCTGACAGAAGCGGGCATCGACCGCTTGCCGCCACGCCCGGCGCATACGGAGCTGACCTTTACCCCCGCCGCCGACGGCCCGCCGGTTGTCCAGGTGGGCCAGGGAACCCAAGTGGCGACGCGCCCGGTCGAAAACCAACCGGCGGTCGTCTTCGAGACGGAGCGCGATCTCAACGCCACCCCTACCTATTTGGAGCGTTGCGTTGTCATCGACCAACTCAACTACAGCGTCCGTTCGGAGGAAGCGCGCGGTGAGGCCGACCGAACCTTTGCGGCCTTTCAGGGCGAGACAGAGCGCCCACGGGTGCTCTACATTGGACATGACTCACTGTTCTCCTTTCCCGACGACGCCAGCCGCGAGAATGCTCGCCTGGTGCTGGCCTTTTCGTTTGCCG
>JAHDWL010000042.1:0-16607 GCA_023384355.1 Anaerolineae bacterium
GAGGCTGACCTCGGCGGTGATCTGGTCGACCAGGGCCTGGCGCTCGGCGGGCAGCAGGTCGCGCACGTCGAGGTCGGTGAGGGCGGCGGCGACGCGGCGCAGCTTGGTCAGAATGGTGCGGCGCTTGGCCTGGGTGGGGTGGGCAGTGAAGACCAGCTCGATGTCCAGCCGGTTGAGCAGGCGACGCATCTCGAACTCATCGACGCCGGCCTTCCAGAGAGCGGCCACGGCCGCGGCGACGGACTCCGACAGGGGTTGGGGGTGGGCGTCGCGCTCGCGCTCGCGCAGGACTCGGACGCGGTGCTGCTCCTCAGCCAGGTTGACCAGCTCGAAGTAGGTGGTGAAGCTGCGGGCGACGAGTTCGGCCTCGGCGGGGTCGAGGCGGCCGACGACGTAGGCCAGACGGGTGTCGATGGCCGGGTCGTCCTCCAGGCGGCGCGTCTTGGCCAGGGCGCGGATGCGCTCCTCCAGCTCGAAGATCTCGATGCCCGCCTGCCGCCGGATGACGTGACCGAGGATGTCACCGAGAAGGTGGATGTCTTCGCTCAGCCGTTCCTGTTTTTCGCGTGTCATTGGCATAGGCTACAGGCTAATCACCTGATCCGGCATATTCCCCGCCAGCGCTGCGTAGAGATCGGGGAAGCAGCCGACCTGCACCCCGGCCACCGTATCGACCACGTGGCATTCGCCCGGTTCCGTGCGGCCCATGCCGCCGGCGTCGCACCAGCGCGGCTCGCCCTCGGCCAGCCCCCGCTCCAGCGCGCACATGTCGCACATCATCAGGAGCATCCCCCGCTCGGCGGCCACTTTCGCCAGCCGCTCGCCGATGGGGTCGCCCTGTCGCAGGACGAAGGTGTTGTCGTCGAAGAAGAACATGCCGACGACATCGACGCCATGGGTGCCGGCTTCGAGCTGGGGCAGGATCATGCGGCCGAGCTTGTAGCTGGCGGCGCGGGGACTGGTGAATACATAAGCAACTTTCACAACGCTCTCCCTTTGAGGTTAATATTCAGGGCATCCATCATACCGGAGTTATCCATAAGTGCCCAAATCACAAAAACGGGCACAATTGCGATAAATGTCCGCAACACGTGACGAAGTCATCGTCTTTTATCACCTGCCCAAATCGGCCGGGACGACCCTGAACCGCATCATCAGGCATAATTACCGGCCCGAAGAAATGGTCGAGAGCGGGCCTGATACCCAGGGGTTTACCGAGGCGTTGGCGACGTGGCCGCCGGAGCGGCTGGCCGCCATCCGTTTTCTGCAGGGCCACTTCCCCTTCGGCGTCCACGAGAACTTGCCGCAACGAACGCGCTGCTTCACCATCCTGCGCGATCCGGTCGATCGCGTCCTGTCCCAGTACTACCACGTCCGGCGCGATCCTGATTATTTTCTCCACGACCTGATCCTCGATAACAATTATTCGCTGCCGCAATTACTCGACAGCGGCATACCCCTGATGATGAACGATGGGCAGGTACGCCTGTTGTCGGGCGTCTATACCGGCGCGAACATGGGCGAGGTGACGGAAGAGGTGCTGGCGATGGCCATCGCCAACCTGCGCTCCTGCGAGGTCGTGGGGCTGACTGAGCAGTTCGACCTATCGCTCGTTCTGCTGCAACGGGCGTTCGGCTGGCGATATATCGGCTACATGCCGGTCAACGTGGGACACAACCGGCCGCCGGCTGAGGAAATCGACGCGGAGTCAATCGAGGCCATCCGGCATTACAACCGGATGGACGCGCTCCTCTACGAAGAAGCGCAGCAGATAATGGCCCGGCAAGTGGCGAATGCCGGCCGCTCGCTGGGTTTGCGGCTCATGGCCCTGAACCTGCAGAAGAAAATGCCTGACAGGTGGATTCACCACCTGCCAGGCGGCTACTAAATGACCTACCGCCGAACCATCGGCAGGAAAACCCCGTGGCCCTCGGCCGGCAGCCCGCTCAGATAAAGCGTGACGCTGGCCTCGCGCAACGCCTCGCCGCCGGGGCCAAGCATCTCGGCGCGAATCACCACCGTGCCCTTCCCGCCGGCGGCCTTGACGAATGTCGCCTTCAGCTGGCCGTTCTTGTTCGTCGCGCCCTCAAAGACGTCGCTCCCGGCAATCTTGCCCTGGTCACCGGCGTCGTCGCTGACGACCAGCCGCACCGTCTCGCCCGGCGACGGGTCACCATACAGATCGCGCACGGTGACGGTCAACTGTGACTGGTTGGCCCCGCTCAGGTCAACAGGCGAGGCAGTCAGTTCGATAGCGGCCGCGCTTGCCTCGGCCATCTCGATTGTCGTCTCAGCCGTGAGACCACCCTCAGCCATGGCGCTGAGCGTCGCTGTTCCGGGCGAATTTCCTGCGGTAAAGATGATGCGCAGGCGGCCGTCTTCATACATGCCGGTCGGCATGGAATACGTCCCGCCGGTCACGGTCAGTTCGCCGTTGAACGGGCCGGAATAGCCGACGCTCTGGCCGAGGTCGTCGTAGAGGTTCAGCGTCAGCTCGACCGTGTCCGCGCCGTTGGGACGGATGGGGCCGACCTGGCGGTTGTCGAACTCGAGCGCCGCAACCGGCCGGAAGAGCGCAACCTGGGCCGCGGCGGCGGCGGTCATAGCCCCTTCCTGAACCTCAGTCAGGGTCATGATCACCTCGCCCGTCTCGCCGAGAGCCTGATCGCTCAGATCGCGCCCGGCATAGGTGTAGAGATAGGACGTGGCCCCGGCCGTGATACAGATGCCGGAGTTAATGTAGGGGGAATTGACCCACCAGCCGTCAGGTGCCTTGAAATCGACGGCGTAGCAATGCTCTACGCTGTCCTGATTGGTAGCGTAGTAGCCGACGTAGGCACCGCTGGCATAGAAACCTTCGGTATATGACGGATCAGCGGCCACGACCAACGGCTGAAAGTTAAACGGGGCCGGGTCGGAGCGCCTGAAATCCACCCCGCCGATCTGGCCCTCGACCCACAAGTAGGCCGCGCCGGTGCCCGGCGGCATGTAGGACGCAGAACCGAAGCGGCCGTCGCCCGCATCGCCGTCGTCGTGCGCGCCGTCGTCATAGAGTGCGAACGGGTGACCGAACGGCAGGCCCGCCGGCGTCTGCAGCCAGCCTTGCAGCGTATTGCCGTCGGCCGCGCGACCCAGGTCAACGAGGAAGGTACTGGCGGTCTTGAGAGCCAGCGTGTGGTTGCCCGGGCTGGAAGCGCGCAAGTCGCTGGCCGCCAGCGCGTTGAAGGAGAACGTGCCGCCGCCGCTGGGCCCGACGGCGACGACCGCCGTGTAGACCCCACTCGTGCCGTTGGTGTTCACCTGCACGAACTGGACCATGTTGTCGCCCGGCTTGTTGTTGACGGTGATGCACTTCACGTTGGCCGTGTCGGCGCAGTTGACGGCCGAACCGTCGGGCCGGTTGACGACCATCGGCGCGAAGTCGCCGCTGTAGCCGGTTTGCATGAAGATGACGCTCTCAATGAGCGGATCGACCTCAACTTCATACGTCTTCGACGGCTGCGGCGGGGCCGGGGTGAACTTGTAGCCCATGCCGTTGTAGGCTCCGCTATAGTCGTTCTTGCTGACGATGACGTTGTTGCTCGGGAAGAAGAGGGAATCGACCAAGCCGATCTCGGCCGCGGCCGCCTCTTGCCGCAGCAGGTTATATTGGAAGCGGATCTCGCCCGTCTTGTGGTTGAGCCAGACCTGAAAGCCGCGACAGGCGGTATCACCGTTCCCGTAATTGGCCCACCCCTCGGTGGAGAGAATCATCCACTCAAAGGCGAAGTTGGCGTAGTAGAGATGAACCTGCGGCCCCCAGGTATCGGGCAGCCCGCAAGCGGTAGCCTGGGCGGGTTGAATGGCCGGCGGCTTGGGGACGTAGACCCAGTTCAGGTCTGTGTCCAGCGGCTCCACGTATTGCGTAAAGAGAAACTGGCAGAACTGCGGGTCGAGGAGACAGGGATTCATCACGATGTAACCGTCTTCCGAGACGTCCACGACGGATGTCTCCGCGCCGTAGAACGGGAACGGCGTGTCGAGGTTGACGCGCAGCGGAGTGCTGCCGATGGCCCCCTTGTCCGTGCCCAGCCCGTTGGCCGGGAACCACTGGTATTCCCACGGCTCCAGCCGATCCCAGCGGTAGGTGTAGCCGGTGCTGACGTAGTCGCTCCACTTGCCCGCGCCGGCGGTGTGGCTCAGTTGGGCGCGAACCATGTCCACGGCGTTGGCCAGCTGGTCGGGGGCGACGTAGATGAACTGGCCGCCGCTGAGCAGGGCGGTCAACATGTAGGGCACGACGCCGCTGGATTGCGAGCCGTCGGCCGCCAGCCCCAGATAGGTGCGCTCCTGCCCGGTGACGTCGTTCTGCTTGCGGGCGGGCGAGCCGCAACCGCCCAGCAGGACGATGGACGCGCGCAGGCGCTGGTTGTTGAGTGTCTGGCGCAACGTCTCCGGCCGGAGTGTGTCGGCGCTGTCGCCGTCGGTATAGAGCCAGGCCTCGCCGTCGAACTTGTCGGCGACGGCCTGCGACAGCGCGCCGAGGCCGGGCACGGGGCAACCCGCGTCGGGGCCGTTGGCGGCGATGCCGTTGACGGCGGGCATGATGGTGTTGGCGAAGAACCGGCCACGGACAAGCGGATTGACGGCCGCGCTGCCGGCGTTGAAGGTGTAGATGTTGAACTCGGTGCCCTGCGGCGCGGGGGCCAGGTCGCTGACCTGCTCGCCGATGATCGTCTTGACGGTGTTGATCTTGGGCGCGGCGGCCGGGCCGGCCATACTGCTGCTGTTGTCGACGACCATCGTCACCTGATCCCACCAGCGGTAGTCGTATGGCGGAAAGGCAGTCAGTAGATCAGTGTTCAGTGGATCAGTGTTCAGTGGGTCAGTGTTCAGTGGATCAGTATTCAGTGGGTCAGTGTTCAGTGGATCAGTGTTCGGCACTGACCCACTGACCCACTGACCTACTGACCTACTGTCTACTGACCTACTGTCTACTGACCTGCTGGCAATAGGCGGCAGCGAGGCCAGCGTGACGTTGAGGTTCTGGACGATGGTGGCGGCCGTCGCGGCGTCGGTGGGCAGGCCCAGCTTGCGCCACACCTGGATGAAGCGGCGCGCGTCACATTGGGTGTTGCCCTGGAAGTCGGCCGTGGTATAGACGCGCTGGATGGCGGCGTGGCCGTGGTTCACCGTGTCCTGGCCGTCGTTGGCGGCGTCGGCGAAGTCCCACAGCATGGCGGCGACCGCGCCTTCGTCGGTGTCGGCCGCGGTCACAAAGCGCATATTCTCCAGATCGACCGTCGGGCCGCTGGGATCAACGTAGAAGTTGATTGCCGCCGAGCCGGGCATGATCGTCCGGGCGACGGACTGGTAGTAGTCAGGGTAGCCCTCGCCGAATGCCAGCCGCGTGGCGTTGGGGCCGGCGTTGACGCCGGGCAGCGAGTGCGCGCCGCCGGGGTTCTGGTAGCAACTGAACTGGTTATCGGCGAAGTGGCCCCATTCGTGGATGATGACTGAGTCGTCCCACTCGTCGGTGCTGGACGGATCATCGGCAATGACGAGAGCCGTGCGGCCGCGATTGTAGAACGAACCGGTGCGCCCCGCGCCGCCCTGCCAGAACGCCGTCACGGCGCGGTCCATGACCGGCGAGCTGGCGGTGTTGTTGTTCCAGTAGCGCCAGCCCCAATAGAGCGCGTCGCCGATGTTGAAGACCGACGCCTCGGTCTGATTCAGCTTGTAGACGGTCAGGTCAAAGTCGACGTCGCCGCCCTCCGAATCAATCACGTTGGAATCCCAGCAATACAACTCCTGATCGTCGATGTTCTTGACAGAGGCGATGAGGGTATTGCCGTCGCGCACCTCGGCACAGACGCGGAAGTACAGCTCCAGCTCGTCGTTGAGAAAGCCGTCGTCATCGCAGAAGTTGAAGCTGAATGCGCCGTTGGCATTGGTAACAGTGTAGCCGTAGGAGTCGTCGGAGAAGGTGTCTTCCTCGCGCATCTCGACCAGGATATGGTGGACGGGAACGGCCGAGCCGAGCTGGTCCTGGTAGCTGCCGGTATAACGCGGTGGCGTGCCGGGTGGCAGCCCGGGTTCGGACACAACCTGGGTAAACGGCATGCGGTTTTCGCGGGTCAGGATGCCGTGGACGTTGAAACAGCCGTCGGCGGCGCGGTCGGTCGCGCCGGTCGTCGCCAGGCGGGATTTATCGATGGTGGTTTTGACGGGCGGCGGCGCGTAGACGGGCGTGCGCGGGTCGAGGGTCGTGGCGGTCGGGTTGTCCGCGCGCACGTTGAAGAACAGGACGCCCAGCGCGGCCAGAGAGGTGGCGTGGTTGGGGAAGTAGTAGGCCTTGGCGCTGACCTGATGGACGCCGTCGGGGAAACGCGCCTGCCGGACGCTGGTGGCGCTTTGCCCCGCGCCGACCGGGCCGAGCGAGTCATCGGCCGGGCCTCCGAGCAGCTCGCCGCCGTCGGGCAATTCCCACTGGACGTAGAGGTTGGGCGCGGCGCGCAACGGGCGGGCGGTCAGGGTGAGCGTGACGAGGCCGCCGGGAGCGGGGGCGGCGCCGGCTTCCAGCGTGACTTCGACGCCGTTATACGCGCCGCCGGCGCGGTCGATGAGCGACGGCGCGATCTGTGCCGTGGCGGGGCCGGGGCGGGACAGAAAGGAGAACAAAAGGGCGACGACAAACAGCGCCGCGAACGTGACAGGGACAGGCCTTCTTTTCATGGTTGATTACCTCGATGCAGTACGGCCGAACTATGCGATTGTACAAGCAGCTCGCCCCCGAACGGGGGATATGGTAGCAGAAGAAAAATTGGGAGGCAAGGAGACGATTGGGGAGCGGCATGACCAGCGCCTGCTTCCTTTTCGCAGCTTATTACCGGACAGAATTGTCTTGCGCCGCCGGGCCACCGACCAAGCCTCCCCACAACCATTCCGGCAACCGGCAATAGCCGCTATACTTCACCTGTTCGGGTGAAATCCCGACCGGAACAGCTTTCATCGAGGGAAATCATTCATGAAACGGAAATGGGAAATCATTGTCCTGGCGCTGGCCTTGTTCGCCTTGCTGCTGGCGCTGTTTCTCATCCCCGGCGCGCCGCAGCACCCCTATTACGCCGGCGTCACCGGCACGCAGTTGATCGCCCACCAGGGCGGCGACAACGTCTGGCCCGGCAATACGCTCTACGCCTTCGAGCAGGCCGTCGCCCTCGGCGTCGACGTGCTGGAGACGGACGCCCACATCACCAGGGACAACCAGATCGTGCTGATGCACGACGAAGCGGTAGACCGCACCACCGACGGCACAGGTCTCATCGAGGACATGACCCTGGCGGAACTCAAACAGCTGGACGCGGCCTACGACTGGAGCCGGGACGACGGCGCTACGTTCCCCTATCGCGGGCAGGGCATCCAGGTGCCTTCGCTGGAGGAGGTCTTCCGGAAGTTCCCGCAAATGCGTTACGTCATCGAGATCAAGCTGACGGAAAACCCCATCCAGGAACCGCTGTGCGCCCTCATCCGGCAGCACGACATGCAGGACAAGGTGCTTATCGCCTCCTTCCACGACGAAGCCATGCGCGATTTCCGCGCGGCGTGCCCCGAAGTGGCCACGTCGGCGTCGCGCAGCGAGATGACCAAATTCGTCTTGCTGAGCAAGATTTTCCTGAGCGGGTTGATCCGGCCGGATTACGAGGCGCTGCAACCGCCCTACGACCCGAAAGATTCCTACAACATCCCGATCGTCACGCCGGGCTTCATCCGCCGGGCGCGGGCCGCCAACCTGCGCGTGGAGCCGTGGACGGTGGACGACCCCGCCCTGATGCGCCAATACATCGAGTGGGGCATCGACGGCATTATGACCGACCGCCCCGACCTGATGATGGAAGTCCTGCGAGATATGGGTTTGCGATGATGCCGTCTCATGAACAAATTCACATGTCGATCACACCTCTGACATTCCCTTAACAATTTCTGAACCTTCTTGTTTTATAAATCAGATACCGGCCGCTGAAACCCGCCGCGCAGTAAAGTTGGAGCGGGACAACCGGCGGAATTTGTTGAAAATCCGGCACGAGCCGGTGCAGGAGTAATATTATGAACAAGAAGGGTATTATCATTTTAATCATGAGCGTCGTGATGTTGCTGGCGCTGGCGGGATGCGTCGGAACGACCACCACGACCACCGCGACGGTCGCTGATTCCACGACCGCCGGCACTTCGACCACGTCAATTGCCGACGTCATCAGCCAGAGCAGCGCCACCGCCGTGCCGGAAGCCGGGACGAGCGCCGGCGCAGCGCTGGCCGGGATGGAGCAGACGCAAAGCGTTGCCGTGGTGGCGACGGATACAACCGGGGCAGTGGCCATCGCCCTCAACGGCGACAGCATCACCAGCGACGGGGCCGGCGTGAGCATCGACGGCAGCATGGTGACGATCGCCGCCGCCGGAACCTACACCCTGAGCGGCACGCTCGACGACGGCCAGATCATCGTCGACACCGCGGACGAAGACCCGGTCACGCTCATTCTGAACGGCGTGGACATCACCTCCACAACCAGCGCGCCGATCTACATCGCCAACGCCGAATCAGCGATCATCGTGCTGGCCGACAACAGCGCCAACAGCCTGACGGACGGCGCGAGTTACATCTTCGCCGACGCCGAGGCAGAGGAACCCAGCGGCACAATCTTCAGCAACGACGACCTGACCATCAACGGCAACGGCTCGCTGACCGTGACGGGTAACTATAATGACGCCATCACCAGCGACGACAGCCTGACCATCGAGAGCGGCAACATCACCGTCACCGCCGTGGATGACGGCATCCGCGGCAAGGATTACCTGTTAATCCGCGACGGCACGATCACCGTCGAGGCCGGGGGCGACGGGTTGAAATCCGACAACGAGGATGATGCCGAGCTGGGCTACATCGCCATCGAAGGCGGCACGATCACCGTCACCGCCGGCGGCGACGCCATCGCCGCCGAGACGGACGTCCTGGTGACCGGCGGCGAGTTCACGCTGGTCGCCGGCGGCGGCAGCGGCGCGGTCCTCGCCGACGACGCCTCGGCCAAGGGCATTAAGGGCGCGGCGAACGTGTTGATCGACGGCGGGACGTTCACCATCGACGCGGCCGATGACGGCATCCATTCCAACGTCCACATCACCATCAACGGCGGGACGTTCACCATCGCCAGCGGCGACGACGGCATCCACGCCGACTTGACGGTGACCATCAACAACGGCGACATCGCCATCACCGAATCAAACGAGGGCATCGAAGGCGGGGTGATCACCATCAATGACGGCAACATCAACGTCGTGGCCGGGGACGACGGGATCAACGTGTCCGGCGAGGGCGACGGCTCGGACACGATGGGCGGACCTGGCGGGCCGGGCGGACCAGGTGGAAGGCCGGGCCAGTCGCAAGGCGCGACGACCTACACCGGCAGCTTCTATCTCTACATCAACGGCGGGTATATCGTGGTCAACGCCGCAGGCGACGGGATCGACGTCAACGGGGCCATCGTGATGACCGACGGGGTCGTTCTGGTGCATGGCCCGACGACCTCGGGCAACGGCGCGCTGGATTATGACGCGACCTTCAACATCAGCGGCGGCCTCTTCGTCGCCGCGGGCAGCGCCGGCATGGCCCAAGCCCCCGGCAGCACGTCGACGCAGAACTCGGTGCTGATCAATCTGAGCGGCACGCTGCCCGGCGGGACGCTGATCAACATCCAGAACGAATCGGGCGAGAGCATCCTGACCTTCGCGCCGAGCAAGGAGTATCAATCTATCGCCTTTTCCTCGCCCGAACTGGTCAACGGCGACTATACTCTCTTCTATGGCGGCAGCTCAACCGGCACGGTCACCGACGGCCTGTATACCGGCGGGACGTATACGCCCGGCACGGAGTACACCACGTTCACGGTGTCGAGCGCGACGACGATCGTCGGCCGCAGCTCGTTCAGATAGTTGCAACCCTCATTCGATGGAAACCGGGTTTCGTGGTAGAAACCCGGTTTCGCCGATCCCGCTTCGGCAATCCCGGCCGGGATCGCGGCGGTTGGCGAAGCGACGTAACAGTACAGGCCCCGGAGGTCTATGAGCCAGAGTAACCCAACGAATGAGTCCCGCAAGTCGGTCATCGCCAGCGAACTGGCGTGGCACGAACAGGAAGCCCACCGCCGCATCTCTCTCGACACGTTCCTCTACGACCCGCCGGCGTTTGACGCCGTTGTGGGCGACGGCTTCGCCTTCCTGCGGACGCCGCCGGGCGACGTCGCGCTGGAAATGGGTTGCGGCGAGGGCAAGGAGACGCTTCAACTGGCGGAGCGCGGGCTGCTGGTCATCAGCACCGACCTGTCCTACGCCCAGTTGAGCCGCACGCGGGAGCGCCTGCGCGAGTGGGCGCCCGACGCGCCGGTCTTTTTCGTCCAGGCCAACGCCGAGGAGTCGCCTTTCGCCGCGCGCTCGTTCGGCAGCATCTACGGCAAGGCGATCATCCACCACCTCGACATCGACATGGCGGCCGAGGAGATCAAGCGGCTGCTGAAGCCGGGCGGCCGGGCGACCTTTGCCGAGCCGATGGCCGGCCACCCGCTGATCATGCTGGGCCGTTGGCTGACGCCGCAATGGCGCACCAGGGACGAGCACCCCCTGACCTTCAGCGAATTGCGGCAGTTCGGCGACCATTTCAGCCGGGTCGAGATCAGGGAGTATTTCCTGCTGGCCCCGCTGGGGTATGTGTTCCGGCTTCTCCCCGGCGGCGAATCGCTGTTCCGGCGGCTCCACGCCCGGCTGCAGCGCGTCGACCGGCGGCTCTTCGGCACGTTCGCCGCGCTCAGGGAGTGGGCGTGGTACAGCCTGATCAACGTCGACAGGTGACGAGGGCCTACCCGCCCCGAAACCGGGGGTTGACTAAATAGAATACCTGTTCTATCATATTGCCTGATGACCGGCTTGCCGGGCGTCGGTTTTCCAACGACCCGTTGGGCGATCTTTCTATCGTTGATTACCTCGCAGCACGAGAAGGAGCGTGACAGATGAGCGGCGTAAGAGTTCTGGTCGGCACCCGCAAGGGCGCTTTTATCCTGACGTCGGACGAGAGGCGCGACAATTGGCACATTGACGGCCCCCACTTCGGCGGTCTGGAGATCTATCATCTCAAGGGTTCCCCCGCAGACCCCAATCGCATCTACGCCTCGCAGGCCAGCGACTGGTTCGGCCAGGTCATCCACCGGTCGGACGACGGCGGCCGGACGTGGCAACCCGTGGGCAACGAGTTCGCCTATGAGGGCGCGACCGGCACGCATCAATGGTATGACGGGACGGCCCACCCGTGGGATTTCCGGCGCGTCTGGCATCTGGAGCCATCATTGCACGACCCCAACGTCGTCTACGCCGGGGTCGAGGACGCGGCCATCTTCCGCTCGGCCGACGGCGGGATGACCTGGCAGGAGCTTCCCGGCCTGCGCCGCCACGACACGGCCGGCATCTGGCAGACGGGCGGCGGCGGCTTCTGTCTGCACACCATCCTGCTCGACCCGGTTGACCCCAATCGCCTCTACGTCGCCATCTCGGCCGCGGGCGCGTTCCGCAGCGACGACAGCGGCCGGACGTGGAAGCCCATCAATCGCGGCCTGCACTCCGACTACATCCCCGACGCCGCGGCCGAGGTGGGCCACTGCGTCCACCGCATCGCCATGCACCCGTCGCGGCCCAACACCCTGTTCATGCAGAAGCATTGGGACGTGCTGCGCAGCGACGACGCCGGCGACAACTGGCACGAGGTCAGCGGCAACCTGCCCAGCGACTTCGGCTTCGTCGTCGATGTCCACGCCCACGAGCCGGAGACGATCTACGTCGTGCCCATCAAGAGCGACTCGGAGCATTACCCGCCGGAGGGCAAGCTGCGCGTCTATCGCAGCCGCAGCGGCGGCAACGAGTGGGAGGCGCTGACCAACGGGCTGCCGCAGGCCGACTGCTACGTTAACGTGCTGCGCGACGCGATGGCCGTGGACAACCTCGACTCGTGCGGCATCTACTTCGGCACGACCGGCGGGCAGGTCTACGCCTCGGCCGACGCGGGGGACAACTGGCGGGCCATCGTCCACGACCTGCCGGCGGTGCTGTCGGTGGAAGTGCAGACGCTGCCGTGATCCGCGTCGTCATCCCCCACCACCTGCGCAACCTGGCCGGCACGGGCGCGGAGGTGACGCTGGACGTCGCCCCGCCGGTGACGCAGCGAGCGGTGCTCGACACGCTGGAGGCGCGCTACCCCATGCTGCGCGGCACCATCCGCGACTACGCCACCGGCAAGCGACGCGCCTACCTGCGCTTCTTCGCCGACAGGGAAGACCTCTCGCATGAGTCGCCCGACGCGCCGCTGCCGGAGGCCGTCGTCTCCGGCGCGGAGCCGTTCCGCATCATCGGGGCGATTGCCGGCGGCTAGGATCATACCCCTCCTCCTGGCGGGCCGGCGTTCTTCCCGCGCGGTATTGTGATACTTTATTGCCGCCCGCCAGGTTTTCCCTCCTGTTATTTGCATTTTTGCAAAGAAAAAAGCCCGCATCCATGGTAAAGTGGGCTGTTATCGAACGCCTGATGCACGCCGAATGCGACGGGGCGGGCGACGAAGCAGGCCGAATGCGCCCGCGCGACGGGCGCGATGTTCCCAACTGAGGGCGGACGGCCCTTGCGGTCATGCCCCATCCGCCTTGCCCCATGATTCATGGGCCGGTGCCAAAAAAACTATATCACTACAAAAGACAACCGAATAAAGGAGCTTGTGATGGCTGAGAAGATACTGGTAGTCGTCGGCCGGCTTTCGGTACCCGGCGATGAGTTCTGGCAACAAAACCCCGTAGAGGCGGCGCATTTCTTCGCCGGGCTGCCCGGCGTGCGCTGGAAGATATTCCTAAACGATGAAGAGCGTGGCGAGGCGGGCGGAATATATCTGTTTGCCGATGAGGCCACATACAACGATTATGTTACTGGCCCGATCATGGCCGATCTGCGCCAATTTCCCCTGTGGACTGACTTGAGAGTGATGGGCTTCGACTATATGCCGGAGCACTCCGCGATCACGCGAGCGCCGGTAGGCGATCGGGTCAACGGGCCGGACGACGGCCCGCTGACCTTCAACCGCATGGTGGCGAGCGCGATGGCGGCCGTTCCAGCAATCGAGCCGGCCACCGTCCATCACCGCCTGAGCGATGAACCCGATCTGCTGCTCATCGACGTGCGTGACGCGGCCGACATCGCCCAAACCGGAACCGTGCCCGGCGCGGTCAACATCTCTTACGGCGCGTTGACCTATATGGCCGATCAAGGCGTGCCGGAAGATTGGCGGGACCCGCGGTTGGGCAACCGCGCCCGGCCGATCATCACGACCTGCATCCTCGGTCCGCTGGGGGCGATGGGCGGCAAGTTGTTGCATGACATGGACTTCAGCAACGTCGGCTTCCTCGAAGGCGGCGTGCAGGGGTGGCAAGAGGCAGGGTTTGCCTTGCGGCCGTTTCCGAACTAAGTCTCCCGGCAAATGGGCGACCGCCTGTTTGCCCGGCGGTCGCCCCGGGATAACGCGGAGGAAGCGGACAGTTCGCCCATGTAGCACACGGCTTCATAACGGAGGGGAACGTGACCAACTTCTATCAATGGGGAATCGACGGATCGACGTGGGAGATCTATGACGACATCTTCGTCCCGGCCATGTTGAACACATGGGCGCTCCGGCTAGTGGATCTGGCTGATCCGCAGCCGGGCGAGCGAGCGCTCGACATCGCCTGCGGCACGGGCGTCTGGGCGCTGCACGCCGCGGATCGAGTCGGCCCGCACGGTCGTGTGTCCGGTCTGGATATCAATCCCGACATGCTGGCCGTGGCTCGCCGCAAGCAAAACGCCGGCACCGTCGAATGGCGCGAGGGTTCGGCCGACGCCCTCCCGTTCGACGACACATCCTTCGACGTCGTCGGCTGCCAATTGGGCCTGATGTTTTTCCCCGATCGGGTGGCGGCGCTGCGCGAGATGCGGCGGGTGTTGGCTCCCGGCGGTCGGTTTGTGGGTCTGGTCTGGGGGCGCATGGAGCATTGTCCCAGTCAGATGGCAGTGGCGGCCGCATGGTCGCGTCGTCTTGGCCCCGATGCGGCCGCCGGGTTTCATTTCCAGCACGTGCTGGCGAACAAGGATGAGGTTGCCGGGTTGCTGGGCGCGGCCGGGTTCCGGGACATCGACACGCATTGGGAGATGAGTGAGTGCCGGCTTCCCACCCCGGACCGGTATGTACGTGGCTACGCGGCATTAATGGGTCTACAGGTTGAGCCGGAAGTCGCCGAGGCGCTCATCGAGGACGTGACCACCGATCTGGCCCCCTACGCCGGGCCGGATGGGGTAATTTACCCAATCGAAACGGTGATGGCGTCGGCTCGCGGGTAACTAGAGCATCGATCGATGCACGTCTCCGGCATCTGTTCGTGACGTTCGCGCGTTCTCCGCGCGCGACAGGCGCTCAGGCCCAAAGGCAAGCGTGACCGCGGCCGCGACCAGCACGACCAGCCCGGCGATGAGCGCCAACAGCGGCTCGCGGCCGGCCACCTCGGGCGCGGGCAGCAGAAAGAACCCGGCGGTGTTGCCCGCGGCATGAAACAGCACGGCCAGCAGCAGGCTGCCGCGCGTGTTGTTATAGAGCCACGTGAACAGCACCGAATCGCCGGCTGCCTTGACCATCACCAGGCCGAAAGCCACACCACCGAAAGGGTTGATGTACTTGGGTAAATGCCACGCGCCCCAGATGACCCCGACGATCAGGGCGGCGACCAGCGCGCTGTGCCGCGCCAGCACGCGGGGCAGCACATAGCCCCGCCAGCCGATCTCTTCCCCGTTGGCGATCGCCTCGAACAAAAAGAAGGGCACCACGAACAGCAGCAGGCCGGCCGATTGGCCGAAGAACCGGACGGCCATCGTCTGGTCGAACGCGACCGGCGCGCCCGTGCGGACGGCGTTCAGCCCCAGCGCGACGAGGAACAGCGCCGGGTATAGCCCCAGGGCGACCGCGTACCAGCGCCATCCAACGCGCCAGATCAGGAACCGCCGCAGCAGGGCGACCACGCCCGCCCGCCCGGCCGTCACCCAGGTCATGAACAGGGCGGCGACCACGATCCCCCAGCCCAGGAACAGGTAGAGGGCAAACGGCACCCGGAACGGCAGCCGCCCCCCATAGGCCAGATCGATGGGCCATGTCAGGGCGAACATCAGGATGATGCCCGCCGCCAGTGGATAGCGGCGCAACGGCGCGAGAATTGTGTTCATTTGGGCCCCTTCCTTTATATACAGTATATACAGTCGGGCCGGCAGTCGCATCCCGGCCGGCGCTCATGATTCCCGACGCAGGGCAGCGAGGCCCAGCGCAGCCACGCCCATCCCCAGCATGTTGAAGGCCGAGGACGGAGACAGCGGGCCGAGGATGTTGGTGACGATGACGGCCACGCCCATCGCCATGGCCACGCCATACAGAACCAGGTTAGTCAATGACATTTTCATCTCATATCTCCTTTGGGCCGGGCGGAGCGCCGGTTTCCGATCGCCCTGCTGATTAACTCCCGGCCGAATAGTGACAGTAAAGCACACGCCGGCCCCGGCCGGGGGGCGGCGAGCGCCCCAAAAATTGCCCCGGACGACGCTACACGGCCGTATTCCCCCCGACGTCTCGCGGCCAATTGCTGCCCCCGGCCGGAAAAGGGACTAGAATCCCGGCCATGACTACCCCAACGATCTCCACCCTGTTCCTCGACGTCGGCGGCGTGCTGGGCACCAACGGCTGGGACCACACGATCCGCCGGCGGGCGGCGGCCGCCTTTGGCCTTGACCAGGCCGAGATGGATGAGCGCCACCACCTGACGTTCGATACCTATGAGAGCGGGAAGCTGAGCCTGGACGATTACCTCGACCGGATCGTGTTCTACGAGCCGCGGCCGTTCACGCGGCAGGATTTCCGCGCGTTCATGATGGCCCAGTCACAGCCGTTCGACGACATGATCGCCCTGATCAGCGAGCTGAAGGCGCGTCATGGCCTGAAGGTGGCCGTGGTCAGCAACGAGGGGCGGGAGCTGGCCGTCCACCGGGTCGAGGCGTTCGGGCTGCGGGCGTTCGTGGACTTCTTCATCTTCTCGGCCTTCGTCCACTTCCGCAAGCCGGACGCCGATATCTTTCGCCTGGCGCTGGACGTGGCGCAGGTGCCGGCCGAGCGGGTGATCTATATCGACGACCGGCCGATGTTCGTGCAGGTGGCGCGCGGGCTGGGGATCCAGGGCGTGCACCATGAGGGGTATGAGTCTACGCGGGCGGCGCTGGGGGGATTAGGAATTAGGAATTAGGAATTGGGGATTGGGGATTGGGAATTGGGAATTGGGAATGGGTGTCGTTCCAGCGGTTCACCGATGACGAAGACCACGAGCGACTCGAACTGTTGGCCCGTGTCAGTGTCGCCCCGGACCGCGTCTGCAAGGGCAAGGTCTTAACGATGGGCAACCGGCGATATCAGGTGATCAGTCTCGATCAGAACACATCGCTCAGAAAAACACCTGGGACGCGCAATGGCGCCATCGTCATCGGAGAGT
>JAHDWL010000042.1:16707-27513 GCA_023384355.1 Anaerolineae bacterium
ACATCGCTCAGAAAAACACCTGGGACGCGCAATGGCGCCATCGTCATCGGAGAGTTGCTATGATGAGCGAAAGGAGTTTCTCTGATCTGACCGATACGCCTACTGAGGAGATCTATCAGGTCATCGGGCAATTCATCGCCGGCGCCATCCCGGAAGCATGGCTCAGCGCCACAGCCTATGCCGAGATCGAGGAAGAGGATCATGGCCTGACCTTCGGCGTTTACGTGCCGGCAGTCGCGCCGGACAGCATCCGCGATTTCGCTGCCGGTGCGGAGTTGTATCTCGCCTTCGACGAGCTGCGCCGTCGCCTCCGCAAACCGGGCCAGGTGCCGTGGGTCAAGGCGCAATTCACGGTGCAACGGGACGGCCGCTTCGACCTGGAATTCACTTACCCGGAAGATGCGTAAGATGATCCGCTCTTGTGGGAATACATCCATGACCAATGATAACCAAGATCTGCTGGATCAAGTTGAGCGTGATTTTTGCTTCCTGACGGATGATCATGCCTTTGTCGCCGGGCCTCCCCAACGTTCGGGAGATATGACGATGGTTCGATACGAGCATCCCCATCTGATTATCCAGTACACCATGCGCCAGGGAGAGTGGCAGGCGCTGGTCTGGCCGGCCGCGACGCAGATGCAGGCCGGCCAGGTCACACTGGACGATGTGTCGACCTATCTTACCCGCCCGCCGGTTGATTTCGCGGCCGACCAGGCGCGGCCCGGCCTGAGCCAAAGCGAAGCGTTGAGCGATCTGGCAGGGCGACTAACCCCCGTCACCGGGGAGATGCTGGCCCTGTTCGAGCCTGCTCGCTGGCCAGCGACCTGGGCTGACATGCAGACGGTTCTCCAGACGTATCGCGCCGAGCGTTCGCGCCAATTCGACGAGTGGCGGCGGAACTGATCGTAAGTCCTTAAACTAGTACGGTAAACACCCGGCATGGCAAAAGTCAGAGACTACCACCTGAATAAACAGGAACTTAAAGCGATTGAAGCCGCTATTCGTGCGATAAACGGCCAGAAGTTCGACAAAGATGCACAATCATTCGTCTCCTCCATTTAGGATTTAAATCCAAAGAAATCGTTCAAATGCAGGCCGTCAGCATTCCCACTATCTACGATTCGTCCACCCGCTGACAGCGAGACGGAATTGAGGGATTACAGGCTAAACCACGCAGCTGCCGACCACCCATAACCGGAGAGGAATACCTGCAGGCCGTCGAAGCAGCTCTCGAGAACGGGCCCCAGGCCCAGGCATTCGGGTATGACTTTTCCATGTGTGGTAATTATCTGCCTGCCGCCGTGTTGTTCAGAGCTCGGCCTCATCGAGAGTTTCTGGCGCTACCTAATAGACTTGGCTCGCGCCAATCATTTGGAAGACTGGATCGAAGATTTGTTCGCAATGGCTAAAAAGGTGATGTCTCATCAGGATGATCCCGCCTGTGATTACCGATTCCATGTTATTAAAAACTTACGACGATAGGACACGTAGCGTAATGGCTCAGTATTCAGTGACTTGACCTCAACTTATTTCAGGACTTGATAGACAAGCTGTGTAATCGGTGAAATCCTGTGGTTCCTCTCTGTGGCGCGGGCTACAATGATGGGCGATGCTGTCGAAAACATCCGTTTGGCGCTTTTTTGATGTGTGGCTGTTGGCCGCGGTGATGCTGCTCACCGGCTACGGCATCCTGATGATCCGCAGCGCCATCACCGGCGCGCCGGCCTTTGAATCCTATCCCCGTCAACAACTCATCTGGGCCACTCTGGGGCTGATCATCCTGCTGGTTACGGCGGCAATCGACTATCGCATCCTCACCTCGTCGCACTGGTGGATTTATGCCGGACTGGTGGGGCTGCTGGTGCTGGTGATCGTCACCGGCCAGGTCAATAATGACGCGCGGCGGTGGATTCAGATCACGCCGTCGTTCCAGATTCAGCCGTCGGAGTTCGGCCGCATCTTTATCGCCATCACCTTCGGCCAATTCCTGGCCAACCGGCGACACCTCATCAATCGTTTCGGCAACACGCTCATCACCCTGGTCTATTTCGCCATTCCGGTCGGTCTCATCTTCATCCAGCCCAATCTGGGCATGACGATCCTGTTCATGTTCATCTGGTTTGTCATGATCTGGGTGGCCGGGCTGCCGTTGCGGCATTTCATGATGCTGGGAGCTATGGGTCTGATGGTGGGTCTGGCCGTCTTCCCCTTGCTGGCCGACTATCAGCGAGGGCGCATCACGACCTTCCTGAACCCCGAAGAGGCCAGCAGTGATGACGTCTTCAATATCGATCAGGCCGAGATCAGCATCGGTTCCGGCGGGCTTTTTGGCAAGGGCTATCTGCAAGGGACGCAGAGTCAGCTCGGCTTTCTGCGCGCCCAGCACACGGACTTCATCTTTTCCATGTTGACCGAGGAGATGGGGCTGTTGTTTGGGTCGGCCGTGGTGCTCGGCCTCATGGGCATTATCCTGTGGCGGATTCTACGTGCGGCCTCCTTGAGTCCCGATCCGGCCGGGAAGTTGATCTGTGCCGGGATTGCCGCCATCCTGTTCTTCCAGACGGCGGTCAACGTGGGCATGAATGTGCGCGTGCTGCCCGTCACCGGCCTCACGCTGCCATTCGTCAGCTACGGCGGCAGCTCGCTCATCACGCTATTTCTGGCGATCGGCGTTGTGGAGTCGGTGCTGATGCGCCAGCGCAAGCAGGAGTTCGGCTAGGCGCGGCCGCTTCCGCCCGGCTCAATACCGTTTGTCTTCCAGTTCTTGTTGTTCTTCGCGCAACCGTAAATAGCTGTCATAGCGCTCGAAGGAGACGCGGCCGTCTTCCACGGCGGCGCGCACGGCGCAATTCGGCTCGTGGGTGTGGGTGCAATCGCTGAAGGCGCAATGCTCCACCAGGGGGGCGATCTCCCGGAAGTAGGCGTCGAGTTCGCCCGGCTCCAGGTCGAAAAGGGCCACGCCGCGGATGCCCGGCGTGTCGGCCACGTAGCCGCCGGTGTCGTCGCCGAGGTTCAACGGGATGAGCTCGACGTGGCGGGTGGTGTGCATTCCCTTGCCGGTGGCGTCGCTGACCTGCTTCACGCGCAACCCCAACCCGGCCTGCACGGCGTTGAGCAGGCTGGACTTGCCCACGCCCGACGACCCGCTGAGCACGGAGATGCGGCCGCGCAGCCGCTCGCGCAGTTCGTCGATCCCCTCGCCGGTGATGGTGCTGGTGTGGATGACAGGGTAGCCGATGTCCTCATAGAGGCGAAACATCGCGCGCGCCTCGCCGGGGTCGACCAGATCGACCTTGTTGGCGCAGATGACGGCCGGCAGGTGGTTCATCTCGGCGATGATGAGAAAGCGATCCAGTTTGCGCGGGCTGAAGGCGGGGTTGCGGACGGAGAAGACGAAGATGACCTGATCGGGATTGGCGACCAGCACCTGCTCGCGGTCGGTTTGCCGGGTGCGCTGGTCATGGGCGACCACGCGGGTGCGCGACAGGGCGGACACGCGCGCGGCGACGGACTGGATGAGGCCGGTTCCGTCGGCGCTGAGGGAGAACGTCACCCGGTCACCTACGGCGGCGATGTCGGTGCGCTGCCGTTCCTGCTTCAGGCGGCCGGGAATCCGGCAAACCACCACTTCTCCGCCGTCGTCAGGCTGGACGGTGAAGAAGCCGCTCTGGGCTTTAATGATGAGGCCGGTGTTGGTTGTCAAGTGGGTGATCAGTGGTCTGTGTTCAGTAGATTTACTTCAGTTCAGCACATCAAGCAGTTAAACTCAGGGTCATCATCTTTCAATACGATCACCTCCCACGTCATCCACAAGTATTCCGCTCCATGACCGGTTTGAGTGACGGCGTATTTGACAGGCTGGCCGACGAGATTCTCTCCCAACTGGCTGAGGGCGGCCGCCAGCGGTTGAACCAGGAGCACCCACTCCGACAGCGCGAACCGGGTGGTGGCCGCAACCCCACGCTGTCGATGGTCAAGCGGTTGTGACTGAGCGTGGTGTGGCTGTACGATCATCCCAACCACTCGGCGTTGGACTGCTTGTTTGGCGACAGCGATTCGATGGCGGGACGATACATCCACCAGGTATTGCCGGTTCTGGAGGTGGCGGGTCGGGTGACGATGCGACTGCCTAACCCGAGACGGAAGCGGGGCCGCACCATGGACAGCCTGTTGCAGGATGTGCCTGAGTTGGCCGGGGTCATCAACACCTTTGAGCAGACGGTGCAACGTCCTAAGGGTCGTTCGGAAGCTGACAGCAACGACAGCGGAGAGAAGTAGTGCCGCACCCTCGAGAGTCAGGTAACGGTTGATGGCTATACCGGCCACATCGTCGATGTCGCTGGAAGCGTGCCCGGTCCCAGAGCGAATATGACCTTGCTCAAACAATCGAGCCTTATCGACGGCTTGCCGGTCGAGGTTGGCACCCTGGGTGATTTGGCTTACGTCAGCCTCGAGCAGCTGCTTCCCCGGGGACTTGGCGCCCACCCCTGCAGAAAGCCTCGCCCGGAAGCCGATGTCCACTATAACACGACCTTCACTAGAGTGCGGGTCATCGCCGAGCACAACCTGCTGCGGATGCGTCGCTATGAAGCGTTGACGCAAACAGACCGGAACCATCTTCAAGTCGACGCCACTCGGGCAATCGCGGTTAGTCTCTTGGCAAATCATCAAATCAGGAGCCGCTTCGTCCATTGATCGTATTTCCAGGGCAAGGCGATCTACCTGGTATGCCTATTCCGAATTAAATCTACTGACCCACTGATCTACTTCCCCCCCGCCCCGTTCTTCCGCGCCCGGGCCGTCAGCAGCGGTATCTCCGCCACCAGCCGGTTCTCGTTCGTGTCCTGCTCAAGATGGACTTCCACCTTGGCTGTGTCGATCGCCGTATGCTTGGCAATGACGGCGATGATATCGTCCTTGATCACTTCCAGAAGCCCCGGCGGCAAATCGGCGCGATCGTGGATGAGGACCATCTGCAACCGCTGCTTGGCCGTCTGGCCGCTGGTTTCATTTTTCCCTAGCAATCGATCGAGCCAACTCATATCACGCCCCTTCGCTCGTTGTCAGGCACTCCGGTGCCATTGTCCCCCGCGCGCGATCCGGTTCACGAATTGCCGCCCATAAACGACTTCAGGCGCGACATGAACGTCTGTTTCTGAACCAGTTCCAGAAACGGCACATCCTCCCCCTCCAGCCGCCGGGCCACGTTGCGGAACGCCTCGCCCGCGCTGGCCCCGTTCACGCCGTGCATCACCAGCGGCAAACCCTGATTGCTGGCCACCAGAATGCGCTCGTCCTCCGGGATGACGCCCAGCAACTCAACGGCCAGAATATCGAGAACGTCCTCCACCGAGAGCATATCGCCGCGGCTGACCATCGCCGGCTTGACCCGGTTCAGAATGAGCTGCCCCGGCCCCTTCTCCTCGGCCTCGATCAGGCCGATGATGCGGTCGGCGTCGCGCACGGCCGACACCTCCGGGTTGGTGACGATGAGCACCTTGTCGGCCGGGGCCACGGCGTTGCGAAAGCCACGCTCGATGCCCGCCGGCGAGTCGATGACGATATAGTCCATCTCCTCGCGCAGCTGGTCGCAAATGAGCACCATGTCTGATGGGCTGACGGCCGTCTTGTCCCGCGTCTGCGCCGCCGGAATCAGATACAGCTCCGCCTGCCGCTTGTCCTTGATCATCGCCTGGCGCAACCGGCAACGCCCCTCGACCACATCCACCAGGTCATAGACAATGCGGTTCTCCAGACCCATGACCACGTCGAGGTTGCGCAAACCGATGTCGCCGTCGATGGCCGTCACGCGCTTGCCCAGCATGGCCAGCGCCGACGCCAGATTGGCCGTCACCGTCGTCTTCCCCACGCCCCCTTTGCCGGAGGTAACTGTCAGGACTTGTGCACTCATATGATTCTTCCTTCCGAATCAACTACATCTCGCCGCCGCGGCACTCATCGCGGCGGGGGTCAATGATCTAATGTCGCCACGGCTCGGCCACGATCCGCCCGTCGCGGATCGTCGCCTGCTCCGGAATGGGCGCGCCGCGGCCGTCGTTGGGGGCCACGGCGATCTGGTCAGCGATGCGCAGCTGCGTCGGGTTCAGATCGAGGGCGCAAATGACCGCCGCCGCGTCGCCGCCCGCCCCGGCATGCACCAGCCCGCGCAACCGGCCCCAGACCACCACGTTGCCCGTGGCGATCACCTCCGCGCCGGGATTCACGTCGCCCAACACGACCACGTGCCCCTCGTGCCACACGGACCGGCCCGACCGCACCGTCTCGCGCAACAGCAGCGCGTTGGCCGGCGGCGGCGGGCGATTGGCGGCCGCATCGCCGTTGGCGGGCTGCGCCTCGCGCTTGCCCAGCGCGTTGCCGTCCAGGTCCGTGGCGCTGCCCGACAGGCGGGTCGCCAGCCCCAGCGTCCGCGCCGTCTCGCGCGTCTCGCCGTCGTCGGCGATCAACGCCCACAAGGTCAGGTCATATTCGCCGAATATCTCCTGCAACCCGGTCAATTGCTCGCTGTTCATGGGCCTCCGGCCGATCTCCACGGCGATCCGGCCGCCCTGCAGAAATTCGCGCTTCTGGTCCAGCTCACGCCGCAGACGCTCGTAAACGGGAAATTCCGGGTTGTCACTAACCCGGATCAATAGACCGTCGCGAATTCCCTTGATGTCGATCTGTCGTGCCACCTATACCTGATTGGACCTCCCAATGCCCGGATATGGCGGTGATTCCGGCGGCAACCCGCGCGGAATTGTTGAAATAATACAACAACATCGACCAAATAGCAAGTGAAAAAGGAGTGATAACGGTCTGGAGCCTGCCGCGCCGCGACATGACCGCCGATCGCCCGCCCTCAACGGTTCGAAAGTTCGTCCGTCGCCGGGTCGCCCGCCTCGTCGCGCGCGATGGCCTTCAGGCACACCGGGCACACATTCTCGCGGCCGATGGTGAGCAGCCGGCTGTGGGCGCGGCGCTCGCGCAGCGCGCGGCCGCACGCCCCCATTTCCGACTCGCGGCCGCTCTCCACGATATGCCACACCTTGCCGCACAACATGACAACCGGGTTGTTTTTGTCCATTCGACCCCCTGTTTTTGCAGGATGGCTACATGCCTATTTACACAGCGCGCCCTGTTCGTTTATGATACACCGCAAGCGTGATGTGGGATGATTTACCCACGTTCAACCCACCGGATCGCGCCTGATCACGTTGTTTAAAATAGCACCAAGGAGAAGAGAGATGATACGTCGCATTGCCTGTTCTGTCACCGTCTTGTTGTTTGCGCTGTTGTCTCTGGTGGCTTGTGAATTCAGCGCCAGCACCGCCAACATCAAGAGCGCCACCCTGGCCCGTGACCCGAACGGGAATCAGCCCACAACAACCTTTGAACCCAGTGAAACCTTCTACCTGATCGCCGATTTGGCAAACGCGCCTGACGATACCACCGCAAAAGCCGTCTGGTACGCGGTCGATGTCGGCAGCGCGGCCCCGCCCAACACGCTCATCGACGAAGCCTCCGTCACATCGGGCAGCGGGACGCTCACCTTCAACCTGTCGCCTGACGGCCAATGGGCGCCCGGCACCTACAAGGTTGAACTATACCTGAACGACGAATTGGCCCAGACGCTCAACATCACGGTGAACGGCGAAGTAGCCCAGGCTCAGGCCGAACCGACGGCCGCCCCGGCAGCCACCCAAGCGCCGGCGGGAGAATCGACGGGCGGGGGCGACCTCGCCACTACCCTTGAGGGCGTGCGCGCGGCGACCATCCGCATCCAGGCCGAGGGCAGCTTTCTCGATCCCGAATTCGGCCAGATGACCAACGCCGCCGGGCAGGGATCGGGCTTCATCATCGACCCGTCGGGCATCGCGGTCACCAATAATCACGTCGTCACCGGCTCGGCCTTCCTGAAAGTGTTCGTCGAAGGCGAGGATACCCCGCGCAATGCCAAAATTCTGGGGGTGTCGGAGTGCTCCGACCTGGCCGTCATCGACATCGAGGGCGACGGCTTCCCGGCGCTGCAATGGCATGAGGGCGACATCCCCGTCGGACTCGATATCTACGTCGGCGGCTTCCCCTTCTTCGGCAACGAGGAGTTCACCCTGACGCGCGGCATCGTCTCCAAGGCCCGGGTCAACGGCGAGACCGACTGGGCATCGGTCGACAACGTCATCGAGATCGACGCCACCATCAACCCCGGCAACTCCGGCGGCCCGCTGGTGGACAGCGACGGCCGCGTGGTGGGCGTAAACTACGCCTCCAGCTCCGGCACCGACCAGTATTTCTCCATCTCCCGCGATGAAGCGCTGCCGGTCATCGAGCAACTGCGCGCCGGGAAAGACGTCAACTCGATCGGCATCAACGGCCAGGCCGTGAGCGACGGCGAGAGCATCTTCGGCATCTGGGTCTCGTCGGTCGAATCCGGCTCCCCGGCCGACAAGGCCGGCATCGAGGCGGGCGACATCCTGACCACGATGGAAGGGCTGGTGCTGGCGACCGACGGCACCATGTCGGCCTACTGCGACATCCTGCGCGGCCACAATATGACCGACACCATGTCGATCGAGGTGCTGCGGCTGGCCGACGGCACCATCCTGGCCGGGCAGGTGAACGGCGACCCGCTGGAAGTTGTCCGCACGCTCGAGACGGGTGGCGAAGAGTCAACCGGCAGCACAAGCGGCGGTACATCCGGCGGCACGACCGGCGGGAGCTACAGCGAGTATGTCTCCCTGCGCGACGACTCCGGCATGCTGCAAATGTCGGTTCCCGTCGAGTGGAGCGACATCGACGGCACGCCGTGGACGTATAACGACGAGGAAGCCGGCCCCTCGCTGCTCGCCTCGACCAGCATCGATGGCTATTTCAATGACTGGACGACGCCGGGCGCGTTCCTGGCCGCCTCGACATCGCTGCGCGCTACGTATGACCCCCTTGCCTTCCTGGATCAGTTCGACCTGTCCGACGATTGCACCTATGACGGCCGCTCCGATTACAGCGACGATCTCTACACCGGCGCATACGACTCCTACTCCAACTGTGGCGGGACGGGCAGCAAGTTCCTCGTGCTCGTCGTGGAGCCGGAATCGCAAAGCACCCTGGTCATCCTCCAGGTGCAGATGGCCGGCCCGGCCGACGAGGAAGCGCTCGAGACGATCCTGAATACCTTCATTTACTTCGGATTCTAGGACTGAATAGATCGAGAGTCGGGAACCGCGCGAGCGCTTTTGGCTCGTGTGGTTCCCGACTCTTGTTTTACCCGCCCCGATTTCGCGGGCCGGTCGGCATGATACCGGCGCACTTGCCGCGCTCTATTACCTGAGCGCCCCAATCTTTCCGCTCAGCGGATGGCTATTTCCGCCGGCCGCACCGGCTGCCGCCGCGCGCCCCAATCGCCCGGCGGCCCGTCGAACACCCCGGCGCAGGCTGCCCCGCAGCGGCGACAATGACCGTCGCCGGTCAGGTTCCACGCCGTCAGCTCAAACCAGTCGCGGCCGATGAGCCGCTCCCCGCAGTTGTGGCAGAAGGTGCTGCCGCCCGCCTCGTCGTGGACGTTGCCCGTGTAGGCATAGCGGACGCCGTTGGCCAGGGCAATGCGCCGCGCCCGCGCCAGCGTCGCCGCCGGAGTGGGCGGCCGGTCGCGCAGCTTGTAATCGGGGTGGAAGGCGGTGAAGTGCATCGGCACGGCCGGCCCCAGCTCGTCGACCACCCAGCGGGTCATCGCGTCCAGCTCCTCGTCCGAATCGTTGAGGCCGGGGATGAGCAGCGTCGTCAGCTCGAACCAGACCTTCGTCTCGCGCTTCAGATAGCGCAGCGTATCCAGCACCGGCCCCAGCTCGGCCGCGCACACGTCACGATAGAACGCCTCGGTGAACCCTTTCAGGTCGACGTTGGCCGCGTCCATGTGGGCGAAGAACTCCGGCCGGGCGACGTCGGTGATGTATCCGGCCGTCACGGCCACGGCCCGGATGCCCCGCGCGCGGCAGGCGTCGGCCACGTCGACGGCGTACTCCATGAAGATCACCGGGTCGTTGTAAGTGAAAGCCACACTGCGGCAACCCAACCGCTCGGCCGCCAGGGCGATCGTCTCCGGCGCGGCCGCGTCGGCCAGCGTGTCCCATTCGCGCGACTTGCTGATGTCCCAGTTCTGGCAGAACTTGCAGCCCAGGTTGCAGCCCGCCGTGCCGAACGACAAAACGGGCGTCCCCGGCAGAAAGTGGTTGAGCGGCTTCTTCTCGATGGGGTCAACGCAGAAGCCGCTGGAGCGGCCGTAGGTGGTCAGCACGATCTCGCCGCCGGCCGCGCCGCGCACGAAGCACATGCCGCGCTGCCCGTCGTGGAGCTTGCAGGCCCGCGGGCAGACGTCGCATTGCCCGCGGCCGTCGGCCAGTCGATGCCACCAGGTCGTCGGGTGTCCCATCACAGGTTCCATGATGTCACCTCCGTCTTTCCCTATTATAGCGCAGTGGTTGTCAGTTGGTCAGTGTTCAGTGGGTCAGTGTTCAGTGGGTCAGTTTTCAGTAGGTCAGTTGGTCAGTGTTCAGTAGGTCAGTTGGTCAGTAGGTCAGTGTTCAGTAGGTCAGTGTTCAGTAGGTCAGTTGGTCAGTTCAGATCGGCGCATTTCGCCGATACAGGTATCCCTCCGCCGCTGAATGCGGTATACTGCAAACCAGCCAAATCAATCAATCAACCAACCGCACACAATCCCACTGACCCACTGACCTACTGACCCACTGACCCACTGACCCACTGACCCACTGACTACTGACCCACTGACTACTGACCCACTGACCTACTGACTAC
>JAHDWL010000043.1 GCA_023384355.1 Anaerolineae bacterium
GCGTATTGGTCGGCGTGCCTGTGTCGGTGGGCGTCGCCGTGATCGTCGGTGTGTCGGTTGGCGTTGCGGTGTCGGTCGGCGTCGGCGTATTGGTCGGCGTGCCTGTGTCGGTGGGCGTCGCCGTGATCGTCGGTGTGTCCGTCGGTGTTCCCGTTTCGGTCGGCGTCGGCGTATCCGTTGGTGTCACCAAATTGTTGAACTCAACGATTAGTTGCGGCATAGTCGTCGCTCCGCCTTCGCTGGAGCGATACTCCGCGCCGTCATTGGTAGTCGGCTGGATGCGGAAGCTGTAAGTGCCGTCACCGGTCACGTAGCCGGCCAGGTTGACCTCATACCATGTATTGGGCACTACGCCGCCATAGGATCCCAGCTGGGTTCCGGCAGCCGGAGCGTCTGACCATGTCACCGTCGTCTCGTCCCACGTATTGGCCACGCCATGGACGTTTCCGCCGGCCACAGCAGTGCCAATGCTGTAGAGGCGCAGCCGGGCGTTCGTCACCGGTCCGGTCAGGCCGGAGACCTGGAACTTCACCAGGAAGTGACGAACCGGGCTGCCGTCCACCTCCAGTAATGTCAGCGCGCCGTAGTTGACCGCCGGGTTGGCCTGCTCCACCTTCGCATCCTCTATGGCGTCGAACGTCAGGACGGACGGCCCCGGGGTTGGCGTCGGCGACGGCCCAAACGTCGGGGTAACTGTGGGGGTTGACGTGGGCGGCGGCGGGCCGGACGACCGGCCAACGTAAAGCTCGTACACTTTGCCGTCGTTCTCGTTGGGGTCGGCTCCGTTATCGACGCCCCGGCTGGCAAGGTAGACGTTTTCGTCACTTGGGTTCTGGCTGCCGGGGGCCAGCGCCAACCCGGAACGGGGCATGGAGCCGAGGAACGACAGATCGAAGTCGTTGACGATGGCACCGGTCGTGGTTAATTCAAGCAGAAAGCGATCGCTGCCCATAGTGCTGACTACAAAGAGCGTATCTGTGACCGGGCTATACTCAATCCCCTCCGGGTCGCGCAAGCCCACTGACTGCGTGTCGAAGTTGGATTCCAGGAAGTCGTCGTTGCCGCCGATGGCACCGTTCAGGCCCATGTTGACGATATAGACCTCCATATTGATACCGTCGGAGATGAAAATGCGGTTGTTGCCCACCGCCAGCCCCTCCGGATCGTCGCTGTTAAAGGTCAGCGTGTTCAACTGGGCGACGGTATCGTTGCCGTTGCAGTAGATGCCGTCTACCAGGTTGACCTCGTAGATCCGGTTATTGTTGTCGTCGGAGAAAAAGATATTGCCGTTGGCCGGGTTGACCGCCGTGCCGGTGGGTTCGTTGGAGAAGGCCTGCGTGCTGCACAGGCCGGTCTGGTCCAGAAAGCCTGTGGTGGTCGACTGGAAGACGTTGTAACCCTGAAAATCGGGGTGCGCTTCCTCCACCTCGCTGTCGGAGATAATCAGCCTGCCCACGGCCGGCCTGTATGCAATGCCCGCCGTGTCCGGAGCAGACGGATTCCACGCCGCCTTCGATGCATCGATGATGTTAACCAGCGTGGCGGTAGCCTGATTGATTGTCACCCGCGAGGGTGGCTGGACGAAGGATATCTCCACAATCTGGCCCAGGTTCACGTCACCGCCGCTGTCGGCAATGAAGAGATTCATCACCGCTGGATCGTCAGTGGCATCGGCGCTGGGGGCAAAAACCATGCCCTGCGGGTCGATCAACCCCATCTCCGAGAGATCGTATTCCATGAGCAGGCGGCCGTCGGTCGACAGTTCGCGGAGAGTCGTTCCGGCGGCATCGCCGATATAAAGATGACCATTTGCGGGGTTATAGGCCAAACCGCGTACCGCCGCGCCTGCCGGCATATCCAGCCGGATCCGCTCGACATGGCCATGCCCTGTCGCCAGAGAGCCGAACACGTTCGCCAAATTGGCCTGCACCGTCACCAGGTTCGGCCCGGCGGCATCCAGCACAAACAGGCGGTTGCCCGCCTCGTCGACGGCGACGCCTTGCGGGTTTGCCAGGCGCAACCAGGAGGCATCGAACCGGTCGACCGTCTGATCCGGCGCGGCAGTTAGTCCGCGCGGCCCGACGCCCAGTTCGACCCATTGCCGCCCCGCACCGTCCATCGCCAGCAAGCTCTCGTTTGTCGCCAGAAAGGTGGCATTGAGCGGCGCATTCAGGACGGAGGCCGGCGCGTTCGTCCCGACACGATTCTCGAACGGGTCGAAAGCGGCGATCTCCGTTCCACCAGCCGACGTCCCAGATCGGCCAATCGCCATGAATACCCCGGACCTCGGACTATAGCTCAACCCGACGGGGTGGGTGACGCCCAGATCGGCCGCCTCGACCGACCGCAGCATGACCGAATATCCCTCCGGCGTTCGGGATTGGGCGGTCGCAATCGCCGCGCCCAGCAACGCCAACACCACCACCATAAACCACACACGTCCTCGCTTCATTGTTCTGTTCCTCTTGTTATCGATATCGTGTCCTGGAAATCTGACAGGTCTGTCACGGGTGTATACATTCCATGGGAGAACCGAAGTTGGCTATGGAATCTGGATCGCATCAATGTCATCGGCCGCCACTCCCCAGTTGCTGCCGTCGAAGTAGAGCGTGGAGGTGAAGGTGCAGTTCGTCGCCGCGCCCAAACTGACCGGCGTGCAGTGCGCCACGTCTTCGTCGCCGATCGTCAGGCCGGCTAACGAGACATTTTCGGATGTGGTGAGGAAGATGTCGCCATTGGCGGCCACGTCAACCCCATCCACATTGGTTGCGGGTTTGATGCCCACGTCGCTGCCGTCAAAATAGAGGGACCACGTCCCGCTCGTCGTCGCGCCGAGACCGGCGGGCGTGAAGCTGAGCAGGTCGTCGCCCTTGCCCTGCGCGCCGATCACGGCATAAGAGCCGACGGTGGAGACGATCAACCGGCCGTCCGGCAACAGATCGAGCGCGTCGATATCTTCCGACGCTTTCGTCAAACCGACGTCGCTGCCGTCGAAATAGAGAGTAAAGGTGCCGGCCGTATTGTTGCCAAGCGACACGGCGTTGAATTGAACGATGTCGGAGTCGTCCACCTTGCCGACACCGGCGAGGGTCACTGGTTGCATGAAGGACATCAGGATCGTTCCAGTGTCAACAACGGCAAAGGCGTTCAAATCGGTTCCGGCGAGGCCAACATCCGAGCCATCGAAGAAAACTGTCCAACCAGTGCCGTCGGAGTAGAGAATGTCCTCATCAGCAGTCTCCGGCAGGCCGGAAAAGGCGGTTGAAGTATCGGCCGCGTGCGAGAGGTAAATCGGGCTGCCCGAAGGCGCTGCCTCGGCCCCAAGCGCAATCTCGAACAGGCGTCCGTCGTTCTCGTTGGGGTCCTGACCGTTATCGACACCGCGATCGACGATGTAGATGCTCGTCTCGCCCGAATCCTGGCTGGACGGCCCTACGCCAATGCCGGCCGGAAAAACAATATCGGCCGCCGCAGTGTCAATGACGTTCAGAAGGTCACCGGCGAGCGACACCTCGAACAAAAACTTCCTCTCCAGGCGGCTCACCAAAAACAAAGTGCCTCTCTGTGTGTGGTAGCCAATTCCTTCGGGGTCGCGAATCCCAAGGCCCATGGTGTCAAAGTGATCGCTCAGGACGTCGTCGCCTGCCGGGGGCAACCCGTCGAATACGCCATTGGCCCCCGCGCTGATGACGTTCACCTCGGCCCCTGCTCCGTCAGTGACGAAGATCTGGCCCTGGCCAAACGCAACACCTTCGGGGTCAAAATCGTTAAACGCGCGAGTGCTGAAAGAAGTCCGAATATCATCGCCGGTGCAGAGCTTGCTGTCCGGGCCAAGACGAATCTCAAACACGCTATCTGCGTTATCGTCGGAGATATACATGGTTCCATTCGCCGGGTTGACCGCAACCCCCACTGGCTCAGTCGTGAAACCGGTCAGGTCACAGCCTTGCTTCAGAACCCCTGACGTTTTCGCCAGAAAGAGGTTCTTTTGGCGGAAGATCGGCATCTCCTCAACCTCGCCATCGCCGATCACCAATCGTTTCAACTGCGGCGAGTAGTCGACCCCGCTGGGGTCGGGGCTGGGGGTCGACCAACTTGAGGTTTGGGTCACCCATATCTGAGTCGATGCAATTACCATGGTCGGTGACACTGCCGGCCGCTCATCGACGAGGTAGAGCTCGATGATCCGGTCCACGCCGCCTCCCGCCAAGCTCTGGTCGATCACATAGAGGCTCATCACGCCAGGGCTGTCGGTCGTATCGCCGCTGGGGGCGATCACCAGATTGCGCATATTGCTCAGTTCCAGATCGGCGAGATCGAGTTCCGCGACAAGCCGGCCGCCGGTTGTCAGTTCGTAAACCCGGTTATGGTCGGGAGCGCCGATGTACAGATGATCGTTGTAGGGGTTATAGGCAATGCCGCGCAAACTTCCCTTCGCCGCGCGATCGATCGGTAGATGCCGGATCGCGTCTGCCGTATCGGCCGCACCCCCTGGATCATCAATTACCGCGTCCAGAGGCACGACGGCCAGTCCGCCCGTGTCCAGCACAAAGAGGCGGGCATGATCGCTGTCGATGGTCATTCCCCGTGGGTTGGTCACGCCGAACACGTCTCCGGGTAGCGTCTTCACGGGCAGTTCCCCGGTGGGTGTCACGTCAGAGTCGAGCAACAAGAGCACGCCGGTGGCCGGATCGATAGTTGATTTCAGCAGGGCCGACGCGGGCAGACTCGTTGGCGACGAACCCAATACATCGCCGGCCGGATTCACGCGCGTCACGCTCATAGGCGCGGCGGAAGCAGACAACACGCGGCCAAACACCAGGAAACGGCCGGCCGCCGGTTCGTAGGCCACCCCCTCTATTTGTGAAAGATTCAGGTCGGAGGCTTTGATTATTCGCGCCTCGTGCCAATAACCGGTCGGCTCCTGAGACGTGGCCGATGAAACGGTCAGACCCAACAGGGCGATAAACAGTAATAGGCCAAGGCTGAATAATGCGCGCCGGGGCCGGGGCAAGGTCGTCCCATGCCGGTCAGTTTTGCAAGGACGTTGTGGTTTCATGATTTTCACCGTTTTTGGGGTTCGGAGACGGGCGGCGCGAAGGCGGCGGGGTTTCGCCCCGCTTCATTTCCAGAGCCGCTGTCGCCCACCATCCGACAAGCCGTAATGATTGAACAGGGAGCGTTGTAACAGTGAAACGCAGTCGCCCGGCCGGCGAAAATTCAACGTCAACCGGGTCATAATTGCAGGCTGCCATCTCCGGCCCACACGTCAACTGAATGAAGGCGATCTCCGAGGCCGACAACACGGCGGAGAAGCGGCCGATCGACCGGGTGGAGATAACGCCCGGCGCGATCGCCTCGAACGAGCTGTTGCCGCCGCTCTCGCGGTACTCGGCCGCGCCACGCATCATCAGCATGGCCGGTTCGTATGGCTCGCCCAAAAAATCACAGACAGCGCGCAGCGCCTCTTCCGGTGCGCAGGCCAGCGACTCATAGCGGACAATGCGATAGCGGCCCGGATAGCGCCGCAAGTTGCGCCGCCCCTGACGGATGGCCCGCAGCCAGCGGGCCGTGGCCGCGCCCAGGCGAGGCGTGTCCTTGCCGAACCGTTTGCGCACCGAGGCATAGCGGTCGCGCGGATCGCGCACCATCTGGATAACACGCGCGTCGGGGAACTCGGCGAAGATATCGCCGGCGTAATGCTCAATATGGAGCGACTTGTCACCCCATCGCGGTTTGCCCTGTCGTTCGGCGTGGTGCTCGTGGAGCAAGGAGAAAAGTCGGCCGTAGCTTGGCGCGCCCGCCCAAAACTCGCGGCGAATACGGTCCGGGTCGGCCTCCAGATGGCGCATTTTATGATAGTGGGTCATGTCGTGGAGGCAGCGCTCAAAGTTCCCCGGTTCGGCCAGATCGCCGTATCGGCCATAGAAGAACCGCCACATATTGGAGCGCCGGGCCATCGAGATATTGGGATGCGACGCCAGCAGGGCATAGAGCAAAGTCGTGCCGCTGCGGTCAGGGCCGCCGATGAAGACGGGCGAGTTTGTCATGTTGGCCTCATCAGGGCGAGACTGCCGCCCGAAGGGTCGGCGGGTTAGTGGATGTAAACAGAGTCAGATGATCGGCCGCCTGCTTGCGGGCGCTGAAATAGGTTTCGACACGCCGGCGGCCGGCCGCGCCCATCGCCGCGGCCCGGGCCGGGTCGCACAGCAGAGCGGTAATGGCGCGAGCCAGCGCCGGCACATCGCCCGGCGGCACGAGCAACCCCGTCTCGCCATCGACCATGACCGCGCGCGTACCCGATACTTCCGTCGCCACGACGGGCAGGCCGGCGGCCATCGCCTCCACCAGCGCCATCGGCAGCCCCTCCCAGAGAGAGGGCAACACAAACAAGTCGGCTGCGGCCAGCAAGTCCGGCACATCGGGGCGCAGGCCGAGCAGCTGGAAGCGATCCGCCAACCCCGCTGCCGCGATCCGCTGCTCCAGATCGGCGCGCAGCTCGCCGTCGCCGATGAGCAGATAGCGCGTCCGCGGGAAATCGACCAATGTGGTCGCGGTAGCCGCGAGCGTCGCGGCAGCCTCGATCAGAAAGCGATGTCCTTTCTGCTCCTTGAATGTGGCCACGACGGCGACAGCTCGCTCGTCGACGGCCAGCCCAAGGGCAGCGCGTGTCTTCTCCCGTTCACCACGATGCCTGTAGCGCCGCGTGTCCACCCCGTTTGGAATGACGACGATCTTCCCGGCCGGCACACCACGCATCGTCGAAAGGATGGCCGGCTTGACCTCCGGCGCGACGGCGATCAGCCCGTCCGCGCGGTGCGCGCCCAAGGCGTACAGCAGATGATGGGCCTGGCGCTTCGGCCCCAGTAACCGGCCGTGACGGGGCAAATGGTCGCGTCGCAGGTCGAAGTTGGCGTTATGGAACGTCCAGTACACCTTCAGCTCTCGTCCCGACTTGAGCGACAACACGAGGAAGTCGAGACTGCGGAGCAAATGGGTTTGAATCACGTCGATCCGGTGCCGATCAACCAGTTGCGCCAGCGACCGCCGCAACTGCAACATCTCGGCGGCGAAGGCGCGCGGATGAACAACGCTGCTGCGCCGGCCGGGAAGGAGTGCAACGGGGATACCCGCCGCCTCGATGCCCGCGCGCAGCGGCCCATCACCCAGGGCGCAGACCCACACGGCGCAACCCGCGGCCGTCAGATGCTCGGCCAGCGTGCGAACAACCTCTTGTGCTCCGCCGACCGCCAGATTGTCGACGATCTGAAGGATGCGTGGCCCCTCCGCAAAGGGGCGCGCGATATCCTCAAACAGCTCAGGATGCATTGAGTTCAGCAATCTCCCGCGGATGATCCCGGCCCCAATCTGCCTGCTCCAGCGCGTCGCGAGCGGAGAGCAGCTTGCGCGTGGGGCCGCTGGTTTCAAAATAGGAATTCCAGTACTGCACCGCCGCCATCAACCGATAATGACGTAAAACATCGGGGAACCAGCGCCACTCTTCGGCAGCGATCGGGTAAATCGCCCGATAGGCGCTCATGAACCAGCGCATTCCTTCGAAATCGTAGCCCCCGGCGGCGTAGCGCATCTTGGAAAGGCACGACGCCAGGTCCGACAACCGCCATTCCAGCCGGGCCAGCTCGAAGTCCACCGGCGTGGCCTGATCCAGCCTGCGGACGACCAGGTTATGCAGGCCGTAATCGCCGTGGATGATGAGCCGCGGCAGCCCTGCGTCGTGGAGAGTGGTGTCGAGCCGGGAGAGATCCTCCAGAATGTCGTCGCCGCGGGCGACAAGCCAGGCAGCATGTCGCCGATCCGTGGCGTCCGGGAGCACGGTCGACGCGACGGACATTTCGGCGATTCGCGCGGTGTGCCAGGCCAGATCGCGGTGGCGCGGGCCATCGTAGGCCACGAAACCGAGGTGGTGACGCCCATCGGGGCGGAATCCGGCCAGATCACGATGGATGCGGGCCAACACGCTACCCAGCAAGGCGGTCAGTCTAAGCCGGTGGGAGCGCAACAGATAAGCCGACGAATAGTTAATGCCATCGATGAACTCGAACAGACAATACCGGCCGGCAGCATGACCAACCCAGGTGCGGCCGTCACGCGTGGGCACGAGTCGCGGCGCGGGTGAGCCAATCGCGGACAGCCGGCGCAAGATTGAGTGCTCAAAGTCAATCGTCGTCGGTTGCCAGTCGCGCCGGTACTGCTTGAAGACCATCTTGCCGCCCGTCGTGTGGACGATCAGGTTGTGGTTGCGGCGCGTATTGGGCAGATTCTCGGGCGGCGCGGTCAACCCCAGGCCATAGTCGGACAACAGGATGTCGCTAACCGTCTCCGGGGCGATGTCGGGCGCGCGCAGGCGGGAATGGACGCCGGCCGTCAGGCGGCCAGGGCGCGGGAAATAGACGATAGCAGGCGTGGAGAACATATTCATCGCTCGATCAGGGCTCGAATGGTGCGCGACTGCGTCGTAAAGGTGAACGGTGACACGACTTCGGCCAGAGCGCGGCGCAAACAGGCCGCGGCCGGGGCCGGGTCGCCGCCGTTGTCCACCTCGATGACCGGCCAGCCTTGCTCACGGGCGGCCGCTGCCGCGATTGTGACGGTCCGGGCCGCTGCGGCCATGAAACGCGCGGTCTCATCGTTGGTTTTGGCCGCGAAACGCCTCCACAGCCCACGGTCGTATACGCGTCGCAAGCAGATTTCCAGCGGCGCTGTTGGAAAAATGACCAGATCGGGGCGTGGCAGCCGCGCGACATAGGCCTGGACAACCCGCGCGTCCGGCTCCTCGTGTTCCGAGGCGAACAATTGGACGACGCGATGAATGAAGCCCTCGTCGAACAGGAAGACTTCAGACGGGACGGCGCGCCGCCGCAGGAATTCATAGACACCGGTCTGGTGATTGAACCAGCGCAGCACGTGGTGACGGTCAGAGCCGGATAGCGGGCGACCAATTTGGTAGCGCCACACCTGCCACATGAAGCCGGGATGCCGGATGAAAAACCGCGTCCGTTCGGCTTCCGTCGCGGCGTAAAACAATTGCCACAGCAACGGCCGCCGCCAGCGCGTGGGAGCCAGTCGGGCTATCGGCCGCCCGACGAGCGTGCGCGCCGCCACCGGACGCGCCGCATCCACGACCGACCGGGCGCAATAACCGCGCTCGGTCAGGCAATCGGCGGCGACGGCCAGCAATGTGCTCTTGCCCGCGCCGGGCGTGCCCAGAAATTCGATGATCATGACACAAACGACAGGGTTATTTCTTATGCTTCGCCCGGCGGCAAACTGTCCCAGATAGCGGCGCCTGCCTCGGCCAGCACGAGCGGCAACTGTTGCGCGGCGTCGATGACCACGATGCGACCGGCGACAGGGTGTGTCCCTTGTCCATTTATCAGTTCGTTCAGCAGGCGGGCCTTCGTCTCAACCGCCTCGCGGTCGTGGTCGGGCTTGCGCCGCAGTGACAGGTCGAGATCGACCACCAGCGCCACCAGCAGGTCGGGCGGCTGGAAGCGGCGATAGAGCGACTCCTCGCGCCGGGCGAAGGCGCGGGCCAGCCGTCCCTCACCCGACTCGCGGATGATCGGCCCGTCGAGCGGCGCGACCAGCGGGAAGCGGTCGTAGAGCACGAGCGCTCCACGCGCGACATCACGCAAACCCCGCCGGTGACGACGATAACGATCCCGGCCAACGGACAGGTAGTGAGCATAGAGCAACGACTGTCGCGCCGCGGCCAGCGCCCGGGCGGCGATGTTTTCGTCGCCGAACCGGGCGGCAAACGAGCGTCGGCCGCGCCGAAAGGCGCGAAAGGCGACGTAGAGCCAACTGCTTAGCCGGGACGGCTGCTTGCTGCCCAGGTAATAACGGCGCGTCTCCAGCATGCGGCCGAACTGGCTGTGCAGCGCGGTCGTGACGGTCGTCTTGCCCGCGCCGTCCGCGCCCAGCAGGGCGACCGACAGCCCGCCGCCCGTCAAGCTCATCTTGCGCGCCGGGGCGAAGCGCAGCCGGTTGCGGCGGCGAATGGACTCGCGGACGTAGTGCGCCAGCGCGAGGCCGCGGCCGTGGCGGCGGTAGGGGCGCAAGGCATCCCGAACGTCGTGCCGCAGCCGGAGCAAGGCCCGTCCGTTGCGCGACTCCGCCAGAGCCAGCGGCAGGAAGCGCGCGATCACATCGCCCACCTCCGACCCCAGCGTCTCCTGTGTGGTCGCGCACGTCTCGTCGATCGTGGTCTGTGCCGCCAACCGGCGAATCTCGTCGCTGATGGGAGCCGGGATGCCCGGCGAGCGGATGCCGAGCAGGTCTTTCACGCCGTCCCGATCGCGGTACTTCAGCAGCGCCCGCAGGCACAAGACCGTCAATTCAAGTTCCGGGGTGGGGGTCATCACCCCCAGCCGCGGCCGGGCGCTGTCGAGAAAGCGCGCCTCCAGCGGCAACCGATAATTCTTGACGAACTGCTCCCCCAACACCAGCTGGTAATGGACGTGCAGGTGGAACAGCGCGCCGGTCATCCTGTCAAAGCCGAGATAATCCTCGATCGACGGATAGCGTTTGCCCGGCGGGGCCAGCACGCGGCGAACACCGAAGGCGACCAGTTGCTCCCGGAAGCGAACCGCGTCAGCCGGGTCGATCAGCAGGTCAAGATCCGTCGCGCCGCTCAGACCGCGCCCCAGCCGCAGGTTGCTCTTCCAATGGCAATAGCGGATACCGGCGCGATTAAACGCGTCGAAAAGGGCGGTAGTCGTCGCCGCCGCGTCCGGCGCGGGCGCGGCCACCGGTCGCGCAATCGACGTGGTCGACGCATTGAATATCTCGGCTGTTTGCATGTTGGTCATCTGTCGAAGGAATAGCCGTCCAGAAAATCGAAGGGGCGCATCCGCGCCATGACTTCTGCCCGCCGTCGCGCGTCCCAAACGACGCGCTCTCGCTCGCGCTGTGGCGTGGGATGAACCACGGCGGCGCAGGCGGCCAGGTATCCCGGCTCCGGGTCCAGCCCCAGATAGTCGCACACGCGCCGCAACTGCGCCTCGCAGTCACTCACGAACGGCTCGTAATGGACGGTCAGCACGTTTTCGGGGCCGATACGCTGCCGCAATTCCAGCGCCGTGATGCAGTTGGTGAAGTAATGGTCGGCGGCGTTTTCGAACGAGCGACGGCCGCGCACCATGATGTAGCTGATCGGATCGAACGGGTTGCGAACGACGAAGATGAAGCGCGTCGCCGCCTCTCCCGCAATGGCTCGCAGGCGGTTGAGCAGCGCGGGAGTCTCGCCCAGTCGCCGCGTGGTGGAGCCGGAGGTGCTATCGCCGACGACAAACGCGCGGCGATAGCTTCCCTGCCGTCCACCACACACGAGAAACGAGTAGGCTCCCACGCGCCGGGCCGTCACGCGGCCCTTCTGAAAGTCGCGGCGCGCCCCGGCGGCCAACAGATGACAGATCTGATCCCGGCTGAAACCGGCCGCTACGAAGCGCAGCGCATCCATATCGTCCGCCACGATCGCGTCGGGGTGGGCGTCGAGCAACGAGCCGATCAGGCTTGTGCCGCTCTTGTTGTGACCGATAAACAGGCAAAAGGCGCGCACCTCGCGGAAGGCGTCCGGTTGTCGTCTGGCCATCACCGCCGAGGTGAGGTAGCTTTTACGCAGCATCGCATCGCGAAAGAGGCGGCTGCGCAACATGGATCGCCCGGCCTGGCCGCCGGCCATTCGCCGGAAGAGGTCGGAATCGACCAGAGTCGTCCAGGGATTGGCGTTCATCCGTGCGCGCTCCCACCGACGGCGGGTCGAGTGGCGGGAACCGTCACGGGACGGGGAGCGCCGGCACTCTTCAGCAAATAGCCGATCAACCCCAGGGTGATCCACCAGATCCCCAGCCCATAGACGACAATCATGTTAATGAAGTTGCTGACGATGACGTGGAACAGAATCACCAACCAGAGCATCAGTACCAGCTTGCGGCTGCGCAGGCCGTTGGCCGGCAAAAATGAATAGCGCCGCGCGGTAATAATGAGCCAGTAGAACATCGGCCCCAGGTAGAGCAGCAGACCCGGCAAACCCTGTTCGGCCAGAATGGTGAGAAAGTAGTTGTGAGAGGCGTGATCCTTGTTGTCGCCGGCCACATCCAGCAACCGGCCGTAGAAACTGCGGTCATAGAGATCGAAATTATTGTAGCCCCATCCGGTGACCGGCTTTACCAGGAACATATGGTAAGCGCCGACCATTATCGGCACGCGGCTGGTGGCCGAGTTCTCGGCCTCGGCCGAATAGAGACGTTCCTCCGCCCACTCCAGTTGGTCGGCCAACAACACGCCCGCAAGCAACAGAACCAAAGGGGCCAATACGATGGTCAGTCTGAGTATAAAGCGTGGATAGATGAGCAGCAGACCCAATCCGACCACCATCCCGCCCAGCCAGCTCGCCCGCGAGAAAGAGATGAAGGTTCCGTACATCGCCAGCAGAAAGCAGAGGACATAGACTCGCCGCAACCACACCGGCTCGCGCTGCTGCGCGGCATGGGCGAGAACGAGACCACCGAACATGAGGGCGATGGTATAGATGGCGGCGTTGATCAGCGTCCCGACCGTCCGCTCTCCGGCGTTCTCCATCCATTGTGATGGTATCAAGCCCGGCGCGAACTGGGACAGAATGCCTATGACGCCCTGGCTCAGGACGATGAAAACAGCCGCCGCCAGTAACCAGCGAAGCTCCCGCTCGCTCGGCTCGGCGAAGCGGATAATCAGGTAGAGCGCCATCGGGACCAGGATGCGATCATAAAACAGGTAGAACGTCGCCACCGGCTGGTGGTTCATCCACAAGATAGACGCGATGCTGATCAGCACGTAGCCGGCCATGGCCGCCTCGGCTGGACCTGGACGCGCCGTTCTCCGCTGATTGATATGCAGACCGGCGCTGAGGGCCATCATCAGGAGCGTCAGCATGGGCAGGGCGCGATGAATGGCCCAGTAGACGTAGCGCTCGGTCGCGGTGTTGCTATGAAGCAGAAACGGCGCCAGCAGAAGCCAGATCATGACGGAGACGAACGGATGGCGATGGATAACGACCAACACCGGCAGCGCGAAGATCAGGATCGCGGCGAAATACCACAGGCCCGCAATGATGAGCCAGGCGACGACGACCGCCGCTGCCCCGGCAACGGCCAGCACGCCCAACAATCCGAACTTCCCATCAATCAAGGGCCGGCGCGAAAGCGTCGCCCGGTGATTCTCGATTTCACTCATGGTCAAACTGCGGTCGCTGTGCCCGACTCCGGGACGATGCGATAGGACGGCACGGCCCGGCCGCGGCGGTCGTAGATCGCCTCGCGCGCACGCCAGGCAGCCCCGCGAAACGCGTTGAACGGCGCGTCGAGCAGGTAATACATGCCCAGCTCACCCGACGTCAGATCGACGTTATCGAGCACGTAACCAAAGGCCGCCATTTGTTGCACGGCCGTCCGTTCCATGTAGGCGATCTCGCGTCGCGACATGACGTTACGGAAGCGGCCGACCGAGCTGGTGGAGATGATGCCGGCCTGACGCGGCCCATAGGAGCTATTGCCGCCCTCATCGCGGAACGTCTGAGCGTCACGCATGGTCAGCATGAGCGGGCTATACGTTTCACCGATGAAGTTGCAGATCTCGCGCAGCGTCTCCTCCGGGCGAAAGATCAGCGTCTCGTAGCGCAGAATGGCGTAGCGGTCGGGATACAGGGCACGATTGCGCCGCGCCAGCGCCACCGACCAGAGCCACATGGCCGTGCCTGCGCCCACGCCGCCGCGCGTCCGGCCCCAGCGCGTCTGGGCCGAGGCGAAGCGGTCGCGCGGGTCGCGGATCATGTGAATCATTCGCGCCGCGGGAAAGGCCTCGAAGATCGGCGCGGCGTAGCGTTCGGTGTTCAACGATTTGTCGCCCCAACGCGGCTTGCCCTGTTGTTCGGCATAGTGCTCCCCCAACAGGGCGAACAGGCGCGCGTAGCTGCGCTCACCCTGCTCAAATTCGCGCCGCAGGCGGTCGGGGTCCGGTTCGAGGCGCACGATGCGCTTGTAGCGCAGCATCATGGCCAGACAGCGTTCAAAGTTCTCCGGCCGGGCCAGGTCGCCGTATTGCCCGTAGAAATGCGTCCACAGGTTTGTGCGGCGGGTCATGGCAATGGCGGGGTGCGAGCCAAGCAGTGCGTAGATAAGGCTTGTACCGCTGCGCTCAAGTCCGGCAATATAAATTGGTCGGCTATCCATGTACGGCTACTCCACGGCTCCTTGCAGTCCGCTCAACCCTCGCGCGGTCGTTTGCCCGCCGGAAACCACGGGCTGCCAGGCCAATGCGATTGATCGGCGCGTCAATAAAGTTCAGTAAAAATCGCTCCCGCTGGCTAAGGATGGGACGTACCGGCACATAACCCAGGCCGGTCATTTCGGCCGCTGCATGCCGCTCCACATAGGCGATCAGTCGCGCATCTATTGCCGGCTGGGCCTCGCTACCCCAAAGCGTCGCATCCGACCGCGAGGTGAGGACGTCGTCTTCTCCCAAGAATGCCCACACTTCGCGCATGATCCGTTCTGTATCTCCGCGCAGGTCCTCGTAACGAACTACCTGGTAGCGGCGGGGATATTTCTCGTGATTGTCGACGGCCAGGCGCATCGACTGCCGCCACTGCTGCGTCTCCCATCCGGCCACGCCCGGCCGCCGTCCGGCGTGCAGCAATTCGGCCAGTCGCGCCCGCGGGTCGCGCACCATATGAATGATCCGCGCGGTCGGGTCGGCGGCGAGAATCGGCGCGGCGTACTGCTCGATCCCGCCGAGCTGATCGCCCCAACGCTGCGCGCCAAGCCGGCGGGCATGCTGGGCATGGAACAGGGCGAACAGCCGCGCATAAGTCGGCGATCCCGCCCAAAACTCGCGTTCGATGCCCGCGCGATCCGGCTCCAGGGTGCGAATGCCGGGCGAGGCAAGCATCGCGTCGAGGCAGCGAGCCAGATTCTCGTCGCGGCCCAAATCCCCGAAGCGCCAGGCGTAGCGCGGCCACATATACGAGCGGCGGGTAATTAGGACGCCGGGCCGCTCCAGGAGCAGCAACCGCAGCTGGGTCTTGCCGGAGTAGCTCAGTCCGCCGATGTAGATCGGGCCGTCGTCACTCACGAACGACCTCCGGGCGACCTGACCCCGCGCGAACAACCCGACCGGCAGCCCGCGCCAACGTCGCCGTGAGCGGCGTCACATCGCGCCGCAACCGACCGGCCCACGACAGCTCGACCGGCTCCGGCGCATACCCGAAGCAAGCCATCATCGACCCGGCCCTCTGCTGGATGTAGGCGATCTCGTGGTCGGCCAGGCGGTCGCGGAAACGGCCGATGTAGGCCGGAGAAATGGGACTGTCGCCCTGTCGAGTGTCGCCGAACCGGGCAGCGTGCCCCAGGGCAAGCATGTCATCCGTCGCATCGATGCCGAGGAAGTCACATATTTGCCGCAGCGTCTCCGCCGGCTCCCGCGCCAACGTCTCGTAGCGCACGATCCGATAGCGATCCGGGTAACGCCGCTCGTTGCGAGTGCCCAGTTCAGCTGATTTCAGCCAGCGAGCTACGGCCTCCTCCAGCCGGCCCGGTCGACGCCCGCCCAGCGCCTCGTACCGGTCGCGCGGGTCGCGAATGAGATGGATGAGCCGCGCGTTCGGCAGCGCGGCGAAAATCGGCCCGGCCATTGCCTCGACACCTTCAGTCTGATCACCCCACCGCGTCTTGCGCAAACGCGCCGTATAACGTCGATGGAGCAAAGCGAAGAGATGGGCATAAGTACGCGGGCCGCGACGAAACTCCCGCCGCAACGCTTCGCCGTCCGGTTCCAGCGCGCGGACGTGTTTGTTGGCCCACATGGCCGCCAGACAGCGGTCTAAATCGGCGTCGTCGGCCAGGTCACCGAAACGACCGTAGTAGCCCGTCCACAGGTTGGCACGCTTGCTCAGCGCGATTGTCGGATGGGCGTCCAACATCAGGCGCATATAGGTCTTGCCGGAACGCTCGATCCCGCCAATGAAGATAGCCTCATCCGGCATCGCTTCAGCGGGCAGCGGGTAGGGGTTGTTCGCGTCCATTAACTATCTGCTTGCCTCAACCACCGCCGGACGGGCGACATCCCCCACGGGCAAAATCATGTTGCCGCCGGGAGAGCGGCCGAATATAGAAGGAAAGGTTTGCTGCAAGCCCTCGACCGATCGCCAGGCCGCCATCCGCGCCAGGTTGACCGGGTAATCGATCGCCAGTCGCATGCGATCGCCTGTCGACAGGTGCAACTCGTCGGGCGCGTAGCCGAACAGGACCATCTCGCGGCCGGCAAGCCGCTGCATGAAGGCCAGTTCCGGCGGCGGTATCGTCCGGCGATACAGACCGATGAACTCGTCCGACAGCGGACTTTCGTCGGGCTGCAGGGCGCGGCCGTGGCTGCGTTTCTCGCGATACTCCGGCGCGCCGGTCATGGCCGGCATGGCGGGCGTATAGGTTTCGTCGAGGAAGACGCAGACGGCGCGCAAGGTCTCCTCCGGCCGGCGCACGAGATCCTCGAAACGGATGACGAAATATTGTCCCGGATAGCGTCGCAGGTTCCGGCGCGCCAGTCGCGCGGAATAGAGCCAGCGCGCAGTGGCCCCGCCGGCCCGCCCCTTACCGTCGGGCCATAGCTCCAGCGAGGCGTGATATCGATCGCGCGGGTCACGGAGCAGGTGGACCATGCGTGCGCCGGGAAACTCGGCGAAGATCACATCGGCGTAGCGCTCGATCAGGCCTGTCTGGTCGCCCCAGCGTGGCTTGCCCTCGCGCTCGGCATGATGGCGGTGGATGAGCGAGAACAGGCGGCCGTAGGTTCGCGGCCCGCCGGCAAATTCGCGACGAATGCGAACCGGATCGGGATCGAGACAGCGAACGTGCTTGTAGCGCAGCAGCGCGGCCAGACAGCGCTCCAGGTTTTCCTCGCGGCCCAGATCGCCGTATTGGCCGTAGAAGTAGCTCCACATATTCGAGCCGACGGCCGGGATCGAGATGCGCGGATGGGATACGAGACACGCGCGCAGGGTGGTCTTGCCGCAGCGGTCGGGGCCGCCGATGAAAATGGGGCTGGCGTCGTCGGTCATGGCTGAATCCCGCTCATTGGGCTTTGGCGCGGGTCAGCGCCATCCGCGCCCGGCGACGGGCCAGCCCGACCCGGCGGCGCGCGGCGGCGAGCATGGCCCGCTCTTCCGGCGTTAGCCCGAACAACAGCAACAGGGTGGCATAAGTGATCGACAGGGTGGCAATCCCCAGACCAGTGAACAGCCAGCTCTCGTCAGGCGGGAAGCGCTGCCCCACCACAAGAGTCAGAACCAGGGCGATCCCCGCCGCCGCCAGTGGCTTGATGAATTCGCGATTGTAGGGCACCAGCCCGAACAGGTAATAGACCTGGCCGATGCGCAGCAGGTTCACCGTCGTCTCGCCTGCCAGCGCGGCCGTTGCCGCGCCTACCACACCCCAACGGGGAATGAGCAACAGGTCGAGAAAGATGAAAACGAGCAGGCGCACGATCGAGTTGAACAACTTCAGCCGCGTGTAGCCGGTCATATCGATGATGATCCCGCCCATTCCGGTGCCGACCAGTATGAGCGTGGAAAGGGCCATGATGGCCAGTGCGGTCGCGCCGTCGGTGTAGCTGTGGCCGAATACCGACAGAATTTGAACCGGAAACAACACCATCAGCAGAAAGGCCGGCAACTGCACCGTCACACCCCACTTGTTGGCCGAACTGTAGATGTGGCCCATTTCGTCCAAATTCCGGCGTTCGTGCAACTCGGCGATGACCGGCTTGGCCGAGACGTTGAGCGACGACGAGAACTGGCTGCTGATCATCGTCACCTGGCTGGCAACCGTGAAGATGCCCACGCCGGTGAAGGTGTTGAGCGAACCCAGGATGAGCGTCTGGAAGTTGCCGTGAAATTTGACCATCATGTCCGACAGCCATACCGGCACGGAGAAAGTCATGATCTCGCGTATGTCGCGACGAGCAGCGCGCCACGACCGCCGGAGCGGGAAGCGCCGGTTCAGGTAATAAATCAATATCAACGACGCGGCCAGGTCAGCCAAACCAAAGGTGATGATGGCCTCGGCCGCCGAAAAACCACCGGCAGCCAGGGCCACAACCAGCATCAGCCGGATGAGCGGCTGGGCCACAAACTGGGCCACGGTCGCCTGGTCCATGCGTTTGAAGCCGCGAATCGCCCCGGCCAGCACCTCACTCAGGGTCAGCATGGGGACGATCACACTGACCAGTTGCAGCATTGGCGCGAGCGCAGGTTCGTGAAAGAGCGTCGTCGCCGCGGGATAGGCCAGCGCGTAAAGCAGGGTGCCTGTCAGCACGCTGGCGAGCACCGCCCCCCCGATACCGATTTGGAGCGCTCCCCACAGCCCTTCGTCGTCGCGGCGCGTCACCAGCACGGCTACGTAGCGCACCAACGCCGCGTCCAGCCCCATGATGGCCACCGCTACGGCGATATTGGCCGCGCTCAGGGCCAGGCTGTACATGCCCAACTGATCGGCCTGCAGCAGTCGCGCCAGCGCTATGGCGGTGACGACGCGCACGACCGAAAGAAACATCTTCCCGGCGAAGGTGATGCCGCCCCCCTTGACCACAAAGGCAATGTTGTCGCCGACGGCCGGCACGGTCGAACGACGCGGCTCACCCACCGGTTCCTCGATGTGTTTCTCGTGATTCACTCTTCCACCAGGTCCGCCTCGACGAGATCGAAAAGGTCGTCGTCCTCTTCCGGATCGTGCACCCGGACGATGCCGTTATGCCCCTTGCCGTTGACCCGCTCGCCCGGCGAAGGGCCGGAATCGGGAGAGCCAAGCGATCTGATCGCGTCATCAAGGAATCGCTCCGGCTCGACACGAAAATCGACATACGTCGCCACTCCGAGCAAAGGGTGCACATCCGCGGCGTATTTACGTAATTCGGCATAGTAGGGCATGGAACGGACACGGGTGAGCGTCTTCCTCAGCAGGTTTTGTGCCTGTTGGCCGCTGGTGTCCGGTAACAGGACGGCATACGTATCGCCGTCGAAACGGGCCAGCACGTCCTCCTCGCGCAGCGAACGCTCGACGGTCGCCTTGGTCAGGCGCATCACCTCGGCATGGTCACGGGTGTTGCGGGGGCCGCTCTCGCCGTGAAACTCCATCCGGATGAGGCCAAGCGACAGGGGACGCTTGCTGCGTCGGGCGCGGCTGACCTCGCCCCACAATCGATGCAACAGGTAGGAGCGCGTATAAGCGCCCGTCTCCCGCTCAATGATGTTGAACGATTCGCGCTCGACCGTGGCTGTTTCCAGATATTGCATGACGAACACCAGGCTTGCGCCCAACGCCAGCCCCAACAGACCACCCATCGCCAGGTTAAGGGCGACGTTGGGGCGGCTCGCCCTGCGGGGCATGTTGGCCTCGTCCAGCGGTTCCAGCTCAAACACATCGTATAGCTTGCCGACATAGGCAACCGTCTCCGCGCCGACCGCGTTGGCAAAATCGCGCGCGATCTGCGGATCAGGCCCCTCAACGGTGATCTCCATCACGTTTGTGCCGCCGACGACGCGGGCAGCGACTTTCAACCCCTGTTGTTCGGCGCTCGACAGACCCAGTCTCTCTATCGATTGATCCTTGATGAACCGGCTGGTGGCCACCTCGGCAAAAGTCGTGTTAATCTCCACGCGACGGCTGACGATGTCCAGCGCGCGGACGAAATCCTCGCCAGCAGTGCTCTCAGAGCCTTCGGTGACTCGGGGCCGGATGACAAACGTCGTCGAAGCCTCGAACACGGGCGACTGGCGGCTGGTCAACAGCCAGGTGATGCCAAAAACCGCGACGAACCCGAGTAACACCAACCACCAGCGCCGCCGCAGGATTCGCCAGTAAGCCTTAATTTCCATCGCTCATAACCCCCGGAGACTAGAGAGCGCCCTTGCCGGAAAAGACACTGCGCACGGTGCTGACCAGGATGGTCATGTCCGTGGACAGGCTCATCGTCCTCACGTACTCGATATCGTAGGCGGCAATTTCGTCAAATGAGAGCGTGCTGCGCCCCTGTACCTGGGCCAACCCGCTGATGCCGGGCAAGACGGCCAACCGTTCACGATGCCACTCCTTATAACATTCCACTTCCCAGGGCACGTTGGGGCGCGGGCCGATCAGGCTCATCTCGCCGCCGAGCACGTTGAAAACCTGCGGCAGTTCATCGAGGCTGGCCTTGCGCAGAATGCGTCCCACGCGGGTGATGTCCTGTGTCCGGATTGGCTTGTTGATCGCATCCTGGCCTTTCGTTTTCTCAATAAGCTGGCCGGAAACGAAAGCGCGCATATAGGCCTGGTCCTTCTCATCCCGGTAGTCAACGCGCATGGTCCGAAACTTGAACAAACGGAACGGCCGGCCGTCCTTGCCGATGCGTTCCTGTACGAAGAAGGGCGAGCCGGGAGTATCGAGGACGATCAACAAGGCAATCACGCCCATCAGGACAAGCAAAAACGGCAATACCGAAAGGCAGATCACCACGTCGATCGCCCGCTTCCACGGCAGATATCGGCTGTGTTCAGAATGGGTTTCAATGACGTTGAGGGCTTCCCTGTCCGATCGCGCCTCTGTCACGCTGTGTATCTCCTTCGCCATGGCTCCGCGACGCGAAGTGCGGATGCCCGGCGACGGTAAGGGGCAGATTCATGCCCGCCGATCGATCAGGCTGGTACCGGTTGCGCGGCGGTCACGTAGGGCCAGATCGGCAGGGCGACCGCGCCGTCGACGTGCCGACGATTGCCGTTCATGCAAATAGGCCTCTGTTTCCGGCTGGACTCGATCAACGTCTCGGCCAGGGCCAGCGCGGCCATTCCGTCAGCGGCCGTCACACGCGGCGACCCGCCCGCGCCAACCGCACGGATAAAGCTGCGCAACTCTTCCTTCAGCGGCTCGCATCGCTCGATGCGATAGTTGATCATGTCTCCCTCGCTCACACCCAGCAAAGCCCCGGGAGCAGAATGGTTGGAGAGATGGAGATTCTGATAGTAGCGCAATTCCTGGGTCAGATATCCGGCCACGAACATGCCCCGCTCGCCGGTGACGATCAACTCGCGGATTTTGGTCGGGGTCAGCCAGTTGATGTCGATGATAGCCAGCACGCCATTGGCGAATTTGACCAAGCCCATGACCATATCCTCGTGGGCGACGTGGATGCGACGGTCCGTCTCGGCATAAACGCGCCGTGCGGGTGAATCCACCAGCTTGTTGATTACGTCCAGGTCGTGGGTCGCCAGGTCGACAATCACGCCGACGTCCTGAATGCGCGGCGGGAATGGCCCCAATCGCCGGGCATGGATCTCGAATATGCGACCCAGTTCACCGGCGTCGAGGCGTCGTTTCAATTCGATGATCGCCGGGTTGAAGCGTTCGATGTGGCCAACCGTCAGTACAATGCCGTGCTGCTCGGCCAACCGGGTCATCTCCAGCGCCTCGGCCAGCGACGCTGCGATGGGCTTCTCCACTAAAACATGGATGCCTCGCTCGATCGCCGCGCGAGCCACGCGCAGATGTTCGCTCGTGGGCACGGCAATCGTGATCAGGTCGGGCCTTTGCTCGTCGAGCATGGCCTCATGATTCTGGTAGGGACGCACCTTAGGCCCCATCCGGCAGGCAATACAATCGGCCCGGTCGCCATTGGCATCCGCCACGGCGACCAGTTCGACCTCGTCCAACTCGTTATAAACGCGGGCGTGATTTGTCCCCATGGAACCCACACCGATTACTGCAGCGCGCATGTTTTTCTCTCCTTATGAACCGGGGAGCGCAACCCGGTCGCCGTCGAGCCGGGCAGACGCTCCATTCGATGATGCCAAAGCCACGGCCGCGATACGGGAATCGGGCGCGCGGTGGGGTGCAGACGACTGGGGAACAGAAACCGACGCGGGCGGAGCGGATGCTTCAACGGCCAGTGTGTCGGTCACGGCCCAGGCAATCTGCTCCAGGTCCGCGGGTGAAAGGGCGGGATGAACCGGAAGAGAGACTACCTCTCGCACGGCCGCCTCGGCATTGGGCAGATAACAGTCAAAACCCATATCCCGATATACAGCCTGCTCAGGGATAAGTCGCGGGTAATAGATTTCCGTGGCGACGTCTCGCGCGGCCATGCCGGAGCGGAAGGCGTCGCGATGGTCCGGAAGCCGGATGGTGAACTGATGATAGACGTGCTCGTAGCCGGCATCGCAAACCGGCAGCAGGAGCGTCTCCATATCGGCCAGAGCCGAAGCCAGGAACGCGGCGTTGGCCTGTCGTCGCGCGGTGAGTTCCGGCAGGCGATCCAACTGGACCAGGCCAATTGCCGCCTGGATATCGGTCATGCGGAAGTTATGGCCGAGTTGTTCGTGATAATACCGCTGGCGCATGCCGTGGGCGCGCAGGACCCTGGCCCGGTCGGCTATCGCTTCGTCGTTGGTCGTCATGATCCCGCCCTCGCCGGTGGTCATATTCTTCGTCGCGTAGAACGAGAAGCAGCCCGCGCCGAAGCTGCCGACGTGCCGCCCGTTGACGGCCGCGCCGTGAGCCTGGCAGGCATCCTCGATGACGGCCAACCCGTGACGTGCGGCGGTGGCCATGATCCGATCCATATCGCAGGGCAATCCATAGAGGTGCACCGGCAGAATGGCCCGGGTCCGCGGGGTGATCGCCTCTTCGATCCGGTCAGGGTCGAGATTGAACGTCCGCGGATCGATGTCGACGAAGACGGGCGTAGCCCCGGTGTAGAGCGCGACATTGGCAGTGGCGATGAAACTGAACGGCGTGGTGATCACTTCATCACCGGGACCGATATCATGGGCCAGCAAGGCCAGCCACAATGCCATCGTGCCCGACGTCACAGCCACCGCATGGCGAACGCCGCAAAAGGCGGCGAAGCGCTCCTCGAATTCGGCCACCCGCGCGCCCTGCGCCAGTTGGCCGGAAGCCAGAACGGCAGCCACGGCCGCCTGTTCCTCGGGGCCGAGAATAGGTTTGACCAGTGTAATCATCGCTCAATCTCCTGTAGCTCATAGACACGCAGACAGACCTGGCAAAACCAGGTGCCGCTGTTGTCCTGTGTCAGACGATGGCCGCATTGACAGGCGTAGCCGTTGAGGACAGCCGGTGTGCCGACCACTATCCCGTGGCTGGGGACGTCGCGCGTAACAATCGCCCCTGCCCCGACCAGCGCGAACCGGCCGATGGTAACGTCCGGCAAAATGATAGCGCCCGCGCCGATCGACGCCCCATAACGGATGCGAATGAAACCCTGTTCCCAATCCTCATCCCGTTTCAGAGCGCCTTCGGGCGTGATGGCTCGCGGCCGCTTGTCGTTGGTCAGGCACACGTAGGGGCCAAGAAACACGCCGTCCTCAATCGTTGAACCATGAAAAACAGAGACGTAGTTTTGGATCTTCACCATATTGCCGATGACGACGTCGAAGTCGACGTAGACACCCTTGCCGATAATGCAGTCGGCTCCAATGCGCGCACCTTCCCTGATTTGCGCCTGGTGCCAAATGCGGGTTCCCTTGCCAATCAAAGCCTTGGGAGACAGTTCAGCGGTAGGGTGGACAAAGTAGTCGTCCATAGCGCGCTCCTCGGGCATCACTTCGCCACGGCCCGCGTAAGTCCCGGTCTGTACAGCTTTTGGAGTATCTTCCTTTACAACAAACATGTTTTCCCCCAATTTCTGAGTAACCATCGTGACGAGACGCCGGCAGAACCAGCGGTAAGACCGACCCTGTTTCTCCGCAGGCGCGCTCCGCTCTCCCGCATTGCGGGAAGAGTGTCGATACACACGCGCTCGGGAGCAGTGGCTACGACCGACAGCGCTTGATTGTCTTTCTGAAAACCAGTACGGATAACAATACGATACCCACCGGAGTCGGCACCCTGCCGATGGGCGTTCTCAACCGTCCCGCGCAACCGCACGAATGCGGCGACCACGACCACGCGTGCGGCGTGGCGGCCGGGACACAGCCTGTATCGGACCGGAGCCGGCTCGCTCCAGATCCGTCACATCCACCTCAACCCGGCAAACGCGCCCCAAAAAGTTTAACAATACACAGACGCGCTCATCGGGAGTGGAATCCCGCTCGAACAGAGCCACCATATCGGTCATCGGCCCCCGGATGATGCGCACCGGATCGCCGGGATTAAACAGGTGTCGGGCCGGGGTGGTTGTCTCATTCATCTGGTCAATCTTGTTCCTGATCAAATCGACAATCCCCGGCGGAACGGGAACCGGAGCGCCGTCGAAAGAGACGATACGGCGCAAGCCAGGCGTCCATTGCCACTGAGTGACCGAAACGCACACCAAATCGAGATGGGCAAACAAATAGCAGGGAAAGTAGGCCGTCGATCGGCATGCTCCATTGCGACCGACGCGCCGATAGAGCGGCAGAAACGTCTCGACATCCAGCTCAGCCAGTCGACGCGCGACTCGCGGCTCTTGATGAGGTTTGGTGTGAAGCGCATACCATTGTTCCATTGCATTGCGTCCTTGCGCGGTATTCGTTGCACCCAATAAAAAGCGGCCACTTCCGGCTGCGATTACTCACAGCAAGAAGGGCCGCGCAAAGTTTGCATCTGGCCTATTTAATTGTTCAATGTGAGGCGGATCGCCGCGCACCCAGCAACGCTGCGATGGTCTCGCGTTATCCTTCGGAATCTATTCCAGCGTCACAATTGCGTAATCCGGCTTGCCGTTCTTAAAGACAATCTGCATCGTCCCGTTCTTGTCGCAATAACACTTCAGGAGACGGTCTACGAATTGCTGTTCGTCTTCGCCGGGCAATGCTTTTTCAGTTATTGTGACCTGTCTGAGTTCTGCCCTCCCCTTGGCAAAACTCATCGTGACGCGACCATAAGGAACCGTCACAGCCACCTTACCTTCCCGCACGTGCCCCAAGTCACATGCAAGTCTATGTCGATACCGCGTGGATCTCACATCAGGTACGGCTGCGACTCGTCAAACCGAGCGAGTTTGGCAGGCTATATTAGCATCGATGAAACTCATTTACAGGGTATATATTTTTACATTGCCCGTCAATGATAATTTTCGGTGAAATATTCAAAACGAATATTTAATTCCTCAATCTTCCGATTCAACCGGGGCGCGATGGTCAGAGAAAAACAGGTAACCTTGGCCACGCACCGTGATGATCAGGCTCGGCTCGTCGGGATTCAGTTCCAGTTTGCGCCGCAGCCGGTGAATATACGGCCGGACCAACTCACCGGCCTCGTGGGTATCCATTTCGTAGCCCCAGGCCAACCTCGCCAGTTGTGATGTGGTCAGCGTCTGGTTGGAGTTCGCCATCAGACAGGCCAAAACCGTGGTCTCGCCACGGCTCAGATCGATGGCCTGGCTCTCATCGCCGATCGGCAGTACCTGACGCCGGGTATAATCGAGGCGATAGGGTGGCACAATGATAACCGACGGCCGGCCAGGAGAGTCCGGCCCAGAACCGAGATCGCCGTCGCTGGCGGCTTTGCCGCCCTCACGAACCAGTCGCGCCAGTTGAGTCTTCAGCGCGGCCAGGCTCTCCATGGAACGACTAACGGAATCAACAACAACCGCGACATCGACCGGTTTCACAAGATAATCGAACGCCCGGACACGGATGGCGGCAATCGCTGTCCGCAATGCCGGTTTGCCGGTCAGTATAATCATCTGCAGGTCGGGCTGGATTTTGATCACGCTCTGCATGAACGCTACGTTGTCGACTTGATCGCTGTCCAGATCAAATATCATCACGTCGAAGGCGTCATCGGTCAGCCAGGCCAGAGCCTGGGCCGGCTGGTGTGTCGACCTCACCGTATAACCTGCGGCCGTCAGGATACCGGACAGCTCGGAGCGGTAGAGTGGTGCTTCCAGCAGTATGAGAAGATGAGGATTAATCGTCTTTTCCATTAGGGACAATCTGTTTCCCCAGCGGCAGGTCAACCGCCGTTGCCGAGGGTGTCGATTGCCACGCTCTCGTGGTTTCACCGAAACAATCAGCAATTCCGGCGTCATTCAGAGACCCGGATCAACTGGTTATACAATCACTAAAAACTTATGTCTGATTTTCGATAAAACCGGCAACGAATGAACCAAGTACTTCTTTCTCTAACATTGAACGGTACGGTTGGTGGGCGCCGTCGGATTTGACGATATTCACCCGCGAATTCTGTTTCTCATGGTCGCACCCAAGCAGCGGCCGCAAGTCCCAGAAAATCACCAACCACCAGCCTCGCGTATATTTGTGGGAACGGCTTTCAATTTTCCAATCACCAACCCGAACCCGCAATCCCTTCTGAACGAAAAGCCTGGGCAATCCCCACCCGGTTCCCGACCGGGCGCAGGATGTGCCAACCCGTTAATTTACCCATTGGTCGATACATCGACCTCCTTCAATGCTATCACGCAAATCTTACAATTTGACTTAAGGAACCTGAATTCGTGATTTAGTGAAGCAGGTTGACAGATCGATCATAACTTTGCCAAGTTTCACCACGCAAGAGGGGTGACCTGTCAGTCATAGTTTGATGTCCACACATGGCACTCGTCCGTTCAGACATTTGACAAGATCGCTCAATCATTGACCTGTCATGCACAGTTCAACTATACTTGGCGCGATCCCTATGTCGTCAATTTAACGCAAACGCAGCGATGAACAAAGCGGCCATGTTGAACCCCGACAAGGTGGCTCAAGATGGATCACTGGACGACGAAAAACGATTCTGTGTCGCAGACCGGGCTTGGCTCGTACACCCACGACCGGTGTAATGCCGCATCCATCCGGAGCGTACCATCTCCTCCAAATCATTCACAGGCAAAACTCTACTTAACCCCAAGGAGGTGCATTATCGATCATTGACCACTCTTACGCCAAAGCACCACAATCACCGCACGATTCTCGTCAATTGACCAGTCTGTTT
>JAHDWL010000044.1 GCA_023384355.1 Anaerolineae bacterium
CCCGGGTGAAGGTCAAGAAGAACAAGGTTGCCCCGCCCTTCACCGAATGCGAGTTTGACATCATGTACAACGAGGGCATTTCCAGGACCGGCGACGTGCTCGACCTGGCGATCGATCGTAATCTGTTGGATAAACGTGGCGCGTTTATCCGTTATGGGGATACACTTCTCGGCCAGGGGCGCGAGAACGCGAAACTGTTCCTGGCCCAGAATCCGGAAATGCTGAACGATTTGGAAGGCCAAATTCGCCAACTGTCCGGTCTGCCGGCGGTTGAAGTTCGCTAAATTATTGGTTCGATATGCGTGCAAATGCGCGCAACGTGGTTGAAAAAGAAGAATATACTGACGGCTTGCTGCCACTGCTAGAAAATTGGCGCTTTCTATATAAGAGTGCGCATGGCAATAAGTGTCGATAAGGACCAACCCATTAGCTGGTCGCGTTTTGAATGAAATTTCGTACAGGATACCTGCTGTTGATTAGAGAGAGTGAACCTGAAAGCGCATTCGCTGCCTTTTTCTGTCGGAAAGAAAGTCAATGCCGTCAGGTTCAATGTGAAAACTTGATGATTTATCGCTCAGGCCGTTGCCTAAACCGGCCATATCAAGCGCATAATGTTCTTGACTAACTACAACGGGAATCCGATTCATCATAGCCGACGTTTCTGTTAAGCGGGTTCCCCGCCCAATCTCGGGCGGGCTTTATTGACAACAGATCGAGAGACCTGGAAACGCCTAATCACTAGCCGTGGCTCGCAACCACGGCTATTTGCATTTATATAAATGGGCAAGATCACTGCGCTGAGCGCTCAAGTCAAAAACCCGGATCGGGTCAACGTATATGTCGATGGCGCGTTTGCCGTCGGGCTGGCGCTGTCCCTGGCTGTCGGGTTACGACTTGGGCAGGAGATCAGCCAGTCAGAGCTGGAACAACTGGACCAGCGTGATGAAGTGCATCGTGCTCGTGAGCGCGTACTGGGCCTTTTGGCCCGGCGACCGCGCAGCTCGACCGAGATCAGGCGCTATCTTCGCCGTCAAAATCTCGACGATGAGAGCATTCAAACTGTAATTGACGACCTGACCGAAGCGAAGTTGATTGACGACGACGCGTTTGCCGCTTTCTGGGTCGAGCAGCGCGAGACCTTTCGGCCGCGCAGCCGACTGGCCTTGCGCCAGGAGCTAAGCCAGAAAGGTGTTGATCGCCAAATCGTCACGGCGGCCTTGTCTGAACTGGATGAGGCCGAAATCGCACGGCGGGTCGCGCAGAAGCAAGCCGGCCGATGGCGAGGATTATCGGAGGACGAGTGGCGCGCCAAAATGACGCGCTACCTGATGCGTCAGGGGTTTCCCTACGACATCGCCAGTGAGGCTGTTTCCGAATCCTGGCTTGCGTTTAATAATGACGAAAACGAATAAGGAGACAAAACATGAATCCATGGGTAGGCCTGTTGATAGGCATCGTGGTGGGGGCGGCAATTGCCGCACTCGTTACGCGAGCCATCATGCGGCCCAAAGTAGCCGAGACAATCGCGGCGGCCGAGGCGGAAATAATCGAAAAACGTGAAGCCGCCGAGCGCGAATCCGAGAATATCCTCCGGGTTTCGCGTGAGGAAGCCCAGGAGAATCGCCTTGAGGCGGAGAAAGCGATTGAACGCCGTTACCAGGACCTCGCTCGCGCTGAGGAACGTGTAGACCGGCGCAGCGCCAATCAGGATAGCCAAGCGAAAAACCTTGAGCAGCGCGATCAACTGTTGAACAAGCGTCAGAGCCGCCTGGACAAACGCCAGAACGACATGAACAATCTGGAGCAGGAGCATCGCCAGAAGCTCGAAGAGATTGCGGCGATGACCACTGATGAAGCGCGCCAGGTGCTCATCCAACAGGTGGAGAAGGAAGCGCAGCAAGACCTGGCACGAGTCATGCGTGAGATCGATAACCGGGCCAAGGAAACGGCCGAAGAACAGGCCCGAAAAATTATCGCGCTATCAATCCAGCGCCTGGCCAGCGAACAGGTTGCCGACATGGTCGTCTCCGTCGTGCCGTTGCCCACCGACGATATGAAGGGACGCATCATCGGTCGCAACGGCCGGAACATTCGTGCCTTCGAACAGGCGGCCGGCGTCGATATCATCGTCGATGACACGCCGGAAGCCGTTACAGTCAGCAGCTTCGACCCGGTACGGCGAGAAGTAGCCCGGCGCGCGCTGGCCAAGCTCATCACCGACGGCCGGATTCACCCGGCGCGCATCGAGAAACTCATCAGCGACGCCCAGGCTGAAGTTGATCGGATCATCAAGGAAGCGGGCGAGCAAGCAGCCTACGAGGCCAACGTCCACGGCCTGCACCCTGAAATCCTCAAAACGCTGGGGCGTCTCAAGTATCGGACCTCCTACGGCCAGAACCAGCTCCAACACTCCGTTGAGGCGGCGCATATTGCCTCTATGCTGGCTGCGGAGTTAGGCGCCAACATCGAGACAGCCAAGATGGGAGCGTTGCTCCACGACCTGGGCAAAGCGATGGACCACGACCAGGAAGGCACCCATGCGCAATTAGGGGCTGAGTTCGCCAAGCGGTTCAAAGTTCCACCGATCGTTGTCAATGCTATCGCTTCGCATCATCATGAAGTCGAACAGGAATCGATTGAAGCGATCATCGTTGAAGCGGCCGACGCCATTTCCGGCGCCCGTCCCGGCGCGCGCCGCGAGAACCTGGAGAATTACATCAAGCGCGTCCGGACGTTGGAGGAGATCGCCACATCGTTTGCGGGCGTCGAAAGTGCCTACGCGTTGCAGGCCGGGCGCGAGATCCGCATCCTCGTCAGACCGAACCAGATCGACGACCTGGCTGCGGTCCGCCTGTCGAAGGAAATCTCCAAGAACATCGAGGATACCATGCAGTATCCGGGCCAGATACAAGTCACCGTCATTCGCGAGACCCGGGCCGTCGGCTTTGCCAAGTAGCCTTGGTATAAACTGCTAAAAGCAACACCCTCCGCCGAACAAACCGGCGGAGGGTGTTTTTGTTCCTGCAAACAGGATGGTATCATCGGTCAACAAGGTAGCTGCGCGACCTTTGACGGGAATTAAACGGAGGCAACAATGACTATCAGTTCAGTGGCGGTGATCGGTTCGGGCACGATGGGCCGGGGTATCGCCCAGTCAGCGGCGCTATCGGGCAAGCAGGTCATCCTTTATGATCTGACCGACGATTTGTTGCATCGGGCAGCCAAAGCAATCGCCGAGGACATCGCCGAGGGTGTCCGGCGCGGTAAAACCGAATTTGAGCGAGCAGATTCAGCCAATCGGTTCATGAGACTGACGACCGATCTGGAGCAGGCCGCGCAGGCCGATCTGGTCATCGAGGCTGTGCCTGAAGATCTCGAACTAAAAAGCACGGTCTTCGGCCGCCTGGACGCTGCCGCCCCGCCCCACACCGTACTGGCCAGCAACACCTCCAGCCTGAGCATCAGCGTCATCGCCGCATCGACAGGCCGTCCGGAGAAAGTGCTCGGCCTGCACTATTTCAACCCTGCCCATCTGATGAAACTGGTCGAGGTCATCCGCGGCGACCTGACCGACGACGCGACGATGATCGCCGGTCGCGACTTCGTCGAGAGTCTGGGCAAGACGCCCGTCATCTGCATTGACTCACCGGCCTTCATCGTCAACCGCGTTGCCCGCCCTTTCTACGGCGAGGCTCTACGCATGTTGGGTGAGCAGACGGCTACTCCCGACGAGATAGACCGGCTGCTGACATCGCTCGGCTTTCGCATGGGGCCGTTCCGACTACTCGATCTGATCGGACTCGATGTGAACCTGGCCGTCACCAAGTCGGTCTACAACGCCTACTTCCAGGACCCGAAGTACCGGCCGCACCCCATTCAGCAACGGATGGTTGATAGCGGACGTCTGGGCCGCAAGAGTGGTCGGGGTTTCTACGAGTATTAGGCGAGAACAACACAGGTCGCCTGGTTTCCCTCGGGGTCGAAGTCCAGACCGCAGCGTTCGCAGCCGCCACCCATTGACTATACGAGCACTCTACGAATGCCCCAAAATCGGATGCGGCTGGTATACCTCTTCCAGCAATCGCATCTCTTCATCCGACAGCTTCATTTCCGCGGCAGCCACGGCATCCTCCAGGTGGCCCATTTTGCTCGCCCCAATGATGGGCGCGGTGATGCCCGGCCGGTGCATTAGCCACGCCAGCGCCAACTGCGCCGGCTTCGCATCCGGTCGACGCTCGGCCAATTCGATCAGTCGTTCTACGACTTCATAATCGTTGTCGCGATAGTACATGCTGTGTGCATAGGTGTCCGTCTGCGCCCGCAGCGTCTCCCCTTTCGTCTCGCGCGATCGGGTGCCTGCCAAAAAGCCCCGCGCCAGCGGACTCCACGGGATGATCCCGACGCCCTGATCGACGCAAAACGGGATCATCTCGCGCTCCTCCTCGCGGTAGATCAAGTTGTAGTGATTCTGCATTGAGACAAACCGCGTCCAGCCGTGAGCGTCGGCCGCGATCTGCGCCTTGGCAAACTGCCAGGCATACATACTCGATGCGCCAATGTAGCGCGCCTTCCCCGCCTTCACCACGTCGTGGAGCGCCTCCATCGTTTCCTCGATGGGCGTTTCATTATCCCAACGGTGAATTTGGTAAAGATCGACGTAATCAGTCCCTAACCGTTGCAACGATCCGTCGATAGCGTCCATGATATGCTTGCGCGACAGTCCGCGACCATTAGGCCCCTGCCCGATGGCAAAGTATACCTTCGTCGCCAGCACCACTTCGTCGCGCCGGGAAAAATCACGCAGTGCCCGGCCAGTTACCTCCTCGCTCACGCCCAGCGAGTACACGTCGGCCGTGTCGAAGAAATTGATCCCCATCTCCAGCGCCCGCCGGATGATGGGCCGGCTTTGGTCCTCGTCCAGCACCCACTCGCGCCAGGCCGGCGTGCCGTAGGTCATCATGCCCAAACAGATACGCGACACCTTTAGACCCGACCGCCCCAGGTTCACATACTCCATTTTCGTTTTTCCCGATGCAAAATTGATAGGCGATTATATGACCGCGTGTGGGGCCGGTCAACCCTCTGCACACCTTCCAGTGATGCGGGTATAATAGGCAGCCTATGGAAAAAGAAACCCGCAAGGGCCAGTGGCAGATTTTGGTGGGACTGTTGGTCGGGGTGGCTTGCCTGGCGGCCGTCTTCATCTTCTACGCCCGACCCGGCGAAATAATCGAAACATTTCGCCACGTCAGGCCGGGTTATTTACTGCTCGGTGCGTTAGGCATTGTGATATTCCTGCTGATTCGGGCCGTTCGCTGGCGCTTCATGCTGGACAATAGCGTGCCTTTTAGCCAGGTGTTTCACATTCAAAACATCGGCTATATGCTCACCCAACTGATGCCGTTTCGCCTGGGTGACGTGGCCCGGGCTATCCTCATCGGCAATGTGCCCCCAGTCACAATCGCCCAGGGCATCTCGACCATGGTGGTGGAACGTTTGCTGGACATGTTGTTCATCGTTGTCCTGTTGCCCTTCACGCTCTCCGGCATCACCTCCCTGCCGGATTGGATGCGCTCGTTTGCCTTGTTCTCCGGCTTTGCAGCTATCGGCGGGATCGTGGTGCTCATTTTGGCCGCCAATCAGCGGGAACGGGCACTTCACATCGCCGACAATTTGATGGCCCGACTGACGCCGTTTCTCAACCGGAAATCGTGGCTAGGTCGCCTCGACGGCTTGCTGTTGGGACTCAAAAGCCTGACCAGCGCCAGAGACGGCCTCATTCTGATCGTTCTCAGCGTACTCGTCTGGCTCCCGGTTTTGGGAGCCTACTACTTCACCATGCTCGCCGTCGGGCTGAATCCGACGTGGGTAATGGTCGGATTCGTCGTTTGCGCGGCCGCGTTCAGTGTGGCCGTCCCATCGACGCCCGGTCAGGCCGGCCCCTTTCATTTCGCCGTCATCACCGCCTTGCAGTTATACGGCCAGCCACCGGCCGAATCGGCCGGCTTCGCTTTTCTGTATCACATCATGAACATTGTCGTCATGATCATTTTCGGGATCATCGGCATCCTGGGAACGGGCGTCACATTCCGGAACGTCCTCTCCTCCGCCCAATCGTTCATCTCGCGTCAGAAAGCCGAGCAGATCCCATAAAATGTCTCGGCTCGACCGCTGCTACGACAAATTTACATCCGGCGTGTATACACTCCGAGTCCAGCTTGAAAGTGCAGTTCTATGAAGATTCTTGAAGTGTTGACTTACTATCGGCCGTGGGTCAGCGGGCTTACGATCTATGTCGAGCGTCTAAGCAAGGCTCTTGTCCAGCAAGGGCATGAGGTGACAGTCCTGACCTCGCAATACGACCCTGACTTGCCGCGCTACGACGTGCTTGAGGGGGTCAAGGTGGTGCGAATCCCGGTCGCCCTGCGCATCAGCAAGGGGGTCATCATGCCCGACTTTGGCCCCATGGCCTGGAAGCTCTCCCGGAATGCGGACGTCATTCATCTGCATCTACCCCAATTCGACGCCCCGGGTTTGGCCCTGCGCGGCCGCCTGCTGCGCAAGCCGGTCGTCCTGACCTACCATTGCGACCTTCAGTTGCCGGATGGGCTTTTCAACAAGATGGTCGATCGGGTGGTGCAGGCGCAGAACAACATGGCCGGGCGGCTGGCCAACGCGGTCGCCACCTACACGCGCGACTACGCGACTCACTCGCCCTATCTTTCAAAGTTCGTGGATAAAAAGCTGGTGATCATCCCGCCGCCCATTTCTCTGGCACCGGCCACGGATGAAGTTGTGCAAGGTTTCAGGGATAAGCATTCCCTGGGCAGTCGCCCTGTCATCGGTATTTCAGCCCGACTGGCAGCCGAAAAGGGTGTCGAGGTACTGCTAATGGCGCTGCCCCGCATTCTTCAGGCACATCCTGACGCGCTGGTCCTCCATGCCGGACCTTACAAGAATATCATCGGCGAGGAGTCCTACGCCGCCCGACTGGCACCCCTATTCGAGCAATACAAGGCCCAATACAAACTTCTCGGCACCCTGAACGGTGACGAACTGACCGCTTTTTATCGCAGCCTTGATGTGTTGTGCATTTGCAGCCTGAACAGCACGGAAAGCTTCGGGCTGGTCCAGATCGAAGCCATGCGCAACGGTGTGCCCGTCGCCGCCTGCAACCTGCCCGGCGTCCGCCAACCGGTGACCATGACCGGCATGGGCGAAGTGACCGCGGTCGGCGACGCCGAAGCCCTGGCCGATGCCCTGATCAGAATCCTCGACCATCGCCGGTCTTACATCCGTGATACCGACCTGATCGCCCACAGCTTTGACCCGATGCAGACGGCGACCGAGTACGTCAGGGTCTTTGAAGCACTGCAGCGCGGCGAGCGGCCGTCCCAATCCGCCGAGCCGCCCGCATACGATCGTCTGCGAGCCATGCGTGACGCCGCAACCCAATCGGAGCCGCAATCATGACCGGCAACCCAAATGACGATCTCCTTTGGCAACAGCTCAAGACGCTGCCCGCATTCCGCGCCCTGTTGCGCGCGGTCGAGGCACGCTTTTACTCCCGGATCGAGTTACCGGACCCGTTACTCGACGTCGGCTGCGGCGACGGCAATTTTGCCCAGGTGGCGCTCCCCGGACGCCGGATCGCCGCCGGAATCGATCCGTGGTGGCGGCCGCTGAACAAGGCCGTTCGCGCCGGGAATTACGAGATTCCGGTGCAGGCACTTGGCGACAGGTTGCCGTTTGCCGACAATTACTTCGCGGGTGCTTTCAGCAATTCGGTTTTGGAGCATATCCCCGATCTTCAACCGGTCCTTAACGAGGTCGGTCGGGTACTCCGCCCGGGAGCGAATTTCGTCATCACGACCCCCAGCCATTATTTCGCCGAATACCTCGGCGGAGCCGCGTTCTTCGAGCGGTTGCAACTGGGTGGACTGGCTGAACGCTATCGCGACTTCTTCAATTTCATCTCCCGTCATGCCCATACGGACACACCTGAGACGTGGGCGGGGCGGCTGGCCGAGGCAGGTTTTGTCATTGACCGGTGGCAATACTATTTCTCGCGCGATGCATTGCGCGCGCTCGAGATCGGGCACGTGCAGGGGTTGCCTTCGGCCGCCCTTCACGCGCTGACCGGCCACTGGATTATTGCCCCCTGGGAAAGTAGCCTGACGCCGACCGAACGCTGGGTCCGGCCATTTTTTGAGGAGGAAGCGGACGTTGAAGGCGGTGCCTATATGCTATTTGTGGCCCGAAAGGAATCCAGCAGTGACTTGCAACCCTTCCTTCCCCCACCGTCACCGTTGCCAGTGGGATGATCGACGAACGGATTGTGACTATCCTCATGGCCCCGGCAACGCCTTACTGCTTAAAGGAACATTGTTGACTATAATTCCGTCCATAATCTCGGCAGTCTGAACACAATCAGGACAAAACATGACATCCGGACCGCCCGCCGACCTAACCCCACAACACAGCTCGCCAAACTGGAGCATGACTACGAAGGTGATAGTCGTGGTTTTCTTCATACTGGCTGGGTTATGGCTGATAGGTCGTTTCCAAACGCTCATCGCAATGCTGGTCATTGCGGCGATACTCGGATATCTACTGGAACCGATCATTGACTTCATCGGCAAGAGGACTGGTCTTCGGCGGGGCATTGTCATTGCCATTGTATATATTACGCTTGCCGTCCTCATTGTGGGTGGTTTTTTCGCGCTCGGCTTCGCATCATATCAACAGGTCGCAAACCTGATTACCCTGACCCCTGACCTCATCCAAAACATTGGCGTTTACTTCAGCTCAATAGTGACCAGAACCGAGCCTCTGAGGCTTGGCCCATTCGAGGTGGACCCATCCATCATTCCGTGGGATCAATTAACGCAACAGCTATTAAACTTAATTGAACCCATCTTGAGCCAGAGCACAAACATCGTAAGTAGATTTGCGACTTCCACTTTGCGGACCGTATTCAACATATTATTCATCTTCATTATTTCCATCTACCTGGCGGTGGATATACCCAACCTGAGTGGCTATGTTAAAAGCTTTGCGCAACAACCGGGCTATCGCGATGATGCCGAGCGGCTGATTCCGGAACTAAGCCGGGTATGGAAAGCATATCTTCGGGGACAGATTATTCTGGGCATTATAATATTTCTGGTTGTCTGGGTTGGATTATCGATTCTAGGCGTCCAAAACTCGCTGGCTTTGGGGCTTTTGGCGGGATTGCTTGAATTTGTTCCGACTATCGGTCCGGTTTTCAGCACCATTGTGGCGCTTCTGGTCGCCTTTTTTCAACCCTCGAATTATCTGGGACTCGAGTCGTGGCAATATGCCTTGCTCGTCCTGGGCTTGATGATCGCTATCCAGCAACTTGAGAATAACTTGCTGGTGCCGAGGATTGTGGGTGGGGCGTTGGATTTGCACCCGGTGCTGGTCATCGTTGGCGTTTTTATGGGAGCTGCTCTCGCTGGAATTTTGGGCGCGATCCTGGCCGCGCCCCTTGTCGCCTCCCTCAAGGTGCTTGGCCAATACACTTGGCGAAAGCTGTTTGATCTACCGCCTTTTCCGGAAGAATTGCCGCCTGACGATCCCCCACCCGCTGTGACGGCCGACCTAGCTCCAATCGACGCGGCCAAGTAACCGGAAGACATCCTCCCGCGTTTGTCGTCCTCTCACGTAGACTGGGGGCAGCGATTCCGTCAGGATATCACCGCTGACTCGATTATATACGTCCCGACTGATAATGATTTGGTTGGGGCCGGCCAGTTCCTGCAGTCGTTTGCAGAGGTTGACCACGTCCCCAACAGCCGAATAGTCCTTGCGTTGCTCGCCACCGACGTTGCCAACAACTGCTTCTCCGGTATGAATGCCGATCCCGAAGTGCAGCGTTTTGCCGGTCGGCATCGAACTGTGATAGTTCTCCAATCCAGCCTGGATGGCCAACGCAGCATCTACAGCCAGTGTCACATGGTCCGGTTGTGGGTTCAGCGGAGTGTTGAACAGAGCCATTACAGCATCGCCCATGAACTTGTCGATCAGCCCGTGATGTTTGCTGATGGCCGCTACGGCTTCTGTGAAAAAACTGTTGGCCAGATCGATAAGCTCCTCAGGAGAGAGGTGCTCTCCAAGCCGGCTGAACCCGCGAATATCCGCGAAAAGCACGGTGATGGCACGCCGCTGCGGTTTCTGTGCCGCGTCGAGATCGCGCACCTGGTCAACAAGTGCCGGCGGCAGATAGCGCCGCAGACTCTCGATGCGTTTTTTTTCCGACACATCATCCAGCACTATGGCAACTCCACCCAGTCGCTCATCATCTACCGTGTGAAGGGGTGATATAGTCAGGTGGATAGTCGCCGGATGGGTTCTGTGGTCCCCGGCCGCCAGATCGATCTCAGTTACCCGCGTGTTCCCGTCTTCCCGAACCTGACGGATCAGCTGGCCGATGGGCAATCCAAGGCCCGACAGAGTGTCCACGGGTGACAGGAGAGGGAACGATTCAGACGACACACTTAATATTCGTGCTGCGGCGCGATTGAACAAAGTAATCCTGTCACCATCATCAAACGTTATCACCCCACTGTTGATGGACGCGAAAACGTTATCCAACAACTGCTTGATATCGGCGACCTCATGAAACAGGCGTGCATTATCTATGGCAACAGCGGCCTGATCGGCAAACCCAGCCAACAAATCACGATCAGCGTCGCTAAAGATGCCGCTGGCAATACGGTTGTCGGCATAGAGCACGCCAATTGTTTCCCCCTTTATCTTGAGCGGCGCGCAGAGAATCGACCGGAGTTTATAGCTGACAATGCTGTCTTGCGATGCAAAGCGCTCATCTTCCTGCGCATTAATCGTCACGATTGCCTCACCTGATTCAGCTACCTGCCGGACAATACTCCGGCTGATTTCCAAAGAGGTGATTTCATCAAGGGTCTCTCCGGACAGGTTCCGGGCCATCTTGACTTCCAATTTACCGTTATTATTTAGCAGCAACATCGCCCGTTCGGCTCGAGTGAGTTGGATTATGGCGTCCATCACTTGTTGCAAGACGATCTCCAGGTCAAGGGAAGAATTAATGGCTGCGCCGACTTCCTGCAAGGCTCGCAGACGATCCTGCTCAGTGGCCTGGGCCTGAAGATCTCGTTCCAGTTGTCGCGCGGTTTTTATTAGTCCATCCAATTGCTGCAACATAAGGCCGGTGCTTCGCATCGCCGTTGCGCGCACCGCTTCATCCCGTGTACGGGCCAACAGCCGTTGTTGTTCGCTGAGCGCGTTTCGGCATTGCTCAATCTGGTTTTGCAGGCTTGAGAGCATAGTGGATGTGGTGGTGGACTGGTGTTCTTCCAAGTTATTTTCTGTCAGCCCTGTCGTGCCGAAAATCACGTCACTATAAAGCACGATACGGACGAAAACGGGGATATAGCGCAGGAAGATTATAACAGAGCAACGCGACTACGGTTAAATTATAGAGATGGGTAAGGCTGCCAAATATGGCGACTGCCCGATTTAGGACGACAAATCGGTTTGACGTCAATTGTGCCAACCCCTATAATGCAGACTTGAACATAACTGAATAGTAGTCTTGCGGGTGCCCGACAGGATTCGGGCTGAGATGTTTTCGAAAGGAGACAAACCGCTCTACCTGATCCAGGTAATACTGGCGTAGGGAAATGACGTACGATCGTTTCATGCGCCCCTGGTACAGGGGCGTTTTTATTGAAAGGTGGATATCATGAAGGCATATATTAAGTTATTGGCGACGATGGCGCTTGTAATTGTCACGGCTGCATGCAATGGCGGACAGAAGTTGCCCGAAACCCGGCCCGTTGTTCGCCTGATGACCCACGACAGTTTTGACATGAGCGCAGACCTGCTGGCGGCATTCGAGGAGGAAACCGGGATTCAGGTTCAGGTCTTTAAAGCGGGTGATGGTGGGGAGATGGTGAACAAGGCCATCCTTTCCAAAGACGCGCCGCTGGCTGATGTAATTTATGGTGTTGACAATACCTTTCTGAGTCGGGCGCTGGAGAATGATATTTTTATTCCTTATAAATCTCCCTTGTTGTCCGATATCGATGACGAATTGAAGGTTGATGAGGAGTTTCGCGTATCTCCGGTAGACTACGGCGATATATGTCTCAATTACGATGTCGATTGGTTTTCCGGGCAAAATCTTGCTCCGCCCGACAACCTGTCGGATCTGGCTGATCCTGCCTATGGTGGTCTGACGGTTGTCGAAAATGCGGCCACCTCGACCCCAGGGCTCGGCTTTCTTCTGGCCACAATAGACGCATATGGCGAAGATGGTTATCTGGATTATTGGCGTCAACTGGTGACGAATGATGTTTTGGTAGTTGATGGATGGGAGCAGGCTTACTACAGTCACTTCACGGCATCCTCAGAGGGTGATCGGCCGATCGTCGTAAGCTATGCCAGCAGCCCCGTGGCGGAGGTCTACTATGCCGAGGAGCCACCCGTGGAAGCGCCAACGGCCTCTGTCACGTCTGAAGGCGCATGCTTCAGACAGATCGAGTTTGCCGGCATCCTGCGCGGCACGCAAGTGGTTGAAGAAGCCCAACAGGTTGTTGATTTTCTGCTAGGGACCGCATTTCAGGAAGATATCCCATTGAAGATGTTCGTCTATCCCGCCAATAATACCGCTCGCTTGCCGGAAGTCTTTCAGCAATATGGCCAGGTCTCTGCCGCGCCGGCACAGATGGATCCACAACTGATCGCCGCGAATCGGGAGCGATGGATTCAGGCATGGACGGAGGTCGTCCTGCGATAATGGCGCGTTTGGTGAAAGACAGACAAGCTGCAATTTTTCCGACCGCCTCGCGCCGGATCATCATCACGTTGGTCGCTTTATTGCCGGCGATCTTCTTCGTCCTGTTCTATCTCTATCCGCTCGGTGTTGTTATGCGGATGGGGCTTGTGTCGAAAGGGTGGATTGATTCGGCCGCTCTGACAGAAATATTCTATTCCCGTTCCCTGTTGCGGGTCTTATGGTTCACGATTTGGCAGGCTGCTGTATCCACGGCGTTGACCTTGCTGTTGGCGTTTCCTGGAGCCTATGTCCTGGCGCGTTATCGTTTTCCCGGAAAGACACTGGTACGCGCTCTGGCGACCCTCCCTTTTGTACTGCCGACGGTCGTGGTCGCGACGGCGTTTATCGCGCTGATCGGCCCGGCCGGTATATTGAACAACTGGCTCAAGGACCTTTTCACTCTTGATGCTGCGCCGATTCGTCTGAACCAGACAGTGTGGATAATCCTGTTGGCGCATATATTCTTTAATTACAGCGTTGCCTTGCGGTTGATCAGCGCATATTGGTTGAATATATCGCCGTCGATGAGCCAGGCTGCACAGATGCTGGGCGCGTCTCCTCTGCGGGCCTTCTTTGAAGTGACACTCCCGCAACTTCGACCGGCAATCACCGCGGCGGCGGTGTTGGTATTCATATTTTGCTTCACCAGCTTTGGGGTGATCGTCATTCTGGGCGGACCCAAGTTCGCTACCCTTGAGGTTGAGATTTATCGACAGGCGCTCAATATGTTTAATTTGCCGGTCGCGGCCGCGCTGTCGCTCTGGCAAATCCTGTTCACATTTATTTTGATGTGGGTCTACACCCGAACCCAGGCCGCAGCCGCGCGGCCGACGAAGATGGGTGACAGACGGGGAATTGAGCGACCGATGAGGACTCGCCGGGAGAAAGCGCTTGTCGTTGGGAATTTGTCGGTCATTATATTCCTCATCGGTGCGCCATTATTCGCGTTAACAGTTCGATCTATCCAGGGCCAAAATGGGCTCACGTTGGCTTATTATCAGGCATTGTTTATCAACCGCGAGGATTCATTGTTTTTTGTGCCGCCGGTGGAGGCGATCCTTAATTCGGTGACCATTGCGACCGGAGCGATGCTCCTTGCGGTGGGTTTGGGTCTCATGGCCGCCCGAACCCTTTTCGAGTGGGAACGCGCGGCGCGAAATGGTGTTCGCCGTGGCATCAACCTGTCGACACGACTGCTCGATGCCCTTTTCATGCTACCACTGGCAACATCAGCGGTCACGCTTGGCCTGGGGTATCTCATCGCCTTTGGCCGGCCTCCGCTTAATCTTCGATCCTCCATCCTCATGTTGCCCATAGTCCACGCCGTCGTGGCTGTCCCTTTTGTTTTACGCAGCGTTCTCCCCGGTTTCAGGAGTATCCAGCAGTCACTCAGAGAGGCGGCCGCCATGCTGGGTGCCGACGGTTGGCGAACCTGGTGGGAGGTTGATTGGCCTCTTATGCGTCGGCCGATTTTGGTTGCGGCGTTGTTCGCCTTCACCATCAGCCTGGGCGAATTCAGCGCAACCATCTTCCTTGCCCGTCCGGAGACTCCCACACTGCCCGTCGCCATCTATCGCTTCTTGGGTCAACCCGGTGCAATGAATTACGGTCAAGCCCTGGCAATGAGCGTGCTGTTGATGCTGGTCTGCACCGTCGCATTTGTGGCGATTGAACATTTCCGCTTTAGTGCTGAGGGAGAGTTTTAGGTCATGTCGCTGCTGGAAGTCATTGCCGTCAGCAAATCGTACAGTCTGGACGCGCCTGCCGTTCGCGATGTCAGCCTGGGCATCGAAGATGGTGAGATTTTGTGTCTGCTGGGGCCATCCGGTTGCGGCAAGACGACCCTGTTGCGCATGATCGCCGGGCTGGAGCGACCTGATCAGGGGCGAATTATGTTCGAAGGTCGCGACATGGGGAAAGTGCCGCCGCACGAGCGTGGCTTTGGGATGATGTTCCAGGATTTTGCGCTGTTCCCTCATAAGAGCGTCCGCGAAAACGTCGCTTTCGGCTTGCGGATGCAGCATATGGCCACCCCTGAACTGGACCGGCGCGTCGTGGCAATGCTTGAACTGGTTGATCTTGCCAGACTTGGGGAGCGGCAAGTCGCTGAAATTTCCGGCGGTGAACAGCAACGTGTCGCGCTGGCGCGAGCTCTTGCTCCCGGCCCGCGCTTGCTCATGCTCGACGAACCGCTCGGCGCGCTGGACCGCGCCTTGCGTGAGCGGTTGATGCTGGATGCGCGCGCTATCCTGAAGCGGGTGGGCATGACGGCGATATATGTCACCCACGACCAAACGGAGGCGTTTGCCGTTGGGGATCGCCTTGCTGTCATGAACAGGGGACAAATTATTCAGGTCGGCAAGCCGTTAATGCTCTATCAACAACCTGCGACCCCTTTCGTGGCCAAATTCCTGGGCTTTCAAAACCTCGTCAATGGCTTCGTTGATGAGGACGGCAGTATCGTAACCCCGGTCGGCCACTTTAGATTGCGGGAGTCGGAACCAACACCCGGGAAAACAGTTACCCTTTTAATAAAACCGGATATTGAGGCCATATCCGAAAATTCACAGGCTGTCCCTCAACCGGAGAATACGATTGACGGAACCTTGGACGCAGTCATCTTTCGAGGGCGTTATTTACAGGTCTGGGTGTCTGTTCAGGGATACCGGCTCCTGTTTGAAGAATACGGTGATTTCCCTTTTCAACCCGGAGACTCGATCAGATTAACGGTATCATCTTCTCAACTCCTCCTGTATGAATCCTTGCCGCAATAATGGCTTGCCCTCTCGTAAGTCCACCCAGGTCCGTATATACTTATTCCACTGGGTTATTGGGATTGCAGATTTCATTTAGTGAACAAATTCGACTCATTATAGAAATATGTTAGGTCTCGACATCTATACAATTATTGCTCGTGTCCTCGTGTTGTTGATAGCATTCACAGTTCACGAGCTTGCCCATGCGGTGACAGCCGATTATTTGGGTGATCCCACCCCCCGGCGCATGGGACGAATAACCCTGAATCCGCTTAAACATCTTGATCCTTTTGGTACGATTATGCTTATCATATCCGGCTTTGGCTGGGCGAAGCCGGTCATGGTAAACCCAATGAACATGCGCGGTAACCCGCGGACGTCAATGGCGATCGTGGCGTTGGCCGGTCCTCTGTCAAATTTCGTCATGGCTGTCATCGCCGGCCTGATATTTCGCATTGGGCTGGTCGATGTTAATGCTGTTTTTTCGGGCAGTGGCAGCGGATTGTCTGTCGAAAGTGTCCTTCTCCAATTCCTGTTGATTAACCTCGCCCTGCTTTTCTTCAATCTCATTCCCATCCCGCCGCTGGATGGATCAAAAATTCTCTATGCCATTTTGCCGGAAGACCTGGTCTACAAACTTCGGCCATTGGATCAGTTCGGCTTTTTGATCCTCTTTGCGGTTGTCTTTTTCATGCCGCAAGTCCTGGACGTCCTTGTCTGGCAGCCTGTTCAGACGACAGTTCAATTGTTAATCGGATAACGTGGGCATCGTCTACCGCCTGCGCCAGCTTGGGTCAAATCTGACTGCCGGGCCACTGAGTAATGAAGCATGGCTCGAAGTGACGAGCGTGCTCACACTGGCTGAGAGGGAGTTATTCGGTCGCTTGTCGTTCGCCGACCAGTGGCACAGCTATCGCGTTCTACGCACCCTTCAGAATGCGGGTTATAATCAACCTGATTTGTCGGCCGCTGCCCTGCTGCATGACGTCGGCAAGACTTGCTACCCGTTGAATGCTTGGGATCGCACTCTCATTGTTGTTGGTGGAGCGCTTTTTCCCGATCGAGCAGCAAAATGGGGTCAGGGATCCCCGGATGGCTGGCGACGTCCGTTTGTGGTCCGGGCGATGCATCCGGTTTGGGGGGCGGATATGGTGGCCGCTGCCGGCAGTCGAACAGGTGTTGTCGATCTGGTTCTGCGGCACCAGGATAAGGCCGGCGACCCGAAGAACGGGAAGGACGAATTGCTGCGCCGCCTGCAGTGGGCAGACGATCAGAATTGAAGGAGCGTGGGAGAATGAAAGCCCAAATAGTGACCATTGTGGGAATGGGACGTATTGGTCTGGCCGTAGGTCGGGCACTAAAGGCTTCGTCGGCCGACCTGACCATCATCGGCCACGATCGATTTCGCGACCTGGCCCAGGAGGCCAAGGAAGAGCACGGTGCAATCGATAGAGCCGAATGGAATCTCGTCAGTGCGGCGGCGGCGGCCGACATCCTGGTCCTGGCAATCCCGATGTCCGAGTTGGAGACCAGCCTTGTGGTGATTGGAGATGAGTTACAACCCCATACACTTGTCCTGGATTTGTCGGCAGTGAAATCCATGGGTCTGAGATGGGCAGATCGACACCTGAAGAAAGGTCATTACGTCGGCGTTGTCCCGGTATTATCGACGGCTGGCTTGCATGATGGTCGGGACGATGCAGTATCTGGTACGGCTGACCTGTTTAATAACAGCGTGTTCTGCCTGATGCCGTCGCCTCATGCCGACCCAAGAGCCGTGGAGACGGCGGTCAATTTTGGAAGGCTGCTTGGGGCTACTCCTTATTTCGTCGATCCGATGGAATACGACAGTTTAGCGCAGGGTACTGAGACAATGCCGGGGTTGGCGGCCGCGGCACTCTTTGCCGCGGCCCAGAAATCTACCGGCTGGCGGGATATGTTACGATTCGCCAATTCGTCCTTTGCGCTGGCAACCCAACCCTTGCAAAATGGAACCGATATAACGAGTCTGGCTCTGAACGACAAGGCAGCCACACTTCGCTGGCTCGACGCGTTTTTGCAGGAGCTGACCGGTTTACGCACCTTGATCCAGCAGGGTGACAGGGAGATGCTCGATCTGGCCTTGGGAAACCTGCTCATCGAACGTGAGCGCTGGCTGAAGGGAAGACGGGAAAACTTCTGGCTGGAAGGGGGAGAGAGCCAGGTTGATGGCCCTTCCGTGAGTGACCAGCTTCTGGGCGGGTGGCTTGGCGGCAAGATGAAGAAAGATAACAAGGCAGGGTAATGTATAGTCCCAACGAAATTTACAAGACTATTTACGGAGCCTGTCTGTGCGCGTGTTGATGATTGCGCCTACATCCTTTTTCAGTGACTACGGGGGGCATATCCGTATCCTTGAGGAAATGAAGGCGCTGGGGGAACTGGGAATCGAGGTGGCGGTCGTTACCTATTATATGGGTAAGGATGTCCCGGGCCTCGATATTCGTCGAACTGCGCCGCTGCCCTGGCGCACAAATTATGAGGTCGGATCCTCGCGTCACAAACTTGCCTTTGATGTTTACCTCGCGGTCAAGGCGATTAGGGAAGGGATTAACTATCGACCGGATATCATCCACGGTCACATGCATGAAGGTGCGCTCATCGGCGGGGTTTTGGCGCGGATGCTCGGCGTGCCGCTCGTGTTTGATTATCAGGGCAGTCTGACGGCGGAGATGGTGGACCACCACTTCCTCAACCCAGAGGGAATGGTATATCCCTTGGCCTATCGAGTTGAGTCTATAATCACCCGCCGTTTGCCCCAGGCAATACTGGCCAGTTCGGGCCAAGCCGCTGCTCTGTTAAGAGATCGGTTTGGGGTGGCTGAGGATCGGATTTATTCGCTTCCTGATTGTGCCGACGCGCTGCAGTTCGATCCGGCGCGATTCGGGTTTGCGGCTGCAGACAGCCCGTTAAGATCTGTTCTTGGCATACCTCGGGACGTGATAGTTGTTGGGTATCTTGGCTTGCTGACCGACTATCAGGGAATTCCACATCTGATTGAGGCGGCAGTTTTCCTGCGCCAGGCGGGCGAGAAAGTTCATTTTCTTGTGATGGGATATCCGAACGTCGATCATTACCGGGCTGTGGCGAGGCATCGCGGGGTCGATGACATGATGACCTTCACCGGACGCATTCCGTTCGAGCAAGCACCGCAGCACTTGGCTGCTTGTGATATCGCTGTCGCGCCGAAAATGTCTGCGAGCGAAGGATCGGGCAAATTGTTGAACTACATGGCCATGGCGTTGCCGGTTGTCGCCTATGATACGCCGGTAAATCGGGAATATCTGGACACTCTGGGGATTTACGCCCCGCCTGGTGATGTTACGGCGTTGTCTGGTGAGATCTCCGCCTTGATGAGGGATCCCGCGCGACGTGCGGAAATTGGTCGCCGGTTACGCCTGCGGATTCTCGAGAGATTCAGTTGGCACAACGCGGCCGAACGCATCGCAGAAGTCTATGAATTGCTTGACAAAATAGAGTAGGCGTTATAAACTACAAGTTCGCGTAATGCTACCTTGCGAAAGGGCAAATAGCAAAGGCGTCCGTACAGTGAAAGAGCAATTAATTGGGGTGCAACAAGAAATTGCACCTTTTCCGTGTTAGGTGGTTGGCAAGATTATAGACGGCGAATGAAATTTCGCCCGCCAGGGAGCAGGTGACACCATATGTCCAGTATATATACCAAAAGCTACGCCCGAACAACCAAGCCCATGGAACTGCCGACGCTGATCGATGTCCAGTTGCGTTCCTTTGAGCAGTTCATTAATGAGGGTCTGGCGGAGCTTTTTGATGAGATTTCTCCCATCGAAAGTTTTAACGGCGATTTGAAGTTGTACTTCCCAAGCAAACGAAAGGAAGTTGAAGATTTTAACCTGACTTATTGGTTCGGCGAACCGAAGTACAACGTGGAAGAGTGTGTAGAGCGCGACATGAGCTTTGCCGCTCCGCTTACTGTTCGCGTGATGCTCTACAGCACTGACCTCGACCAACCGATTGTTCAGGATATTTTCATGGGCGATTTCCCGCTCATGACTTCGGCGGGGACGTTCATCATCAACGGGACCGAGCGAGTCGTCGTCAGCCAGCTCATCCGCTCGCCTGGAGCATATTTCGAGGTTGAGGAAGAGCGCACGACCGGCCGACCGCTTGCTATGGGCAAGCTTATCCCCGATCGCGGCGCGTGGATGGAATTTGAGACGCGCAAGACGGATTATCTGACTGTAAAATTCAACCGCAAGCGCACCGTTCCTGTGACTTTGTTCCTGCGAGCGATGGCCGCAATTCCTGATGGATTGGGCAAGCCGCTCATCAAGGAAGGCACCAACGAGGAGTTGTTGTCCCTGTTTGCCGATATCGATACCAACGGTGAGCATCTGTATATTCAGGGCAGTATTGAGCAGGAGCCGCATTGGGACGAATCCAAGTCCTTGCCGGAGCAGGCGCTCATCGAGTTCTACAAGCGCATGCGTCCCGGCGATCCGCCGACCCTGGATAATGCTTCCCAGTATCTTCAGGAGCAGCTCTACGACAATCGTCGCTATGATTTGGCGGCTGTGGGGCGCTACAAGTTGAACAAACGGCTCAATTTGCAAAATGATGTCCCGTTATCGCATCGAACCATCACCCAGCAGGACATCGTCAACTTTGTTCGCCACATGATCCTAATCAACAACGGCCTTGAGGGGCCGGATGATATCGATCACTTGGGCAACAGGCGGGTTAAAACTGTTGGTGAGCTAATCCAGGCCAAGTTGCGAGTCGGTCTCCGGCGGATGGAGCGCGTCGTGCGCGAGCGTATGTCCATTCGCGAGAGCGATAACGTGACCCCTGTAACGCTTGTCAATATCCGCCCGGTTGTGGCCGCAATCCGCGAATTTTTCGGCAGTTCGCAGTTAAGCCAGTTCATGGAGCAGGCTAATCCGCTGGCTGAGCTTACCCACAAACGCACCCTGTCGGCGCTTGGCCCTGGCGGCCTGCGCCGCGAACGTGCCGGCTTCGAAGTTCGTGACGTACATCACAGCCACTATGGCCGTATCTGCCCCATCGAGACGCCTGAAGGCCCCAATATTGGTCTCATAGGCCGTCTTGCTACCTACGGCCGGGTTAATAAATATGGTTTCATTGAGACACCCTACCGGCGTGTAATGAATAAATTGCCGGTCGGTGAAAAACTCATCAAGCACGACGCGTTCGTAAATGTCGCCGATCCGGCAACGGGTGAGATCATCATCGCGCAGGGCGAAACTATCAATGATGCTCATCTCGAGGCTTTACGCGCGGCCGGGATTCAGGAAGTGCAGTTACGCCCGTTCCTTACAGACGAAGTAATCTATATGTCGGCTGATGAGGAGGACCATTACACCATCGCACAGGCGAACGCCAAGATAGATGATCGTGGCCAATTCGTCGATGCGCGCGTCTCTTCGCGTCGTAATCAGCAATTCCGTTTCACGTCTGTTCAGCGAGTTGACTTCATGGACGTCGCCCCACGCCAGATTGTTGGTGTGTCTGCGGCGTTGATCCCGTTCCTTGAGCACGACGACGCGAACCGCGCGCTCATGGGTTCCAACATGCAACGGCAAGCGGTGCCTTTGCTGAATCCCGATGTACCAGTGGTTAGCACCGGCATGGAACTTCAGGCCGCACTTAACTCCGGCCAGGTCGTGCTGGCTGATCAGGCTGGTGAAGTGGTGAGCGTGTCAGGCGACAAGGTGGTTACCGTGGGCGAGAACGGTCCTCGTGTCTACAACCTCCGAAAATATAACCGATCAAACCAGAGCACATGCATCGACCAGCACCCAATTGTGTCACGCGGACAGCGTGTGGAGATCGGCGAAGTGTTGGCCGATAGCTCCTCGACGCATAAGGGAGAATTGGCGTTGGGTCAGGATGTGGTTGTAGCCTTCCTTTCATGGGAAGGTGGAAACTTCGAAGATGCTATCCTCGTCAGCGAGGCGATGGTTCGCCAGGATCGCTTCACCTCGATCCATATTGAGAAGCATGAGGTGGAAGCCCGCGACACCAAACTTGGCCCCGAGGAGATCACCTACGACATCCCCAACGTGAGCGAGGATGCCTTGAAGGACCTGGACGAGCGCGGCATTATCCGCGTCGGCGCCGACGTCAATGAGAACGATATCCTTGTCGGCAAGATCACGCCCAAGGGCGAGAAAGAATTAAGTCCGGAAGAGAAGCTGTTGCGCGCAATTTTCGGCGACAAGGCGCGAGAAGTGAAAGACTCCAGCCTCCGCCTGCCGAACGGTGCGCGCGGTAAAGTGGTCGATGTCCAGGTCTTCGACCGGCAGCACGACCGAGATCTTCCCGCCGGTGTCGAGACGATGGTCCGGGTGAGTGTTGCCCAGAGGCGCAAGATTTCCGAAGGTGACAAGATGGCCGGTCGTCACGGTAACAAAGGTGTCATCTCCAAGATTGTCCCGATCGAAGACATGCCTTATCTGGATAATGGTCGCTCGATCGATATCATTCTCAGCCCACTCGGTGTGCCGGGCCGTATGAACATTGGCCAGGTGCTTGAGACGCACCTGGGATGGGCGGCCAGCCGGATCGGGTTCCGCGCAATTACGCCTGTTTTCGACGGAGCCACCGAACAGGAGATCTCGGCCGAATTGGCGCGCGCCTGGCTCATCGATCACGCCTGGGATGTGGCCAGCGAATGGGCTTGGGATTGGTTGGCCGAGATTAACTATAACACATCACAACTTGAGAATGACGATCGCGCGCGCCAGATGTTTGTTGTCGCCTGGCTCAGCGAACTGGGTTACGATGCCGGGCAGTTAGAGACTGATGAGGCTTATGCGCGTCGGGCTGTTGCCCGCGAATGGCTCCGCAGTCGCGACTGGAACCCGGACGACATTTTCCCCAACGACCCTGAGGAAGTGGTGAAATCGAGCTGGCAAGCGATGGACCCGGTTGCAGTTGAAGCCTGTGTTCGTGAGTGGTACGCGGTTGTGCTGGAGAAACAGGGCGATCTGTTGCCTGATTCCGTGAAGGTGGATCCGGCCAAGGCTGATCTGCAAGAGTTGATCGCTCTTTCGAACGAAATCACGGTTCAGACCCACATCCCGTTGCCGACGATGGGCAAGGAGCGCCTGTTTGACGGCAAGTCGGGGCGGCCGTTTGATCAGCCGGTGACTGTGGGTGTCCTTCACATGCTGAAGTTGGCCCACCTGGTTGAGGACAAGGCCCACGCCCGTTCCACAGGTCCCTACTCGCTCGTCACGCAGCAACCGCTTGGCGGCAAGGCACAGTTTGGCGGGCAGCGTTTCGGTGAGATGGAGGTGTGGGCGCTCGAGGCTTACGGCGCTGCCCATACCTTGCAGGAGATGTTGACTGTCAAATCTGACGACACAGTTGGCCGCGTCAAGACGTATGAGGCCATTGTCAAGAATGAACCGATCGAAGAGCCAGGCGTGCCTGCCTCCTTCCGGGTATTGGTAAAGGAACTGCAAAGCCTTGGTCTTGCGGTGGAAGCGGTCACAGATAACGGCGAGGTTGTGCGGTTTGGCAAGGATGATGACAAACGTACCAGCCGTAAGTGGGCCGGCGATGATTTCATGAGCCTGGCGCGGGCCAATCGGTAAACCGTGGGGAAAATTGCGACGCTCCGAGCCTGTGGATTATGTGGTTCGTCGAGATTCCCTCGCGGTTTGGCCTTGACATCCGCCTTGAATCTGATAACATTGTCGATCGTATGTCTAGCCGAAAAGGGTAGCGACGTTTGTAGTCGTTACTAATTGAATAGGTCGAAAACGATGGAGGCCATCGAGAGAAATAATCGAACGATGGCCTCCATATTGTCGGGTCTGGTAGGGTATTACTGTCCCCTCCCTCACATTTAATAGTCGATTTCTATTGTTATTCACAACTGAATAGAAAACATCCTCACTACTGCGGGTGAAAAGGGGCGAAAATTCGTCACCATCCGATGCAGCGGTTTGTAATGTTTTCTGTCTAACGGTCGTTTCGGCGCAGACAGATTCAGAAAGGAGAAACGTTAGCCTTGCCAACAATTAATCAACTTGTCCGCAAAGGACGTAGTTCTAAGTCAAAGAAGAGCAAGTCTCCGGCATTGCAATACACCTTGAATTCCTTCAAGCAACGTCGCACCCGCCAACCGATGGGCGCGCCACAGAAGAGAGGTGTTTGTACGCAGGTGAAGACGATGACCCCGAAGAAGCCGAATTCAGCTTTGCGGAAGGTTGCTCGTGTTCGCCTGTCGAATGGCATCGAGGTGACCGCCTATATTCCCGGTGAAGGTCACACACTGCAGGACCACTCCGTTGTGCTGGTTCGTGGCGGACGTGTTAAGGACCTGCCCGGTGTGCGCTACCACATCGTGCGCGGCACGCTGGACGCCGGTGGCGTTGTCAATCGCAAGAAAGGCCGCTCCAAGTACGGCACAAAGGTGGCGAAGAAGAAGTAAGCCGGTCGTCATTGACCGAATGGGCAGTCGAATATAACTGCCGGGGAAAGTAAAGTCATGTCCAGACGAATGCGTCCTGAAAAACGAGAAGTCGAACCCGACCTGCGCTACGATAACGTGCATGTGTCGATGTTCGTCAATCGCCTTATGTATGATGGCAAAAAGAGCGTGGCCCAATCCCTGATTTACGACAGCTTCGACATGATCGAGGAACGCGTCGGCCGACAGGGTGTGGAGGTCTTCGAGCAGGCATTGCAAAATGTCATGCCGCAGATCGAAGTCAGGCCGCGCCGTGTGGGTGGCGCCACTTATCAGGTGCCCATTCCGGTCGAGCCTTATCGGCAGGTTTCGCTGGCTATGCGTTGGTTGCTGAGCGCCGCTCGCAATCGCGGCGGCCAGACCATGGCGGAGAAGCTCGCTAACGAGTTTATCGACGCCTCCAACAATCAGGGATCGGCAGTCAAGAAGCGCGACGATACGCATCGTATGGCGGAAGCCAACCGCGCCTTCTCCCACTTCCGAATGTAAGTGACCCATGGCTGAATTTCCTCTGGAACGAGTCCGGAATATCGGCATCATTGCCCATATTGACGCCGGAAAGACGACGACGACCGAGCGCGTCCTGTACTACACTGGTGTAATCCATCGCATGGGTGAAGTCCACGAAGGGACTGCCACGATGGACTCGATGGACCAGGAACGCGAACGGGGTATTACTATTTCGTCGGCCGCCACGACGGCTTACTGGCTCGATCACCAGATCAATGTCATTGATACTCCGGGGCACATTGACTTCACGGCCGAAGTGCAGCGCAGCTTGCGTGTTTTGGATGGGGGTGTAGTCGTTTTCGATGCCGTTGCCGGCGTTGAACCACAGTCCGAGACTGTCTGGCGCCAGGCAAATGGTTACAACGTCCCCCGAATTTGTTTCGTTAACAAAATGGATCGTGTCGGCGCCGATTTCAAGCGCACGATCGGCATGATCAAGGACCGTTTGGGAGCCAACCCGATTCCGATTCAGTTCCCCATCGGTATGGAATCCTCCTTCCGCGGCATCGTGGATCTTCTCACCATGGAAGCTTTCCTCTGGAGTGAGGATGATCCCAGCGCGCGACCCACTTCCGTGCCGATTCCCGCGGACATCCTGGCTGATGTCGAAGCCGCTCACCACGAAATGGTCGAGCGTATTGCCGAGACTGACGACGAACTGACGATGCGCTATCTGGAGGGGGAAGAAATCGGGGTTGAGGAGTTGCGCGCAGCTCTGCGACGAGCGACTGTTCGCAACCTGGCAACACCTGTGTTGTGCGGCAGCGCCTTGCGCAACCGCGGCATCCAGCGCGTTCTCGACGGGATTGTCTACTATTTACCCTCGCCGCTGGACATTCCGGCCATCAACGGCAACAACCCGTACACCGGTAATGTGGAAGAGCGCCATGCGACGGCTCAGGAGCCGTTTTCTGCGCTCGTGTTCAAGATCGTTACCGACCCTTATGTCGGCCGTCTGGCTTACTTCCGCGTTTATTCCGGTGTGGTTCAGGTCGGCGACTCAGTTTTGAACAGCACCAAGGACAAGCGCGAAAGAATCGGCCGGATTCTGCGCATGCATGCCGATCACCGGGAGGATTTGAAAGAAATCCGCGCCGGCGATATCGCTGCCACACTCGGTCAGAAAAACACCTTCACCGGCGACACCCTGTGTGATGCCAAGGCCCCGATTATCCTGGAGTCGATCGATTTTCCGGAACCAGTGATTCAGCTGGCTATTGAACCGAAAACCAACCTGGATCAGGACAAAATGGGCAACGCATTGCGTGCCCTCTCCGAAGAAGATCCGACCTTCCAGGTCAAAGTCGATGAGCAAACGGGCCAAACGGTTCTTTATGGCATGGGTGAATTGCATCTGGAAGTGCTTGTCGACCGCCTGATGCGTGAGTTTAAGGTCGCGGCCAATGTTGGCCAACCGCGCGTAGCTTACCGTGAGACGATTACCCGCCCGGTCGACAAGATCGAGGGGCGTTTCGTCCGGCAATCCGGCGGTCGTGGTCAGTTTGGGCATGTGGTCTTGCGCGTGGAACCGCTAGAGCCTGGCTCCGGTATCATATTCGAGAACGCCATTATTGGCGGCGCCATCCCGCGCGAGTACATCGGCCCCACCGAAGCGGGCATTCGCGAGGCGCTGGAGAGCGGTGTGCTGGCCGGCTACCCGGTGGTTGACCTTAAAGCAACCTTGATTGATGGATCATTCCACGAGGTCGACTCGTCGGAAATGGCCTTCAAGATCGCCGGCTCGATGGCAATCAAAGAAGCCCAACAGCTGGGTAAGCCGATCTTGCTCGAACCGATGATGTCGATCGAGGTCGTCGCGCCGGATAATTACACCGGCGACGTTATCGGTAACCTCTCGGCCAATCGCGGCATGATTGAGGGGATGGAATTGCGCTCCGATGGTCTCCAGACGGTTCGGGCGCTGGTGCCGCTGGCGACAATGTTTGGATACGCGACGCGTTTACGGTCGATGACCCAGGGTCGCGGCACATTCACGATGGAATTCCACCACTATGCGCCGGTCAGCGAGTCGGTTGCCCAGGAAATCCTGCACGGCCGAAAGTAGGCCTGAAGCGAGTGGTTAGATAAGCGTATTCATTTGAGGGTTATCAAGTAATTATTGAATTCGGCAACTGAAATGCCGACGAGTCAGAACAAGAAGGAAGCGATACGATGGCCAAGGAAAAATTTCAGCGCGGGAAACCGCACGTAAACATCGGGACGATTG
>JAHDWL010000045.1 GCA_023384355.1 Anaerolineae bacterium
GACCCACTGACCCACTGACCCACTGACCCACTGACCCACTGACCCACTGACCTACCGAAATGCGCGCACTAATCCAACGAGTCTCCCACGCCTCCGTCACCGTCGACGGCCGCGTCACCGGTCGCATCGGCCGCGGCTTCGTCGTCCTGCTGGGCATCACCCACACCGACGGCCGCGCCGAAGCCGACTGGGTGGCGGCCAAGATCGCCGGGCTGCGCGTGTTCGACGACGACGCGGGCAAGATGAACCGCTCGCTGGCCGACGTGGACGGGCAACTGCTCGTCGTGTCCCAATTCACCCTCTACGGCGACGCGCGCAAGGGGCGGCGGCCGTCCTTCACCGACGCGGCCGCGCCGGAACTGGCCGAGCCGCTGATCGATTACTTCGTCGAGACCTTGCGCGACGCCGGGTTCACCGTTGCCACCGGCGTCTTTGGGGCGCATATGGACGTGGAGATTCACAACGAGGGGCCGATTACGATGCTGATTGAGCGGTGAGGGTTGTCCGGGCAGAAGGGGAGAAAGGGGGATAGGGAGCAAGGGCGCGCGGCTGGATGAGCGTTCGGCGGCGCGGCCCTGCCGGAGTTTGAACCATGATTTTCAAGAAATATACAAATGACAATGGACGTTATGTTAAGTTTTTGATTATCGCTGTGGCGCTGGTCGCGATGGTGACGATCCCGACAGGTTGCGGCGGCAGCGCCCAACCCGCAGCGCAGGCCACAGCGACGACCGCGAGCGTCGAGCAGCCGGCCGCCACCCTGCCGCCCGCGCCGTTCGTCGGCGAGGTGCCGGCCACGGCCACGCCGGCCGCCACCGATACGCCCGCCGCCACGCCCACCCCGACGGCGACGGCCACGGCCGAGGGCGGCGTGGTGCTCATGCCGCCTATGGATCACGATCCCGACCTGGTCGCCACGCCGGAGCCGTGGGACACGATCGAGCAAACCCCCTACGAGGCCAGCGATTGCAGCGACAAATACCCCTGCAACGACGACGTCGCGGGCTGGGAATCGCGCATCGCCCTGCCGGAAGGGTTCACGGCCACCTACTACGCCCGCATTGACGGGCAACCCAACGTGCTGACCTTCGGCCCGGACGGCCTGCTCTACGTGGCCACGATGAGCGGAGAGGTGTTCACCGTCGACGACGCCGGCAACGTCGAGCCATTCATGGACGGCTTCAACGCGCCGGCGGGGCTGGCTTTCCAGCCGGGCACGGAGCGGCTCTACATCTCCAGCCGGCTGGTCGACCAGAACGAGGGCGGCGAGGCGCGGCTGTCGGTCATCGAAAACGGCGTCGCCACCGATCTCATCACCGGCCTGCCCTGCTGCTATGTGGCCATGCACTCGGCCAACGGCATCGTCTTCGGGGCGGACGGGTTCGGCTATATGGCTGTCGGCGGCCGGGCCGACCACGGCGAGATACTCTCCGGCCCCAACGTCGGGAAACAGGACGAATTGCACCCGCTGGAGGCCAGCATCCTGCGCTTCAGCCCCGACGGCACGCAGGTGGAAACCTACGCCCGCGGCTTCCGCAACAGCTTCGACATCGCCTGGGACGCGGACGGCGTGCTCTACACGACCGACAACATGCCCGACTTCGGGCCGCCGGAGGAGTTCAACCGCGTGGAGCCGGGCGGTGAGCATGGCTACCCGTGGTATGACTGCGCGGTTTGCTTCGCCCCGCCCGACGGCGTGGAGATCGTGCCGCCGCTCCACACCTTCGCCCCCCACACCGCGCCGACCGGCATCGCCGCCTACCTCGACGACGAATTCCCCGGCTTTTTCAACAGCCTGTTCGTCACGCTGTGGAGCGCGTTCCCGGAGGCGCAACGCGTGGTCTGGTTCGGCCCCGGCGGCGAGGAGACGGCAACGTTCGCCACGGGTTTCGCCGCGCCGATTGACCTGACAGTCGGGCCGGACGGCGCGCTCTACGTCGCCGACTGGGCCACGGGGATCATTTTTCGGATTGGGTATACGGGATAGCGAGCGCGATTGGAGACCTGACAGGCCGGCGCGGGAAAGGCCGGCCTGTCAGGTTTGGGTTCATTCCTCAGCCAAAAACCCCTGCTCCTCCAGATAATCCAGCACGGTGCGCGAGAACTCGATGTGGGACTCGCGGGTGTATTTGAGCACCGTGTAGACCTGGGCCAGGTTCTCCACGCCGGAGCCTTCGATGCGCTGCCGCAGTTCAGGGAAGGTCATGTAGCGCTCCCACCCCTTGCGGTTGCGCTCCCGGTAAATCTCCTCGATGTCGGCGTCGCAATAGTCGCAATAGGTCTCGTAATGGACCAGGCCGCTCAGCGGCAGGCGGTCGCGCGGCCTGGGGTCCTCGTCCGGCCAGCCGAGCGAATAGCCGACAACGGGGAACACCCCCGGTGGCAGCTCCAGCGCGCGGCCGATCTGGTCGCAATTGGCCAGCGTGCTGCCCATGTAACAGATGCCCAGCCCCAGCGCTTCGGCCGCCAGGGCCACGTTCTGCGAGGCGAGCGTGGCGTCGATGGTGCCGATCATGAAGCTCATGAAGTTGTCGAAGTTGTCGGGGGCGTTGTTCAGCCGCAGCCAGTGGCGCATGCGCCGGAAGTCAGCGCAGAACGTCAGCAGCACCGGCGCGTCGAGCACCATGTCCTGCTCCATGTGCGGGTCATAGAGCCGTTCGCGCAGCGCCCGGTCGCGGGTGACGATGATCGAGTAAGTCTGCATGTTGCCCGACGACGAGGCGCGCAGCCCGGCGTTGAGCGCCTTTTCCAGCAGCTCGTCCGGGACGGGATCGGGTTTGTATTTTCGTATCGAGCGATGGTTGTGGATAACGTCGAAGAAGTCCATGGGGAGAGATTATCGCTCATATATAGGCAAGAAGGAAAGGAACAGCAGGGCTAACGCAGAGCCGGATGGATTAATCCATCCTCTGATACGCCAAACGTGTTGAAACACATTCCCGACACCCCATCGTGGCTCCGGCGGCTCTTTCAACCGGTTTTCAACCGGTTTTTTCATCAGTCGCGGGTTTGAACCCGGGCTGATACGTTAACCTGCCAAAACTCTATCGAGTGTGCGATTGCACCCCCTTGACATGTTTTCTGGAGCCGATCTATACTGCCTATAGGCTATTAGGGAGCTTGCCGGCAGGGTTTTCACACCATTAACCGACCGATTCTCACCCACCCTGCACAATCAACAGGGAGGTAAAAAGTCCATGTCAATCATCATTTTGCGCCCCGCGGAGCCGGAGCACGATTTTGAGCAACTTGCCGCCTGGTTTTCTCTGCTGGAAGATGAACCGTCGTCAACATCGGGACTCCAGACATATTACGCAGAGCAGAAAACCCGAATAACCCAGCAAGTGGCTCAAAATGATCGGGGGGAGTTGTTGGGGTTCTATTGGGCTACCCGCGACCAGGGGAAACCCCACAGGGTGAGTTTCTTCCTGTTCGTGGAGCCGGCGCACCGGCGTCATGGGCTAGGCGGCCGTCTTTTTGCGGCGATGGAGACATTCTCCAAAGAAATCCCCGTGACACGGCTACGGACAAACATCCTGGAAACATGCCCCGAAGGTCGTCGGTTTGCAGAACGCCATGGTTTCACGCTTCGTCTCCACGTGATTGGGATGACTTTGGATTTGCGGACGTTCAATGAGAAGGTTTACGACAATCTAGTGGCGATCCTTGGTAGCGAGGGATTTCAGTTCACCTCGATGGAGGCATTGGGGAATGGGGAAGAGGCGCAGCGCAATCTTTATGAGTTGAATCGGGCCACGAGTCTTGATATCCCCGGCACGGATGGCGAAGAGGATTGGGGTGGCTTTGAAGATTTTCAGCGAAGTGTTTGTCAGGCTCCATGGTACAAACCCGCTGGTCAGATGGTGGTGATTGAACAGGCCACAGGCAAATGGGTCGCGATGAGCGCGATCACGCAGCTGGAGGGGGCGGCATATGCCTACAACCTGCACACGGGGGTAGCACGAGCCTATCGCGGTCGCAAGCTGGGACAAGCTGTTAAGGTACAGGCGCTGCGATTTGCGCGTGACACCTTAGGAGTAACAGAAGTACGTACCCATCATGTTGCCCAGAATCATCCTATGATTGCAATCGATCAAAAGTTTGGTTACCAACTGGCGCCGGGGTATTTCGTCATGGAAAAGCTCTATTCGTAGCACCAGGATACGACTCCCGGCCTTTCATCTGTTTCGGCCATTCCCAGATCTCCAAGATCGGAGGTCATCGTGACCCTGAAAACCGGGGTTCTGCGAGGAACCCCGGTTTTCGAGTCAAGTTATTACCATCACACCTACTTGCCGCCCTTAACCGCCCGCTCCCCCTCAGGCCGATAGAACAGCAGCTTGATGACCTTTCCGCCGTCGATGAACACAACCGCGGCGATGGAAAAGATCAGGATGAATTGCGGCATGCGGGCCAGGAAGGGCACATCGGCCAGCGCGGGCACGGCCGCGAAGAGCGCCGCGAACAACGGTCCCGTCACCACATAATAGATGCCCACCGCGCCGATCGCTTCCAGCACGGTGTCGGCCAGCGCCGTGACGATCGTCCACCCGTTGCGTCGCAGCACCAGCAGGTCGATCAATACCTGACCGACCAGAGACAGGATCAGGACCACCAGCCACGATGCGGGCACGGGCAGCACTTCACCGGGATCGCTCAGGTTGAAGCGCAACGTCAGGCCACCGACGCGCAGAAAGTAGAGCAGGACGACGGCGAAGAACGAGTTGATCGCGATGTCGAAGGCGACCTCGTTGCGGTCGATACCGCCCGGTGCGTCCGGCTCCGGCAGATCATACGGGTCGAACACCTTGCCCTTGCCGGTGATTTCGTCCAGGTCCTCGCCGGAATGTTGCAGGATGATGAAGATCACCACGACGATCCCCGAAAAGATCAACAACGCCTGGAACACATTGAAGATCGTTTGAAGGAGCAGGCTGATGATCGACGTCGGCTCATTGAGGAACAAGCCCACGAGGACATTCACCAGCACCACAATCGACGGCACAATCGTCCAGCCGCGACGCAGGACCATCATCATGACCGGGTACAGTTCCGGGCCGATGAGATATTGCGCGCTGCCGTAGGAAGCCGCCATTTGGCGCGGGTCGCCGAGTTCCCGCAGCACCTCGGCCATGTTTTCGGTCGTGGGCGCGCCCTCGTACCGGTCGTCCAGCTGGTCCTGGATTTGCGAACGCAACTCCGCCTGTATTTCCGCGCGCTCCTTGCCGGGCACATATCGCCCCACTTCATGGACGTAACGTTCGATTAAATCAGACATTTTTCTCTCCATAGATGATGTTGTGCATGACTACGACGATGTCGTTCCACTCTTCCGTGAGGACGGCCAGCGCCTTTCGGCCGAGCGGGCTGATGCGGTAATACTTCCGCGGCCGCGCCTCGCCGACTTCCCATTCGCTTTCCAGCAAGCCTTGCTTCTCCAGCCGCCGCAGGAGCGGGTAGAGCGTGCCCTCCTCGACGTCCAGACCTCGCTCCGCCAAACGACGAATCAGGTCATAGCCGTAGCGGGCCGTGTCCATCTGGCTGAGCACCGCCAGCACCACGATCCCGCGCCGGAGTTCCAATCTGAGGTTATCCACCTGTACATCCAGTTCTGTCATATGCCATATACCTCTCAGTACTGTGTGTCGTACAGTAATATAATACTATATGTCGTACAGTATTGTCAAGACCCCAGTATTGATTCATTCGGGCATGTTCCCGGCTCACCGGATTCCGCGGGACGACCTGCGTCGCCGTTGGCGCGCTCTGCGCGACGGCCGGAAGTCGGTCAGGCAACCGGGAACCAGCGCCGCCCGGTCGGCTGACCCACAACCCTATGGCGTATTCGCATTTATAAAACACAATGGAGTAAGGTAACATTGGCGGCCGACAGACAGCTTGTTCCTCGCGAAATAACATTATGTATACTAACTTGCGCAACTTACTCATCGGCTCGCCGCTGCCCACCTCGACGACCGGCGAGAGGCGGCTGGACAAGGTTCGCGCGCTGGCCTCCCTATCGCCCGACGCGCTGGCCTCCATCGCCTACGCCAACCAGGAGATTTTCCTCGGCCTGGTCATTGCCGGGGCGGCCGGGCTGGCCCACTCCATCAACCTGGCCCTGGTCATCAGCGGCCTGCTGGTCCTGCTGACCCTCTCCTATCGGCAGACCATCGCCGCCTACCCGACGGGGGGCGGCTCCTACACCGTGGCGCGCGAGAACCTGGGCGAGCTGCCGGGGCTGGTGGCGGCCGCGGCGCTGCTCATCGACTACGTGCTGAACGCGGCCGTCAGCCTGACGGCGGGAGTGGCCGCGCTGGCCTCGGCCTTCCCGGCCCTGTGGCCCTACCAGACGGTCCTGGCGCTGGTGATGCTGCTGTTCATCACCCTGATCAACCTGCGCGGCGTGCGCGAGGCGGGCACGGCGATGACCATCCCGGTCTACCTGTTCGTGTTCGTCTATCTGGGCATGATCGCCTGGGGGATCGGCGTGGCGCTGGTCGACGGCCCCGGCTCGCTGGAAGCCGTCGCGCCCGCGCCGATAGCCCCCGTCACCATCTTCCTGTTGCTGCGCACCTTCGCCGCCGGCGCGACGGCCCTGACCGGCGTGGAGGCCATCAGCAACGCCGTGCCCATCTTCAAGCCGCCCGAGGCCCACAACGCGCAGCGGACGATGGCGGCCATGGCGGTGCTGATGGGCGTCCTGTTCATCGGCACGGTCGGCCTGACGGAGTATCTGGGCATCGTGGCCGGGCCGGAAGAGACGATCCTGTCGGCGCTGGCCCGCCGGTTGTTCGGTTCCGGGCCGATCTACTTTCTGATCCAGGTGGCGACGCTGCTGGTGCTGGTCGTCGCCGCCAACACCAGCTACACCGGCTTTCCGCGCGTCGCCTCGCTCATCGCCCGCGACGGCTATCTGCCGCGCCAGTTGCGCACGCTCGGCGACCGGCTGGTGTTCTCCAACGGCATCCTGCTGCTGGCCGGGCTGGCCGGGCTGCTCATCATCATCTTCGGCGGCGACAGCCACGCCCTCATCCCGCTATTCGCCGTCGGCGCGTTTCTGGCCTTCACCCTGTCGCAGTCGGGCATGGTGATGCATTGGCGGAAGGAGCGCGGCCGCGGCTGGCAGGCCAAGGCGGCGCTCAACGGCGTGGGCGCGCTGGCCACCGGCGTGGCGCTGCTGGTCATCGGGGCCAGCAAGTTCGCCCACGGCGCGTGGATCGTCATCCTGCTCATCCCGCTGATGGTCGTGGTCTTTCGCAACATCCACAAACACTACAATGACGTCGGCCGCCAGTTGCGGCTGGACGATGACACGCCGGAGGTCGGCTGCACCTGGCACCCTCATATCGTCATGCCCGTGGCGGGCATCCATCGCGGCGTCATCGAGGCGCTCACCTTCGCCTGCTCCGTGGCCGACGACGTGACGGCCGTCTATGTGGAGCTTGAACCCGAGACGGGCGAGGTCATGCGCGAGCGCTGGCGCGCCGCCGGGCTGGATCGGGTGGCGAACCTCGTCACCGTCCCCTCCCCCTATCGATCGCTCATCGGCCCGTTCCTCGACGAACTCGATCGTCTGGACGCCGGGCAAAAGGACGGGCGGCCGGTCAGCGTGCTCATCCCGGAGTTCGTCCCGGCAAAGTGGTGGCATTTTCTGCTGCACAATCAGACCGCCCTGCCGCTGAAGTGGGCGCTCATCTATCGCCGCCACCGGCAGGGCAAGAGCCGCGTGGTCATCGATGTGCCGTTCTATCTGCACCAATGAGATCCGCCAGATGAATGGTACCTAAAATACACCATTATGGTGATCATCCCGGGCATTCGGTCGGGTTATAATGACCTCAGTTGAATAACATACACACACCAAAACCATAAAGGAGCTATTCATTATGACCGAACAAACAACTGCAACAGCGTATCATCTCGTCGCCGTCGAATTCGCCGGGCAAGACCGGGCCAAGCAGGTCGTCGATCTGGTTCGTCGCGAGCATCGCGGCGGCGACTACAAAGTGGCGGCCTGGGCCGTGCTGGAAGTGGACGGCAAGGGCAAGAGCCACGTCACGCAATCGGGCCACGGCGGCAAGGGCGCGGCCGTGGGCGCGGGGGCCGGCGTCGTGCTGAGTCTCATCGGCGGCCCGGCCGGGCTGCTGGCGTGGGCGCTGGGCGGCGCGCTGGTCGGCGGGCTGGCCGGCAAGTTCATGGGCCACGGCTTCGACAGCAGCCAGCTGAAGGCCATCGGCGCGGGCATGCAGCCCAACACCTCGGCCCTGGTGGTCATCATCGAAGACACGGGCATGGAGAAGTTCGCCGCCGAGATGGGTTCGCCCGACGCGCAGATCGTCACCGTCTCCGTCGGCAGCCAGCTGTCCGGCGAGCTGGAGCAGGTGGCGGTCATTGATCTGGGCGAAGAGAGTGCGTCCGAGGACGCGCCGGCCGAGATCGAGGCCACAACCGACGAAACCGCGGCGGAAGAAGCGCCGGCGGCCTAAGCTGCCGCTCAAAGTTATGAGATTAAAAAACCGGGTTTTTCAGAAAAACCCGGTTTTTTATTTTCACGCTTTTTTTGCGAACACTCCATCCTGCCCTATAATTGTTGCAATGGCGCAACAGGTCGAATCCGGCGTCAGATGACAGGATCAATTTCAAGGCAACAGGCTGGTGATCATGGACGAGACGGCACTCACAGTCGTTGAACAACGCGAGGTCAATTTCTATGAGGACGAGTTAACGGCCGTTCGCGCCGACGATGGTCAGATCTATGTGTCCATCAAAAGCCTGTGCGAAGCGCTCGGCATCACCACCGCTCCCCAGGCTCGCCGCATCAAGCGCACCGGTATTCTTGAGACCGGATTCAAAGGTATAACCATTTTGGTTACCCCCGGCGGCTCGCAGACGGCCGGCATGTTGCGGGTCGATCTCGTCCCTTTATTCCTGACCGGCATCAGCGTCAAGGCCGTCAAGGAAGCGGCGCGGCCGAAACTGGAACGTTTCCAGCGTGAAGCGGCCAAAGTCCTCTGGGAAGCGTTCCAGCAGGGCCGCCTGACGGTCGATCTCGACTTCGACACGCTGCTGGCCCAGGACACGCCGGAGGCGCAGGCCTACAAGATGGCCCAGGCCGTGCTGCAACTGGCCCGCAACCAGTTGCTCATGCGCTCGCAGCTGGCCGACCACGAGCAGCGGCTGGAGAGCATCGAAGCGCAGCTGGGCGACACCGGCCGCAATGTGACGCCCGACCAGGCCAGTCAGATCAGCCAGGCGGTGAAGGCGGTGGCCCTGGCCCAGGGCAAGAAGACCGGCCGCAACGAGTTCGGCGCGGTCTACGGCGAGCTGTATCGCAAGTTCGGCATCACCGGCTACAAGATGCTGCCCGCCCGCCGCTTCGACGAGGCGATGAAGTTCCTGACCGATTGGCACGAGAACCTGACCGGGACGCTGCCGTTTTAGGGCGCGGTTCGGTGGTATAATAGCCCGAAGTATGAGTAAACCCACCCTATGCCCAAGATAATCGCCGTCGCCATGCAAAAAGGCGGGGTCGGCAAGACGACGACCGCCGTCAACGTGGCCGCCGCGCTGGCCGAGATGGGCCGGCGCGTGCTGGCCGTCGATTTCGACCCGCAGGGCAACCTGACCCAGCACGTCGGCTTCGACCCCGACCGAATCAGCCCCACCATCTACGACGCCCTGAAGGCCGAGGTGGACGGCGGCCGCGGCGACCTGCGCGGCGCGATCTATGAGACCAACGAGGGCTTTCACCTCGTCCCCAGCCAGCCGGAACTCAGCCTCATCGAGGTGGCGCTCATCAACACCCTCAGCCGCGAGCGCGTGCTGGCCGGGCTGCTGGGCGACGTGTCCGCCGACTATGACTACGTGCTCATCGACTGCAACCCGTCGCTGGGGCTGCTGGTCATCAACGCCCTGACCGCGGCCGACAGCGTGCTCATCCCCATCCAGACCGAGTACCTGGCCGCCCGCGGCGCGTTGATGATCCTCTCCACCATCGAGACGATCAGGCGCAAGCGGCTGAACCCAAACCTGCGGGTCGAGGGCATCCTGCTGACGATGGCCGACACCCGCGCCGCCCTGACCCGCGACGTGCAGACGGCCGTGGAGCAGCAGTACGGCGACGGCATCCACATCTATAACGCCGTCATCCGCCGCTCCGTCCGCTTTGCCGAGAGCGCCGCCGCCGGCCGCAGCATCCTGGCCCACGACCCCCGCGGCCCGGGCGCGAACGCCTATCGGGCGGTGGCGAAGGAAATCGACAAGGGGAAAAATTAAAAATTAAAAATTAGGAATTAGGAATTAGGCGTAGGGGTCGACCTGCGTGTCGACCCTTCTTCATTCGTCATTCGTCATTCGTCATTCGTCATTCGTCATTCGTCATTCGTCATTCGTCATTTGAAATGGCCAAAAAACAAACCCGGATCAACCTCTCCCAACCCATCCAGCCGCGCGGCGGGGACCTGGACAAGCTGTTCGCCGGCGAGGGCGACGCCGAGCAGGCCGCCGGGCTGCAACTGCTGGCCGTGCGCGTCGACGCCATCGACCCCGACCCCGACCAGCCGCGCAGCACCTTCAACGACGACAGCCTGCATGAGCTGTCGGAGAGCATCCGCCAGGACGGCGTCATCCAGCCCATCGAGGTGACGCAGAGCGGCTCCGGGCGCTACCTGATCGTCCACGGCGAGCGACGCTGGCGGGCGGCCCAACTGGCCGGGCTGAGCACCGTGCCGGCCGTCGTCCGTCGCCGCGACTACGACGACGTGACCCGCTTCGTGCGGCAGGTGGTGGAGAACATCCAGCGCGAGGACCTGAACGACGTCGACCGCGCGGCCGCCCTGCTGCGGCTGCGCAAGCTGATGCAGGAAGAGATGACGGCGGCCGGGGAACGCGCCGGCGAGCCGTGGGGCGGCAAGGTGACCTGGGCCAAGGTCGGCGGCCGCCTCGGCTACAGCCGCCAGCGCATCCACCAGCTCATCCAGCTGCTCGACCTGCCCGACGAGATCAAGGACGCCGTGCGCGACGGGTCGCTGAGCGAGCGCGATACCCGCGTCTACCAGGGCCTGACTGCCCCGCAGCAGCGGGCGCTGCATCGGGCGCGGATGGACGGCGCGCTGAACGCCAACGAGGTGCGCCAAATCTCCCGCTTGCTACGCGAAGCGCCGGAGATGACCGTGAGCGCCGCCGCCCGGCTGCTGGAACAGGCGGCCGGCGACGAGGCGCAACCCGCCGGCAAGGCGGCCGGCACCCCCCTGCCCGGCGGCTCTCCGACTGCGGAGGATACTCCGCGCGGCGCGACAGCCATCGTCGACCCCCTGCGGCCGGCCCGCGTCGGCGCGCCGACGAGCATCGAGCGCCTCGACTGGGTGCGCGGCCATCTGGCGCGGATCGACCGTCACGGCCTGACGGCCGCCGAGCGCAAGGAGATGCTGCGCCTGCTGAAGCTCATCGCCGACGACGTGGCCTCGCTGGCGGCCGCGCTGCGGTCGCCCGCCGGCGACGAGTAGAGTAATTATCGGGGCCGCATAATTCCCCGTCATCCCGCGCGCCTGCCCGGCATTCCCGCCGCGCAGAGGGCGCGATCTCATCCAGGAATACGCCTGTGCCGCTCTCGACCGACGCAGTCATCACCCTCGTCATCCTGACCGCCGCCATCGTCCTGTTCCTGACGAACTGGATTCGGGCCGATGTCGTCGCGCTGCTCGTCCTCATCAGCCTGGGGGTGACCGGCGTCCTGACGGTCGAGGAGGCTTTCTCCGGCTTCAGCCGTTCGGCCGTCGTCACCATCGTCGCCATCTACGTGCTGGCCGCGGGGCTTAACCTGACCGGCGCGGGCGAGCGCGTCGGCAACTGGCTGGGTCGCGCCGCCGGCGAATCCGAGGGGCGGCTGGTGGTGCTGGTCATGGTCGGCGGCGCGTTCCTATCGCTGTTCATGAATAACATCGCCGCCGCGGCCGTGCTGCTGCCCGGCGTGTCAAGCGCGGCGCGGCATCGCAACGTGAACCCGGCGCGATTGCTCATGCCGCTGGCCTTCGCCACCATCCTCGGCGGCATGGCGACCCTGTTCACGTCCACCAACATCGTCAGCAGCGGCCTGCTGGCCGAGGCGGGCCTCGACGGCTTCTCGGTGCTGTCGTTTGCGCCGGTGGGCATCCCGGTCGTCATCGTCGGCGTGCTCTACATGGCCGTCGTCGGCCGCCGCATCCTGCACGAGCGCCCCGCGCCCGAGCAGTTCGACAGCCGTCCGCCGGACACACTGGAGGAAGACCTGGCCGAGATTTACCGGCTCGACGAGCGTCTCTTCCGCGCCCGCATCCCGCCGGGTTCTTATCTGGACCACCGCTCGCTGGCGGAAAGCACGCTGCGCGAACTGTACAACGTCAGCGTCATGGCCGTTGAGCGCGATGGCCGGAAGCAGCTCGCCCCGTCGCCCGATACCATCCTGCACGCCGGCGACGTCGTGACGCTGGAGGGCAGCCTGGACGAGTTTCGCGGCCGCGACGTCGAGCCGTACCTGGAAATCCTCAACCCCACCCTCGACGCCGAGCAGTATCTGGAGTCGGTCGAGATCACCACCACCGAGGTCGCCCTGGCCCCGCGCTCCAGCCTCATCGGCCACACCCTGCAGGAGGTCAACTTCCGCGAGCAGTTCGGCTTTTCGGCGCTGGCCATCTGGCGCGGCGGGCGGCCGATTCGCCGCGCCACGTCCTCAACCCCCCTGCTGTTCGGCGACGCGCTGCTGCTGCAAGGGCCGCGGGCGCGGATCCATCTGCTGCGACGCAACCACGACCTGATCATGCTGGGCGAGCCGGCCGAACCTGTGGCCGACGTTCGTTCGAGCAAACTGGGCATCGCCACGGCGATCATGGTCGGCACGCTGGTCCTGGCGGCGACCGGGTTGCTGGAGACGGCCGAGGCTATGGTGCTGGGCGCGCTGACGATGGTGCTGGTGGGGGTGCTTTCGCCCGACGAGGCCTACGACGCCGTCGAGTGGCGGTCGGTCGTCCTTGTGGCCGGGATGCTGCCGATGGGTCTGGCGCTGACCAACACCGGGCTGGCGGCCGCGATTGCCGACAACATCATGCGCCTGACGCTGCCCTATGGCCCGCTGGTTCTCTTCGCGGCGCTGTTTCTGTTGTCCGCGCTCCTGGTGCAGGTCATCAGCGGCCCGGCGGTGGCGGCCATCGTCGTCCCGCTGGCGATTGAGTCGGCGCGGCAAGCCGGGATCGACCCGTGGAGCCTGACCCTGGGCGTGGCGATGGGCGCGTCGATGGCCTTTCTGACGCCGCTCGGCCACCCGGTGAACGTGCTGGTGATGGGACCGGGCGGCTATCGCTTCGGCGATTACACCAGGGTCGGCCTGCCGCTGGCGCTCCTCGTGACTCTCGTCATCCTCATCCTGCTGCCCATCATCTATCCGTTCTAGCAGGACGGCCGGATCGTCACGGACCGGAGCGGGGTTTTAATTCCCCGGTCGAACCACCATCGGCAAGGCTACCTTGAAATTCATCGGCGGCGGCGGTTCGCCGTCGGCCGCCTCGAACGCGCCGATGTCGCATTCGTCGGCCGCCGGCAGGCCGTTGCCGTCCAGGTTGCGCGGTTGGCCGCGCTGGTCCACGCCGCTCACCGGCGCGGCAAGGCAGTCGGCCGACGGCGCGCGGTCGATGGCCGGGCTGTTGGCCGGCAGGGCGTGGGTCTGGGTCGGGCCGCCGTTGTCTGCCAGCGGGCCGAGAATGGCGGGTAGCCCGACCGAAGGCACCACGTCAGTGGCCCCGGCCGACAACCCGCTGAGGCCGGAATTGCCGCCAAAACCGAACAGGTTGCGGTCATTGGCCTTGACCACCCCACCCTGTCGCCGGAGTTCGCTCCCGTCGGGGGCACTGTTGCCGGCCACGAGCGACCGCCGCAAGGTCAACGTCCCGGCGTAGACTTCGCCGCCGCCGCCGCTGACCCCGGCCGTGTTGCCGGTGACGGTGACGTTGGTCAGCGTCATCGTGCCCGCGTTGTGGAGACCACCGCCGCTGACCCCGGCCTTGTTGGCGCTCAGGGTGCTGTTGGTGATGGTGAGCGTGCCGTTCAGCCCGGCCCTCGCGCCGCCGCCGTCGCCGGCCTCGTTGGCCCGCAGCGTCGATTGGTCGACATCGACCGTGCCGCCATAGACGAAGATACCGCCGCCGGATGAGGCTTTGTTGCCGCTGAGCGTGACCTCGGCGATGGTCAGCGCGCCGCCGGAGGCAAACGCGCCGCCGCCCTCGCCGGTGACGGTGTTACCCTGCAACGTGCCGCCCTGGACGGTGGTCGTCCCGCCGCCCACGGCGAGGCCGCCGCCGCTGCCGGCGGTGTTGCCGGTCAGCGTGACGCCGGTCAGCGTTGTGGTCGCCGCCGCGGCCTCGTTGAAGACGCCGCCGCCCTTCTGGCCGGCCGAGTTACCCTCGATGGTCGTCCCGTCGAAGGTCAGCGCCGCGCCCTGATTGATTGCGCCGCCGCCGCTGCCGGTGGCTGTGTTTGCCTTTAACCGGCCACCGTCGAAGGTCGCTGTGCCGCTCTTGACGGCCAACCCCGCGCCGGTTGTCGCCCGGTTCGTATCGACGCTGCCGCCGTCAACGGTCAGGGTGCCCTTCGAGACCAACAATCCGCCGCCGGTGGGGGCCTCGTTGCCGCTGACTGTCGTCGCCGTCAGGGTCATTGACCCGTTGTCCATATAGATGCCGCCGCCGGTGACCCCGGCTTCATTTGTGGCGAAGGTGGCACCGTTGGCCAGCAGGATTGAATCAGCGCCGGCCATCGCCAGCCCGCCGCCGTTTTCTCCGGCGGAATTGCCGCTGATCGTCCCGCCGGTCAGGTTCAGCATGGCTCGACGCAGATACATGCCGCCGCCCCAATGGTCGGCGCTGTTCCCGCTGACCAGCGTGCCGTCAATCGAGAGGCCGGCATCTTCCACAAAAAAGCCTCCGCCGGTGGCGCCGGCGACGTTATCGACGACCTTGCCCCCGGTCAGCGTCAAGGAATCGCCGACCACAAACGCGCCGGCTCCCAAAGAGGCTTTATTGCCGGAAAGCTCGGTGGCGGTCAGGACGAGCGTCGAACCGCCGGCGTAGAGCGCGCCGCCCTTGCTGCCGGTCGTGCCGATGTTGTTCTTGATGGCGCTGTTGCTGATCGTCCCCTCGACATGCTCAAAGCCGATTCCCGCGCCTAAATAGGCTGAATTGTCCTCGATGGTCACATGGTCCATCGTGAGGGTGCTGTTCAGCACATACAGGCCACCGCCGGCGCTATCGGGATCGGCCTCGTTGCCGCTGATCACCGAATTCGAGATGGAAGCCGTCCCGCCGTCGATGTAGACGCCGCCGCCGCTGTAGTCGGAAGTGTTGTCGTTGATATTGCTGTCGGTGATGACGACGGCAGTCCCATAAGTGGCGATGCCGCCGCCCAGCTCGGCGTTGTTGCCGGTGATGGTGGAATTATTGATGGTCAGGGAGCCTTTGTAGGCGTAAACAGCCCCACCGCTGAACTCGGCGCTGTTGCCGGTGATGGTGCAATGGTTGAAGGTCAGGGACGCGTTGTAGGCGTAAACAGCCCCACCGCTGAACCCGACGTTTCCGCCGGTGATGGTCAGATCGTTGAGCGTCAGGTCGGCCGCTGTCGTCTCGTTGTAATAGACCGTGAACAGCCGCATCGGATCGGTGCCGCCGATGGTGATGGTGGAGCCGTTGCCCTCGACAGTGATCGTGGTTTTGATCAGCGGGAGGGCGGTGTAGTAATACGTGTTATCGGAAGCTGTTGTGACGGAAAAGCTGCCGGCGTCGGGCAGGACAATGGTGTCGGCCCCGGCAGGGTTGCCGGCCGGGCAATCATTGTGGCCGGGCTTGTTGCCCATGCCGTCATTCGTGTCGTTGGCGTTGTTGACCGCCTCGAAAAGGGAGCATTGGCCGTCGGCGGCGATCAGGACGATGCCGTTGGCGACTTCGATCGTGGTCGTGGGTTCGGCATAGACCGGTGGGGCGACCGGCGCGCGGCTGAGGGCCAGCAGCAGGGCCGCCGCGCCCAGCGACAATCGTGCCCGGCGGCCGAACCATCGCCGCCTCCCGCGCGGCAAGGCGCGCAGTCGTTCGTAAAAATGAGCCAGCCGGGCGGCCAGCCGCGGGTCGCGGGCCAGCCGGGTAGCCAACAGGGGAGCAAACTCGGTACGACGCATGATGACCTCCATGTGATGTAATGGGCGACGGTTGGGTACATGCGCGGGAATATGTAGAGTGCCCAGACGCACATATCCGCAATCCGTTCCGTCAGCTTTGATCCGTGGTCATTCGACCGATTATCGGACACGCCCGGCCTGGCCGGCCTGTTTCCCCTCCCAGAAGACCGGAAAACCGAATTTGTCCAGCATAATTATGCACCAAAAGGGAAATTTCGCCACGGAAGTCACGCGATTGGGAGCACCGGGGCCGATAGCGTTCGCCCGCGTTCATGTTATACTAGAGCAATCATGGAAGCGCGCGCGCTTGACCACCCGACCCAACTCCGCCAATACCCTCTCTCGTATGAAGAATACCTCGCGCTGCCCGATGAAGCCCGCGTCATCGAATGGGCTAATGGGGAGGTTCTGTTCCATATGCCGCCGACGCCCGTTCATCAGGATATTATTTCGTATCTTGGCGCACTGATGCGCCACTATATTCACCAACTTAAGCTGGGTCGGGTGCTGCTTGCCCCCGTCGAGGTGAAGCTCTGGCCGGATGGCCCGTCGCGCGAGCCGGACCTGCTTTTCATCGGCAACGAGCGACTGGAGCGAATCGGTGAGCGGCGGTTCGAGGGCGCGCCCGACCTGGTCGTGGAGGTCGTCTCCCCCGCCAGCGTTACGCTCGACCGCATCACCAAGTTTCGCGAATACGAACAGGCGGGCGTGGGCGAGTACTGGATCATCGATCCCCGGCCCTATCAGCAACAGGCCGATTTCTACGTCCGCGACGCCGACGGCCTCTTCGTCCCCGCGCCGCTGGATGACGACGGCAGCTATACATCGCAGGTCGTGCCCGGCTTCCGGTTCCAGCCGGTGTGGCTGTGGCAGTCGCCGCTGCCCAACCCGCAACGCGCCCTGGCCGGGATGCTGGCCGACGCGCCCGGCCTGCCGGACGAGTTGCGCGCGCTCTACCGGGAAATGGCCCGGCTGCTGGCCGAGTAATCGCCGGCCGCTATGCCGGAACCGCCGGCTCGCGCTTTCTGTTCACCCCCCTCCCAAACCGGTAGATACCCAGCTCATCGGTGATGCGTTTGGCCACCAGCCGCCCGGAGACCATCGCCGTGGGCAGGCCTGTGCCGGGATGGGTGCTGGCCCCCACAAAGTAGAGATTCTCGTAGTCCGGGTGGCGGTTGCCGGGCCGGAAGTAGCCCAGTTGGGTCAGGTTGTGGCACAGCCCGTGGGTGGAACCCTTGACCAGGTTATACCGCTTGCGCCAAGAGAGCGGGTTGAACGACGTCTCGAACTTGATGTGGTCCTGCAGGTCGGTGATACCCAGCAGCGCCAGGCGACGAAAGACGTGGTCGCGCGCCCGGTCGCGTATCTCCCCCCAATCCTGGTCCCGGGTGTCGGAAAGATGGCCGACGGGCACGACGGCGATCAGCGTGTCCTCGCCCGGCGGGGCCATAGTCGGGTCGAGCCGGGCCGGCGCGTGGACGTAGACGCTGGGGTTGGACGGCATCGCCAGGTCGCGGATGATGCTGACGAAGTTCTCGCGGTAATCCTCGGCCAGAAACAACGTGTGCGGCGGCATCACGCATTCGCAATCGACGCCCCAGAAGAAGCTGATCGTGGAGCAGGAGTAGCGCTTGTTGGTCATCTTCCGCGCCAGGTCGCCCGGCGGCAGCAACTCGCGATAAACATAGGGCAGGTCGGCGTTGGCCAGCACCACATCGGCCGGCAGCCGCTCGTCGTCCTCGACGACCACCCCCTTCGCCTGTTCATCTTCAATGATGATTTGCTTCACTTCAGTGTCAAAAATGAACTCCACACCGGCGTCGCGGGCCAGACCGACCAGCGCCTCCACGAGAGAATACATACCCCCCTGCGGATACCACACGCCGTGGGCGATCTCGGTGTAGGGCATCATCGAGAAGGTGGCCGGGGCTTCGAACGGGCTGAGGCCCATGTAGACGTCCTGAAAGGTGAAGGCCGCCTTCAGCCGCGGGCTTTGGAAGTATTCCGACATGTGATCGTAATGGCGGGCGAACGGCTTCAGCTGGTAGATGAGCGGCAGGTTCTCCAGATTGAAGAAGTCGCCGAACGACCGGAAGTCGCGATTGACCAGCTTTTCCGTGCCGACGTGGTAGTGGCGATCCCCTTCGTCCAGATAGCGCCGGAAGGCCGCATACGCGCCCGGCTCGATGGCCTCCAGCTGCCCGCGCATGTCGTCCATGTTGGAGGTCAGCGAAAGCTGGCTGCCGTCGTCGAACACCAGATGGTAGGTCGGGTCGATGCGTCGCAGGTCGAGCAACTCGCGCATGTCGGCTCCCAGCGCGGCGAACTCGGCCTCATAGAGCAGCGGCATGATCAGCAGGGTCGGGCCGGTGTCGAAGTGGTGCCCCTCGTGGCTGATGCGGTCGCAGCGGCCGCCGGGGCGCGAGTTCTTCTCGATGACTGTCACCTTCAACCCGTGCTGGGCCAGATGGGTCGCGGCCACGATGCCGCCCATCCCCGCGCCGATGATAATGGCTGATTTTTTCATGTCTGTTTGTCCCCCGTCTGTTTAGATGAATGCTCTGGACGCCACCCACAATACCGCGCGCGGCGTTTTCCGTTCGGGATAGGCTGCCCGCAGGAGATAGCCGTCCCGTTCGATGATGTTCGCCATATACTCGAACCGGGCGATGTAGGCTCGCCCGGCCAGCCGGCGGCGCGCGTTGCCCAGCCGGGCGATGAACGCCCGCCCCTCGCGGAAGCAGTCGCGCGCCAGCGCCACCCGCCCGGCCACCCAGCGCCGCATGGCCGGATGCGCCACGTCGCCGGGCGTGATGCCATGGGTCGCGAGGTATTCGGCCGGGATGTTGACATAACCGTTCGCGCAATCCTCTATCAGGTCGCGCAACTGGTGGATGACGCACGCGCCGCCCACGGCCCGCGCGCGCTCGGCCGAAGGCGCGACCGGGCAATCATGGCCGATGAAGTGGAACAGCGCCGCGGTGACGCCGGCCGCCAGCAGGTCGATGTAGCGATCCAGCTCGACGGCCGATATGAGGCGGCCGCGTCGCTCCACGTCGAAGGCCAACACCGCCATCATGTTGCGCAAATACGTTTGCAGGCCGCTATCCACTTCCGTGTCCCCGGCAATCAGCTCGGCCAGCAATTGTTCTTCGGGACTAAGATCGGCGGGCATGGGGCGGCCGCAGCTCGCCGCCCGGTAGGCGGCCTCCACCAGCGCTTGCTGTCGCCGCAGGAAATCGGCCCGGGCGGCCGCGTCGCCTTTGCCCTCGTCGATGCGGTCGTCGACCCAACGGAAGTAGGCATAGGCGCGCCAGGCATCGTCAACGCGGCCGCGATCGACCAGAAAGCGAATGGTATACCAGGATTGGCGGCTGGCGGCGCGGGTCATGGCCGAGGCCAGGGCGGCGGATGCGCCTGTGCCCGTGCGGCGAGCCGGCTGGATGGATCCCGAAATGGTGGACATGGTTTGTATCCTTGCGCGGGAATGTGCTGGTGCTCCGGGTCGGGTGGTCAGATCGATCGCCTGAGAGAGACACAATAGAGAATAAAAAAACCCGGCCGCGCTGTATAGTGACAAAGATCACCCGTTGCGCATGATCTTCTATTGATTTTTGCTCCCCGAAATAGTACAATCATTGATCGGTTACAGGACCACTCATTCAAAAATGGACAAGCCCGGCCAACTGCCGGGCTTTTTTGGCGGTAACGGCCGCCGGCGGCTCGACCGGACGGGTTGGGCACAGGAAAAAATATGCGACAACGACAGGACATCCGCAATATCGCCATCATCGCCCACGTGGACCACGGCAAGACGACGCTGGTCGACGGCATGCTGCGCCAGACCAACGCCTTTCGGCAGAACCAGAACGTGGCCGAGCGCGTGCTCGATTCCAACGACCTGGAGCGCGAGCGCGGCATCACCATTCTGGCCAAGAACACCAGCATCGAATACAACGGCGTGACGATCAACATCGTCGACACGCCCGGCCACGCCGACTTCGGCGGCGAGGTGGAGCGCGTCATTAATATGGTAGACGGCGCGCTGCTGCTCGTGGACGCCGTCGAGGGGCCGATGGCCCAGACGCGCTTCGTGCTGCGCCAGGCGCTGGCCAAGGGGCTGAAGGTCATCCTGGTGGTCAACAAGATCGACCGCCCGGCCGCCCGCCCCGACCACGCCGTCAACGCCACCTTCGACCTGTTCATCGACCTCGGCGCGACCGAGGAGCAGGCTCTCTTCCCGGTCATCTTCGCCAAGGCCACCGACGGCCGCGCCGGTTTCAAGGCCACCGAACTCGGCCCCGACCTGCGGCCGCTGTTCGACACCATCCTCGACCATATCCCCCCGCCCACCATCGGCGACGGGCCGACGCAAATGCTCGTCACTTCGCTGGAATACAGCAACTACGTGGGCAAGATCGCCGTCGGCCGCCTGTCGTCCGGCTCGCTGCGCGCGGGGCAGACCGTGGCCCATATCGACCACAACGGCGATCTGGTCAACGGCAAGATCACCAAGCTCTACACCTTTCGCGATCTGCAACGGCAGGAGCAGGCCGAAGTCAGCGCCGGGACCATCGTGGCCGTGGCCGGCATCCCCGACGTGGGCATCGGCGACACGCTGGCTGACCCCGACGAACCCCGCGCCCTGCCGCCGATCAAGGTCGAGGAACCGACGGTGCGCATGGTCTTCCGCATCAACGACAGCCCCTTCGCCGGGCGCGAGGGCAAGTACGTGACCAGCCGCCAGTTGCGCGACCGGCTCATCCGCGAGCTGGAGAGCAACGTCGCCCTGCGCGTGGAGGAGATGGAGAAGGCGGGCGAGTTTCTCGTCTCCGGCCGGGGCGAATTGCACCTGGCCATCCTGATCGAGACGATGCGGCGCGAGGGGTACGAGCTGGCCGTCGGCCGCCCGGAGGTAATCTTCCGCGAGGGAGAGAACGGCGAGCGGCTGGAGCCGTTCGAGCAGGTCTACGTGGAGGCGCTCAACGATTATTGGGGCAGCGTGGCCGAAATGCTGGGCAAGCGCCGCGGCCGCATGCTAGACATCCGCTACGGCGACGACGGCACGGTCTACGCCGAATACAGCGTGCCCACGCGCGGCATCCTCGGCTTTCGCCAGCCGTTCCTCTCGGCGACGCGCGGCACGGGCGTCTTCCACATGCTGTTCGACGCCTACTTGCCCTATGCCGGGGACATCGACCACACCGAGTTCGGCTCGCTGGTGTCGCTGGAGAGCGGGCCGGTCAGCGGCTACGCGCTGGAGCATCTGACGGCGCGCGGGACGTTCTTCGTGCGGCCGTCGGTCGATGAGGTCTATGCCGGGCAGGTCGTCGGCGAGCACATCCGCGACGAGGACCTGGTGATCAACGTCTGCCGCACCAAGAACCTGACCGGCCACCGCGCCAAGCCGACGTCAATCGTCGAGGCGCTCTCGCCGCCGCGCATCATGACGCTGGACGAATCGATCGAGTATCTGCACGAGGACGAACTGCTGGAAGTGACGCCCGAATCGCTGCGCATCCGCAAGATGGTGCTGGACCACAACATGCGCAACCGGGAGGCGAAGCGGGTGAAGTACGCGGAAGCGTAGCGCGGGCATCCCTGCTTGCGCCTCCGCGCCCGGCGGCTGCCCGGACCGGAAAGCCCGGCCTGCTCATCCCCCCAGGAACCCCGCCACCAGCCGGTTGTACTCCTCCGGCCGCTCCATGTTCGGCAGGTGCGTCAGGCCGGACATGACGACCCGTTGCACGTCGGGCAGCTGGGCGGCCAGGAAGTCGGCCGCGGCCAGCGTCCGGGGCACATCCAACCCGCCCTGAATCACCAATACCGGCGCGTTGACCTCGCCCGTTCGCGCGGCGGCCGGGCGCGCCGGCGGCACTTCCTCGCCGATACCCTCATTCGCCAGGGCGATCGCGTTCATCTCCGCCACCAAGGCCCGCAGGCCGGGGTCCACGTCTTCGGGCGAGCGATACGGCCCGTCGATCCATATCTGCATCTCCAGTTCGTTGACCAGAGCCAGGTCACCGGCAGCATCGGCCGCCTCCAGAGCGCCGGCCTGGGACGGCCGCGGCCCATCAAATTGAAGCCCGCTGACGGCCGGTGACGTCAGCACCAGCCTCTCCACGCGCTCCGGATACTCCAGCGCGAAGTCGAGCGCCGTCTTGCTGCCCTGCGAGCAGCCGACGAGCGACGCCCGGTCGATCCCCAGATAGTCGAGCAGCGCCGCCAGATCGTCGCGGTGGGAGAATTCGCCCTCGGCCGGCGGCGTGCGGCCGTAGCCGCGCATGTCGTAGCGGATCACCCGGAACCATTTGGACAGCGGCGCGAATTGCCCCTCCCACATCCGGCTGTCGGCGATGCCGGCGTGGATCAGGACAACGGGCGGGCCAATGCCCGCCGTCTCGTAGTGGAAAGTCGTTCCTCTTAGTTCAGCAGCAGCGATGATTGATTTCATGCCCGAAATTGTAGACGTAGCTGCCGATCGCGCCAGCCACGCCGCGATCTGCTCATCTACCTCGGGCTGACGCAGGCCGCGGGCGGGCAGGCGGCGGGGGCGCGACTCGACGTCGGGTCGTCGTGGCGGTCGATCCCTCGGCGACCATCCCGCAGACGCTCAACGCCACGGCCGCCGTCAGCATGCCCGGCGAACTGGAGACGCACAACAACACCGCCACCGCGACGACGCGGCTGGAGAGCGTGATTTATCTCGCGATTGTGTTGAGGTGATAGCCTGCTACCGGCGGGACCACCGGCAGCGTTAATTTCTGTGGTATACTCGTCTTATGTCTTCGCCCACGGTCGACAAGGCGCTGTTTGAGCAATTTCTGCGGGCTGACGAACTCGGTATTCGCATGGAGATCGTCGGCGGGATGCCAATGTGGGAAGCCAGCCCCGTGCGCCGCCACCAGCGAGCCGTGGACCGCATCCGCGCCTCGCTTGGCCCGGCTCCAAACGCAGACGAGGGGTGCGGTTGTGTCCACCTGGCGGATGTCTATGTCGCCTTTCCCGACGGATCGCTTAAACGGCCCGACATCTCCATCTTTTGCCGCGAACCGGACGAGGATGACGAGGCCATCACCCTGCTGCCCGAGGCGGTCATCGAGGTCATCAGTCGCGGCTATGAGGCCAAGGACCTGGAGATCGGCCCCCGTTTTTATCTCTCGCAAGGCATCCGGGATGTTGTGGTCTTCGACCCACACACGCTGATGGTGCTGCACCTGACGCCGACTTCGGCCGAGCGCCTCGTCTCCCCGGTCGATATCACGCTGGCCTGCGGCTGCGCCTGCCGGGTATAGCCCACCCAATACCCGCCGCCGTCAGGGTGAACCGAACACGCCGGGCAAGTATACGGCGTAACCGCGCGGCGGGGTGACGATTGTGGCGGTCGGCGACGGTGGAATCGTGGCGGTGGCGGTCGGCGACGCGGTTATCGTGGTGGTGGCGGTCGGCGTCATGGTCGTTGTCGCTGTCGGCGGGAGGAGCGTCCCGGTCGTGGTGGGGGACGGCGTCGGCGACTGTGTCGCGGTCGACGTGGCCGTCGACGTGGGCGACGAGGTCGGCGACGGTGTCGGCGACTGTGTCGCGGTCGGCGTCGGCGACTGTGTCGCGGTCGGCGTCGGCGACTGTGTCGCGGTCGGTGTCGGCGACGGGGCCGGCGGCACGGGCAGCGGCCCCACGCGCACATCGGCAAAAGTCGCCGTCACCGATTTATCGGCCGCGTTCGACGTCACCCCCATCCCGTAGAGATACCCCGCATCCAGCCCGTCCAGCGTGAAAGCCGGGCCGACGGCCTCGTAATAGATCCCGTCAGTCGAATAGTAACCCCGCACGCTGTCACCCGTCTTCACCAGGCGCAGCCAGACGGGCAGGGCGACGCCGGGCGGCCCGTTGACGCCGGTCGTGTCGCCGTCGGTCTGGGCGCGAACTTTCAGCTTGATGGCCCGTTTCGGGCCGGTGAGGTGGATGGCGAACGAGGGCGCGCCGGCGGCCGTGGAGCCGCGCAAGACCAGCCCGGCTTTGGCTGACTTGGCCCCGCCCGCCGCCCATCCCGTCACCTTCACCCGCAAGTCAAGGTCGCCGTCGCCGGGCAGATAATAATAGTAGAAGCTGTCGGCCGTCTGGTAGATGTCGCCGCCCGAGGCTGTGAGCGTCACCTGTTCGCCGCTTTGGACGGCCGACCCGCTCGCGCCCTCGCCGATGGCCGCGCCGGTCCACGGCGTGGCGGCGATCTGGTCGAAGATGGCCTGGGCCACCTTCCCGCCGTCGTTGGACGTGACCGCCGGGCCGAAGAGGAACGAGTCGGGGAACTCATCGAGCGTTACCGGCGGTGCGACCTGCGCCCACGCCCCGTCGCCCTCGGCGTAGAAGGCGGCAAACGTGCGGCCGAATTTCATCAGCCGCAGCCTCACCGGCAGCGTCACCGCCGGGCCGTCGGCCGTGGCGGTCGCGCCGCCCGCGGCCGCGCGCCATTTCAGCTTGATGGTATTGTTCGGCCCGGTCAGATGGACGGTGAAATGGGGCGCGCCGGCGTCGGTCGTCGCCCGCGCCATCAGGCCCGCCTTGCCCGAATTGCTGCCGCCGGCGTCCCATTGCGTCACGCGGGCGGACATCTCCAGCGCCCCGCTCGCCCCTTGATACGTGTAGAAAAAGCTGTCGGCCGTGCCGAAGATGTCGCCGGCGGTGGCGCTGAGCGCCAACTCCTCGCCGTTATGGGTCATCTCGCCGCTCGCCCCCTGCCCCACCGCCGCGCCCGTCCATTGGGCGGCGGCCCCGTTCGCGATCGTCACCCGGACGCTGCCGCCGGGGAGCGCCTCGTCGACGGTCACAACGACATCATCAAGCCCGGCAAACGACTCGCCGGGCGTCCAGACTGCGCCGCCGTCGCCGGGGTCGCCGTTCCTGCTGGCGTCCTGCACCTGGGCCGGGCGAGAGCGACCTAAAAGCACCTCATGGATGATGACCCCGGCATAGGGCAGCTTGACGTCGTAACCCGTCTGCCGTCGCGCTTCGACGGTGTAGAAATGGTCGGCCGCCCCGTCGATGGGAATGCGGGCAATGAGGTAATCTCCGCCGCCGACCTCGCCCAGCGGGTTGAGGGTGATCGTCGCCGTGCCGTTCGGGTGGGTGTAGCGGCGCGCGGCGGGAATCCAGCCCAACAGGTCCTTGTGGTAGCCGATCGTGCCCTGGGGGATGCAACCGTAGATCGGGTCCTTGTTCTTTGAGCAGTTGGCGCGGTCGGCGCTCATGACGTCCCACGGGCTGTCATAGGTGGCGTCATAGTCGCCCGACGAATGGGGCAGCCCGAAGCCGTGGCCCATCTCGTGGGCGATGACGCTGATGTTGTTGACGGCCCACGGCGGCAGCCACGAGGTGCGCCACACCCCGGTCGTGCCGTCGAGGGTCATGCCCTCCGACCCGCCCCAGGCGCAACAACCAATGTCGGCGTTGAAAACGAGGTTGATGCCCTCGAAGGCCGAGAAGTCGACCCCGGCGTCGGCCGCGCCGGCGCAGTCCTGGGCCAGCACGTCCAGCCGGGGAGTGTTGCCGACCATATAATAGGCACGTGGATTGGGCAGCGCGTAATAGGCATAGGCATCGCTGCCGTCCACGTTTAGCAGGCCGAAGGAGGCGTCTTTCCAGTAATGGTTCAGGCCGGGGGATTCGCCGGCGTACATATCCCTGAAAAAGTCGAGAGATTTGATATGGCCGGTGACGTCGCTGAATTCGCAGACGATGGTGACGAACGGCCGGCTGCCGTCGACGATTGCCGGGGCAGCCGGGGGCGGCCCTGCCGGGCGAATGTCCCGGACGACGAGGCGCGGGCCGGAAGGCAACCCGGTCGGGGGCAGCGGCGCGGCGACGGCGACGGCCACACGTCGCCCGGCAAGAGCAGTCAGGTCGGCCGCGGCCGCTTCGCCGGTAAGCGTCAGGCGGTAGGTCGTGCCGTCATCGGCGGCGAGGGAGTAGAGGATACGCTCAGTGTCGGGTGGAGCGCCGGGGGGCGGGTCGCCGAGGGGCGGGTCGCCCCATGTGACAAGCAACGTCCCCAGGCGAACTGCCGCGCCGGGTTCCGTGGTCTGCGCGCCCAGATCGCGCATGGATATTTGAGTTAATGCCAGTGCCATGCCGCCCACGAGAAGGATCAGCATGACTGAATGGATACGCGACCGCATGGTCCTCTCCGAAGTCGTGTGGTCGTGGTTCCGGGCGGGAAAGCCGCCGGAATCCTGGCGCGACCAACGGCCGCTAGTTTACCCCGTCTCGTCGCCGATGCGAAAAAAAGATGAGACGCCGCGCTTGGGGAGAACGCGGCGTCTCGCAGAAGGGGGGGGGAGGAGGAATAACTTGTTGCTGTCGATTACAAGAATACACCAGAATTACCGCGGGTGGCGTAAAGGCAAGGTGGAAGGATCGTTGAAAAGGCGTAAATCGCGTAAAATTGGGGCCATGGCTACATACGATCTCGACTCATTGAAGCAACTTTCCGGTACATGGACAGGGATCAACAAGCTGTGGATGATGCCCACCGACCCGGCGCTGG
>JAHDWL010000046.1 GCA_023384355.1 Anaerolineae bacterium
CCAGGCCCTGGTCCACCAGATCACCGCCGAGGTCAGCCTCCTTTGGGTCACCGATCGCAGCCGCACTTCCCGCCCGACTGTCACCGACGAGGTGCGCACCGGGCTGTTCTACTTCGACACCACCCTGTGGGACGTGCTGCCGGCCGTCTACCGCGACATGGAGACCGCCCTCGCCCAATACTACCCGGCGCTGCGGCCGCCCGACCGCTTCCTCACCTTCGGCTCGTGGATTGGCGGCGACCGCGACGGCAACCCCAACGTCACCGCCGCCGTCACCGCCGAGACGCTGCGGCTCCATCGCGGCCTGGCCCTTGAAAAGCATCGCGCCGCCGCGCGCCGCCTCGACCGCGCCCTGAGCATCTCCGACCAGCTGGCCCACGTCCCCGAATCGGTCACCGCGGCCGTGGCCGCCTATGGCGAGCCGCAAGGCCATCTGGCCTTCCTTCGCGAGCGCTACCCCCACGAGACCTACCGCCATCTGGCCGGGCAGCTGGCCGCCGACCTGGCCGAGGCTTCGGCCGGGGACATGATCGCCCGGCTGCAGGGCGAAGACCTGCCGCCGCTGCGCATGCGCACCATGGACAACCTGCTGGAGCCGCTGGCGCTGATGGATCGCACGCTGCGCGAGGCGGGCATGGCCGACATCGCCCGCGCCGACCTGGATCAAAGTCTGGAGCAGGCGCGCGTCTTCGGCCTCCACGCCGCCCGGCTCGACCTGCGCCAGTACAGCGACTACAACACGGCCGTGCTCGACGAGCTGTTCGGCCGCCTCGGTTGGCTGGATGGTTTCGGCGTGTTGGACGGCCCGGCCCGCGCCGAAGCGCTGACCGGCATGCTGGCCCGTCCCGTTCCCGATCTGGCCGGTTTCGATGGCCTGTCGCCCGAAGCGACCGAGACGCTGGCGCTCTTCCGCATCCTCAAGCGCGCCGCGGACTATTACGGCCCCGAGCTGTTCGGCCCCTACGTCGTCAGCATGACCCACGGCCCGGAGGACATCCTGGCCCCGCTGCTGCTGGCCCGCTGGCACGGCCTCTGCCTGCGCGAGGACGGCGGGCCGGAAGGGCTGACCTTTGCGCCGCTGTTCGAGACACGGGACGATCTGCGCGCCGCGCCGGTGGTGATGGCCGCGCTGTTTGCCCACCCCGGCTATGCCCCCCACCTGGCCCGCGCCGGCCGCCGCCAGACGATCATGATCGGCTACTCGGACAGCAACAAGGACGCCGGCTATCTGGCCGCGAACTGGGAACTCTATCAGGGGCAGGACGCGCTGGCCCGCGCCTGCGCCGCCCACGACGTGGTCATGACCCTGTTCCACGGCCGGGGCGGCACCATCGCCCGCGGCGGCGGCCCGGCCAACCGCGCCATACTGGCCCAGCCGCCCGGCTCCGTCGGCGGCCGCATTCGCATCACCGAGCAGGGCGAGGTCATCGCCGACCGCTACAGCCATCCGGCTATCGCCGCCCGTCACCTGCAACAGGTTGTCCACGCCGTGCTCGTGGCCAGCGCCCCGGATCATTACCGCCTGTTGCCGCCGCCCAAGGCGGAATGGTCGGCGGTCATGGACGAGCTGGCCGCCGCGTCCTATCGCGCCTATCGCGCCCTCATCTACGAGACGCCGGAGCTGCTGGTCTACTGGAGCCAGGCCACGCCCATGGACGAGATCAGCCAGATGCGCATCGGCTCGCGGCCGTCGCGCCGGACGGGCGCGGCCACGTTCGACAGCTTGCGGGCTATCCCCTGGGGCTTCAGCTGGATGCAATGCCGCCACGTACTGCCCGGCTGGTTCGGCGTCGGCGACGCCCTGACGGAGTTCGGCCGCACGCCGGACAGGCTGGCCCTCCTGCAGGAGATGTACCGCGACTGGTCGTTCTTCCGCAACCTGCTGGACAACTCGCAGGTGTCGATGGCCCAGGCCGACATGGGCATCGCCCGCCTCTATGCCGGGCTGGTGGAAGACGCCCGCGTGCGCGAGCTGATCTTCGGCCGGGTGGAATCCGCCTTCCTGAACACGCGCGAGGCTATCCTGCAAACCATCGGCCGCCGCGAGTTGCTCGACAACGACCCGGTGCTGCAACGCTCCGTGCGCCGCCGCAATCCCTACATCGACCCGCTGAACTTCATCCAGGTGAGCCTGCTGCGCCGTCTGCGCGGCCTGCCCGACCCGGAAAGCGCCGTGGCCGATCGCATCCGCGACACGATCTTCCTGACCATCAACGGCATCGCCTCCGGCCTGAAGAACACGGGTTAATCGCGGGGGCGTCGCGCGATCTGATCCGGCGGGCGATTACCCCCATTCCAATATCCGGGCCATAATAGCCCCATGGAACCCATCAGAATCGAACTGCCGATCGGCTGGTCGATGGGCTCGGTCAACGCCTACCTGTTCACCGAGCCGGAGATCGTCCTCGTCGATGCCGGCGTCAAGAGCGACGCATGCTGGGACATGCTCGCCGACGGGCTGGCCGCCCACGGCGTGGCCCCGCGCGACATCTCCCGCATCGTCGTCACCCATCCCCACGTCGATCACTTCGGCCTGGCGGCGCGCCTCGTGGCCGAGAGCGACGCCACCGTGTGGGTCTGCGAACTCGGCGCGCCGTGGCTGGTCGACACGGCGCGAATGTGGACGGAACGGCTGGACTATTATCGCCGCGACCTCCTGCCGCCGCTCGGCCTGACGCCCCAGACCAACGACATGATCCTGTGGAGCGTCAGGGAGCTGGCCGCAAGCGCCGACCCGGTGCCCGCCGGGCGCGTCGTCACCTTCCGGCCGGACGGCGTGTTGCAGATGGGCGGGGCGGCCTGGCAATCGATCCATACGCCGGGGCACGCCTCCGCCCAGACCGTCTTCCACCAGCCGGAAACGCGCCGCCTGCTCTCGGCCGACATGCTGCTGGCCGTCGCCCCCGCGCCGGTCATCGACCAGCCCGCGCCGGACGGCCGCCGCGCGCCGTCGCTGCCGCTTTTCATGCGCTCGCTCGACGCCGTTGCCGCGCTCGACATCGACATCGTCTATCCCGGACACGGGCGGCCGTTCGGCGACCACCATGCGGTCATCGCCCGCCAGCGCGAGCGCATCGCCGGGCGCAAGGCGCAATGCCTCGCTTATATTTGCGACGGACAGGTTACCATTCCCGAACTGCTCGAAAGCATGTACGCCCACCAACCGCCGGAGGGCCGCATCGCCGGCCTGTGGATGCTGCTCGGCTATCTCGACCTGCTGCTGGAGGATGGGGCTGTCCGGGCGGAAGAAGCCGGGGGTGTTTACCATTATCACGTGATACAATGACGCGCGCCGGCGACGATCCGGCGGCCACAGGAGAGCAAATGACCACATCCACGAACGATCGCTTCGACACCATCGTCGTCCACGCCGGCGTGCACCCCGACCCGGCCACCGGCGCGATCATGACCCCCATCTATCAGACATCCACCTTCGTCCAGACCGGCATCAACGAGCACAAGGGATATGATTACTCCCGCGCCGGTAACCCCACGCGCTCAGCGCTGGAGGAGGCGCTGGCGGCGCTGGAGGGCGGCCGCTTCGGCCTCTCGTTCTCGTCCGGCCTGGCCGCCATCGACACGCTGCTGCGTCTTGTCCATCCGGGCGAGCGCGTCATCGGCGGCAACGACCTCTACGGCGGCACCTTCCGCCTGTTCGACAAGGTGCTGTCTGACTACGGCATCATCTTCGACTACGTGGACACGGCCGACACCGCCGCTGTTCGGGCCGCGCTGGCCGCCGGGCCGGCCCGCCTCGTCTGGCTGGAGACGCCGACCAACCCGACGCTGCGCCTGACCGATATCGCCGCCATCAGCGAGGCGGCCCGCGCCGCCGGGGTGTGGGTGGCGGTCGACAACACCTTCGCCTCGCCCGCGCTGCAGCGGCCGCTGGCTCTCGGCGCGGACTTCGTCATCCACAGCACCACCAAATACCTCGGCGGCCACTCCGACGTCGTCGGCGGGGCGATCATCATGAACGACGAGGCCGCCTATGAGCGGCTCAAGTTCCTGCAAAAGGCGGTCGGCGCGATATCCGGGCCGATGGATTGCTTCCTCACCCTGCGCGGCATCAAGACGCTGGCCGTGCGCATGCGCGCCCATTGCGACAACGGCATGGCCGTGGCCCGCTTTCTGGAAGACCATCCGGCCGTCGAGCGGGTCATCTACCCCGGCCTGGACAGTCACCCGCAATACGAGCTGGCCCGCCGCCAGATGGCCGGGCCGGGCGGCATGGTGTCCTTCACCCTGCGCGGCGGGGAGGCGACGGCCCGCGCCGTGGCCCTGCGCACGCGGTTGTTCACGCTGGCCGAGTCGCTGGGCGGCGTCGAGTCGCTCATCGAGTTGCCCTCGGCCATGACCCACGCCTCGGTTGCCGGGCCGGAAGCGGTCGCCGCCGGGTTTGCCGTCGATGCCGGGCTGATTCGCCTGTCCGTCGGCATCGAGCACCCCGACGATCTGGTGGCCGATTTGAAGCAGGCGCTGGCGGGGATGTGAATCAGTAGGTCAGTGGGTCAGTGGGTCAGTAGGTCAGTAGGTCAGTGCGGGACTGAATACTGAATACTGACCTACTGAATACTGACCTACTGAATACTGGTCAGTAGGCTGGTTGTAGCTCGATGATATGCAACTATTGAGGTCGATCTTTCTGCTGTTCAAGGACGCTCTGGTCAAGTATTTCAGGGATCGGGCGTCGATCTATGCTGCCGGGCTGGCCTATTACATGGTCTTCTCGCTCGTTCCCCTGCTGGTCTTCACCACGGCCCTCGCCGGGCTGTTCATCGGCCGCTCGGCCGCCGGGGAGCAGATCGCGCTCCAGCTTCAGTTTTTCCTCGGCGGCGAGATGGCCGGGTTCATCACCGACGCGATGGACGCCCTGATGAACCGCACGATGAGCGCCACGGCCACCGTCATCAGCATCGTCATCCTGCTCTTCACCGCCGGAGGGGTATTCCGGCAACTGAGGGTCGCGATCGACTCCATCTGGGGCATCGTCGACGTGCCGCCGCAGAACCTCCGCGAGCGGCTGACGGTCGCCCGCTATCGCGTCGTCCCCTCGCTGATGGTGTTCGTATTCGGCATCCTGCTCAGCCTGGCCATGATACTGGAAACAGTCGTCAGGGCGATCAGGTCACAGGTTGAACTGCTGTTGCCCGCGCTGGCGACCATCGAACCGCAGATCGGCCGCCTTCTCATCCCGACACTCACCTTCATCACTTTCCTGCTCATCTTCAAGTTCCTGCCCGACGCCCACAGCCGCTGGCGCGACGCGGCCGTCGGCTCGCTGGTGACGACCATCCTGTTCCTCATCGGCCGGGTTGTTCTGAATATCTTTCTCATGTTCAGCTCCACCGGATCGATCTTCGGTGCGGCCGGGTCAATCGTCATCCTGCTCTTCTGGATCTACTACTCGTCCCAGATTCTGCTCTACGGCGCGGAGTTCACGTGGCTCTACGCCCAAAGACACGGCGAGTCGATCCGGCCGCACCGGATGGCGAGAATCATCGAGACGAACCAACCCAACTAGCCCCTCCCCCCTATCTCCCCTTCTCCCTTTCTCCCCTCCCCTCATCCCCGTTACAGCGCCACGATGGATTGTGATAAAATGCCCGCTAATATCTTTGTTGTGGGCAAACCTTTATGCGAATCGTAGTTGACGCTATGGGCAGCGACGACCACCCCGTCCCCGATGTAGCCGGGTCGGTGATGGCCGCGCGCAAATTCGGAGACACCATCATATTGGTGGGCGACAAGCCGCGCATCGACGCTGAGCTGGCCGGCCACGACACGGCCGGGCTGGTCATCGAGGTCGTCCACGCCGCCGAAGCCATCGGCATGAAGGACGCGCCCGGCGCGGCCGCCCGCGACAAGCGCGACTCCTCCATCCACACCGGCCTCAAGCTGGTGCGCGACGGCGCGGCCGACGCCTTCGTCAGCGCCGGCAACACCGGGGCCATCCTCGCCGTCGCCACGCTGCGCCAGACCGGCCTCGGCCGCATCCCCGGCATCCTGCGCCCCGCCCTCGGCGTCGTCTTTCCCATCGAGGCCAAACCCATGCTCATCGACAACGGAGCCAACGCCGACTGCAAGCCCGAATACCTGCTCCAGTTCGGCCTCATGGGCAGCATCTACATGGCCCGGATGCACGGCATCCCCCGGCCGCGCGTGGCCCTCATCTCCAACGGCGAAGAAGAGGGCAAGGGCAACCTGCTCATCAAGGAAGCCATCCCGCTGCTGGAAGGGAGCGGCCTGAACTACATCGGCAACATCGAGCCGAAAGAGTTCGTGCGCGGCGATGCCGATGTCGGCGTCGTCGACGGCTTCACCGGCAACGTCATGATGAAGACGGCCGAGGCCGTAGCCGGCTACATGTCCGCTACCATCCGCAAATACATCATGGCCGGCACGCTGACCAAGATCGGCGGCGCGCTGGCCCGTCCGGCCTTCAATCGTGTGCGCGACCAGCTGAACCCCGACGAGGTTGGCGGCGCGCCACTCCTGGGGGTCAACGGGGTTGTAATAGTAGCCCACGGACGATCCAACGCCTACGCCGTCCAGCAGGCCATCTGGCAAGCCCGCCGCGTGGTCGAAAACGGGATCGTCGCGGCCATCGCCGAGGGTGCGCGTTGAGCATTCAGCCTCGCGTTACAACTGACAACAGGAAAACATTATGAATCAAGACACCAACGATGCCCGCGGCCGCCCGCGGGTCGTCATCACCGGGATGGGCATGCTAAGCCCGCTCGGCAACACCGTCGAGGAAAGCTGGGCGAACCTGCTGGCCGGGCACTCCGGCATCGGCCCCATCACCCAGTTCGATGCGAGCGAATTCCCCACCCGCATCGCCGGAGAAGTGAAGGATTTCTCCGCCCGCGATTACATGGACTTCAAGGAGGCCCGCCGCATGTCGCGCGCCTCGCAGCTGGCCGTGGCCGCGGCGCGAATGGCCCTGGCCGACGCCGGCCTGCCGGAACAGATGACCGACCCGGAGCGCGCCGGTGTGCTGGTCGGCACGGCCGTCGGCGGCATCGAACGCGCCTTCGAGGAGATGGATGTATTTCGCGCGCGCGGCCTGCGAGCGGTGAACCCCTTCGCCATGACCATGTTCCTGGCCAACATGCCGTCCCATCACGTCAGCCTGACGACCGGCACCACCGGCCCGATCAGTACCATCGTCGCCGCCTGCGCCACAGGCACCCAGACGATCGGCGAGGCGGCCGAATTCATCCGACGCGGCGCGGCCGACACGATGTTCGCCGGCGGCGTCGAGGGCCTGATCCATTACGCCGCCATTGCCGGGTTCGGGGCCATGCGCGCCCTCTCGACCCACTTCAACGACACGCCTGAACGGGCCAGCCGCCCGTTTGACAAGGACCGCGACGGCTTTATTCTGGCCGAGGGCGCGGGCATCGTCATCCTGGAGCGGCTGGATATGGCGCTGGCCCGCGGCGCGCGCATCCACGGCGAGGTGCTCGGCCATGCCTCGTCGTCCGACGCCTTCCACGTCGCCGCGCCCGACCCCGAAGCCAGGGGAGCCATCCGCGCCATGCGCTGGGCGCTCGATGACGCCGGGCTGACCCCGGGCGACGTCGATTACATCAACGCCCACGGCACCTCGACGCCGGTCAACGACGCCACCGAGACGCTGGCCATCAAGCAGCTTTTCGGCGAGCGCGCCTACGAGGTGCCGATCAGCAGCACCAAGTCGGCCATGGGCCACGCCATGGGCGGCGCGGGCACCATCGAGTCGATCTTCACCACGCTGGCCCTGAGCCGCGGCCTGATCCCGCCGACGTGGAACTATGAGACGCCCGACCCGGAGTGCGACCTCGACTACGTGCCCAATGTGCCGCGCCCGGCCCCGATCAATGTCGCGCTGAAGAACTCCTTCGGTCTTGGTGGGCAAAACGCTTGCCTGGTGCTGGGCCGATACAGTAACGGGCAAGACACACATTAACGCGGCGGGGAGCGCGCGAACCAGCCCTCCGTCTCACCAACCAGATTATTGACAGAACCATTATGATTGTATTACGCGACGAAAAACGAATTGCCCGGCTGGCCCGGCTGGCCCAGATATTCAGTTTCCTCGGTCTGGGCATCCTCGTGGCCGGTCTGCTGTTCATCTTCCTCAGCGAAAACCCCAATGTCTTCCTGTTCCAGCTTGTGGCTCTGGTCGGCGGCTTTGTGTTCTCGCAAATCGGGCTGCACTTTGCCCACCGTTACCTGCGACGGCCGCGCATGGACCAGGTGCTCGACAAGGCGGCCGGAAAATATGCCCGCCGCGACGGCCGTCTCTATCACTACCTGCTGCCCGCGCCCCACGTGCTGCTGCTGCCCACGGGCGTGGCCGTGCTGACGACCAAGTTCCAGACCGGCCGCATCACCGCCAACGGCGACACCTGGCAACAGACCGGTCTGGGTATGCGCCGCTTCTTCGGCCGCGAGGGTCTGGGAAACCCCACCCGTGAGGCCGAGGAGCAGGCGGCCAAAATGGTCGCCTATATTAAGGAACACGCTCCCGCCGCCGCCGACGCGCCTGTATTCCCGATCATCGTCTTCACGGCACCAAACATCGCCTCGCTGGAGGTGAAGGAGTCGCGCATTCCGGCCGTCCACGCTTCCAAGCTGTCGGGCGCGCTGCGGCAGCGATCCATCAACCTGAAGCCGCTGCCCCAGGAGCAATACAACGCCCTGCGCGCCGCCTTCGACGCCCCGGCCGCCCACTTGATCGAGGAGACGGTCGAGGCCGGCGAAGAGTGACGTCCGTCGCCCGATCAGGAGTTCGCCCATGCCCCTGCCGACCCGCGCCCTGCTTGATAACGAACTGAACGACCTCAACCAGTCGGTGTTATCGCTCAGCAGCATGGTCGATGAGGCCATCGGCGCGGCCGTCACGGCGTTGCTGACCAGCGACGTCCCACTGGCCGAGAGCATCATGGCCGGCGACGCCGATATCAACCGGCTGCGGTTCCAGATTGAGGAAAAAGCCTACGTCATCCTCTCCACCCAGCAGCCGCTGGCGCGCGATCTGCGCACGGTCATCGCCGCCATCCACTTCGCCATCGAGCTGGAGCGCATCGGCGACCACGCGGCCGGCATCGCCCGCGTCGTCCAGCGCATCGGCAGCCTGCCCCACCCCGTCGTGTTCGAGGCTGACGGCCTTAACGAAACCGCGCCGGCGGCCGGGGGATTGGTTCTGCAAGACGCGACCGCGAGCGATGCGCCCGTCCTGCGCCTGAAGCTGTCGCGCCTGCCCAAGATGGCCAAGCGCGCCCGCGACATGCTCCGCCGCGCCACCGAAGCCTACATCGAGCGCGACACCGAGAAAGCGAACGCCATCGTCAAGCGGGATCGCAAGATCGATAACCAGTATCGCAAGTTCTTCGCCGAGGCTATGGCCGAGATGGCCAGCCGGCACGTGGCCGAGCTGCCCACCTACATGCTGTGGATCGCCCATAATCTGGAGCGAATCGGCGACCGCACGACCAATCTGGCCGAACGGGTCATCTTCATGGTCACCGGCCAATACACCGAAGTTCTCGAAGATTACGATTGACGCGGCCATGGTGGCGTGTCCCGCCGGCTTGGCCCAACAAGTTGACAACCAACACATGTGCCTCTAGAATTCCATCCCCATAGCCTGTGTCGGCAGGCGTCAAGTTTATGGGAGAAATATTTCGCCCGGGAGGTGACAATCGCATAGATACAGTCAACTACAGGCGGGTTTTCACGCATCAATTTGATTTTTATGGGCGCGGTCGGCCCGACCCGATCGCAATGTCGAGTTTTAGCCTGGACATCACGTTCCAAAAAGAATAGAGGAGAAGAGTCATGAAACGTTTGTCACTGCTATTGGTTTTGCTGTTGATGGCGGCCCTGGCCCTGGTGGCTTGCGGCGGTGGCGCGGCCACCACGGAAGCGCCCGCGGCAACGACGGCTCCGGCCGAGGAAGAAGCCGCTCCGGCCGAGGAAGAAGCTGCTCCGGCCGAGGAAGAAGCTGCTCCCGCCGAGGGAGCCGCCATGGAATGCACCGATCCCCTCGGTTGCGTTGAGGTTGCCGCCGGTGACCCGATCCTGCTCGCTTCGGCGTTGTCCATCTCCGGCGACACGGCCGACCTGGGTACCGACTCCCAGCGTGGTGTCGAGATCGCCATCGCCAAGCGCGGCGAGCTTCTGGGCCACACCGTCGAACTGCAGAAGGAAGATGACGGCTGCAACGCGGAAGGCGGCCAGACGGCAGCCACCAAGATCGTCGCCAACCCGCAGGTCGTCGGCGTCATCGGCACCACCTGCTCCGGCGCGGGCGTCCCGGCCGCGGCCATCATTTCCGACGCGGGTTACGTCATGATCTCCCCGTCCAACACCTCCCCGGCGTTGACCGACCCGAACCAGTCCTGGAAGGTCGGCTATCTGCGCACGGCCCACAACGACCTGATCCAGGGCGCGGCCGTGGCCGATTTCGTCTACAACGATCTTGGCCTGCGCACGGCGGCCGCCATCCATGACGGCGACCCCTACACCGAGGGTCTGGCCAAGGCGTTCTCTGATGCCTTCACCGCCCTGGGCGGCGAGATGGTTGCCTTCGAGGCCGAGGCCAAGGATGCCACCAACGTCGAGCCGTTGCTGACGACTATCGCCGCGTCGTCGCCGGAATTCCTGTTCTACCCGGTCTTCATGCCCCTGGGCGGTCTGCTGACCAACACGGCCAGGACCATCCCCGGTCTGGAGAACACCGTCCTGGGCGCGGCCGACGGCCTGCAATCGCAGACGCTGCTCGACGCCGCCGGCGAAAACGCCGAGGGCATGTACGCCTCCGGCCCGAACCTTGAGTTCAGCAACTCCATGTACCAGGACGAGTTTGTGCCGATGTACACGGAAATGTTCGGCGAGGCGCCGATCAACGTCTTCCACGCCCACGCCTACGACGCCGCCAACATGCTGATGGATGCGATCGCCACCGTTGCCCAGCAAGGCGCGGACGGCACGTTGCTCATCGGCCGCCAGGCGCTGCGCGACGCCCTCTATGCCACCTCCGGCTACGCGGGCATCACCGGAACGCTGACCTGCAGCGAGTACGGCGACTGCGCCGACCCGAACATCGCCGTCAAGAAGGTCGAGAACGGCGAGTTCGTCCAGGTGTGGAGCAGCAAGGGCGAGTAATATTTCCCTTTAGTCGATAACGGGAGGGTCGGGATGATGCCCGACCCATCCCATATCGAAAGATATGTTGCAGGCTCCGGCTCGCGCGACAAAGCCGGCCGGAGCCTGTAGCCCATGAATCGGCCGCCGGCTTTGGCGATATCCCGGCCGGCCCAAATAGCACTTTGAAAGACAGGAGGCCGCCCAATGACGTTGTCACAACGCCTCAAAGAGACAGACTGGATAGACGTCATCCTTTGGCTTTTTCGAGCCGTCATTATTATTCTGATAGTCGTCGGTATCGTTCGCAAGCTGTTTTTCGGCGCCGGTGTTGCGTATAGCACCAAGGACTGGCTGGACTTCATCACTTCCGGTCTGTCGCAGGGCGGGCTTTATGCCCTGATCGCCCTGGGCTATACCATGGTCTACGGCGTCCTGTTCATGATCAACTTCGCCCACGGCGAATTCTTTATGTCCGGGGCCATGACCTCGGCCATCCTCGTCGGGGCTACCCTGGATTCCACCGGCTTCCTCGATTCCCAACCGCTCATCAGCATCATCCTGCTCATCTTCGTCTCCGTCCTGACGTCGATGGTTGTCGCCTTGCTGACCGAGCGCATCGCCTACCGGCCGCTGCGACGCGCCCCGCGCCTTGTCCCGCTCATCACCGCCATCGGCGCGTCCTTCTTCTGGCAGAATCTCTTCCGCGGCTTCTTCGGTTCGGCCGTCAAACCTTACCCGGTTCCGGAATCGTTGGAAGGCCGGGTGAATATCATGGGGTTCGACTTCCTGAAAGTCAGGATCGTCGTCCTCATCGCTTCCATCATCGCCCTGATCGCGCTCTATCTGTTCGTTCAGAAAACCAGGACCGGCAAGGCGATCCGCGCCGTGGCCGAGGACAAGGACGTCGCCACCCTGATGGGCATCGACGTCGACCGCACCATCGCCATCACCTTCGCCGTGGGCGCGTTCATGGCCGGCATCGCCGCCGTGTTATGGGGGATGACCTTCAAGCAGGTCAACTTCACCATGGGCTTCGTGCCCGGCATCAAGGCCTTCACCGCCGCCGTTTTGGGCGGCATCGGCAGTATCCCCGGCGCGGCTCTGGGCGGCTTCTTCCTGGGTCTCATCGAGGCCGTCGGCCCGCCGCTCATCCTGGAAGGGCTTAACCTGCCGGGCGTTCACCAGCTGAAGGACGTCATCGCCTTCACGCTGCTCGTCCTGGTGCTGATCTTCCGGCCCCAGGGCATCCTGGGCGAGAAAATGGCCGAGAAGAAGGCTTAGGGAGGATAGAACCACATGCAAACCCAACAATGGCGAAAGGCAATTCGAATCGGCTTGCTGACCGGTGTGGTCGTCCTCCTCACCTGCATGGTCGGCATGGTCGAGACATTCAACGCCCGCGATCTGATCGTCGGCGTCCTGACCCTGGGGCAGGTGCTGCTGTTCGCTCCAGCGCTCTACGCCGGCTATCTGGCCACGGGCAACGACGCCACCCGAAAGCCCGTGTCGGCGCTTCTGCGCGGCATTGTTACCGGCCTGTGCGTGGCGCTGCCGGTCATCGGCCTGATTGTGGTGGCCACCGTCTGGCCCGATATACGAAAGTACTTCGTCAACATCTCGCCCGCGCTGCTCAAAATCCTCACTTTTGATCAGGGCGCGGTGACGGGCAGCCTGATGCTGGCCGCCGTCATGGCGGGCATGGCCGCCCTCGGCGCGCTATTGCACGTCATACCGCTTCGTTTCCGTCGCCCGCTGATCATCTCCCTGGCGGTCACCTTTGGGTTCAGCCTCTTCTCCGACATCCCGCTCAACATCGCCAACCAGTTCCTTGAGCGCACCGTCGTCCGCAACTATTTCGGCACCAAGGGCATCACCCCCATCGCGGCCATAATCGTCTTCACCCTCTCGCTCGTCGTGGCACTCTACTGGGAGTTTTCAGGGCGCGAGGCCCGTGTCCATCGGCAAGCGACCATCACACCCGCCCAACGCAGCCGCAATCGCACGATCGTGACGGTCATCAGCGCCGTTGTGCTCCTCCTGCTGCCGTGGATCATCGGCCAGTACATCTCGAATGTCGTCGACCAGGTGCTTACCTTTGCCCTCATGGCGCTGGGGTTGAACATTGTCGTCGGCTTTGCCGGGTTGCTCGACCTCGGCTACGTGGCCTTCTTCGCCATCGGAGCCTACGTCACCGCCCTGATGACCTCATCCGGCAATCTGGGCATGGGGCAGAGCTTCTGGGTGGCTGTGCCCGTGGCCGTTGCCGCCTCAACGCTGGCCGGTATTATCCTGGGCGTTCCCGTCTTGCGTCTGCGCGGCGACTATCTGGCCATCGTCACTCTCGGCTTCGGCGAGATCATCCGCGTGCTTGTCGTCTCTGACCTGCTCAAGCCCTACATCGGCGGCGCGCAGGGTATCACTCAGGTCGAACGACCTTCTATCTTCGGGTACGACATCATCTCGCCGCAGGCGTTCTATTATCTGTTGCTGGCCGGGGTTTTGCTTGCCCTTTACATCTCCTCCCGGCTGCGAGACGGCCGCGCGGGACGGCGCTGGATGGCCTTGCGCGAAGATGAGGACGTGGCCGAAGCGATGGGCATCCATCTGGTCAACTCAAAGCTGATGGCGTTCGCCATCGGCGCGGCTCTGGCCGGTCTGGCCGGCGCCATTTTTGCCTCGCGCATCGCCTCAGTCTTCCCCAACAGCTTCAACCTGCTTATTTCGATCAACGTCCTGGCGATCATCATCGTCGGCGGTCTGGGCAGCTTGCCGGGCGTCATCCTGGGGGCGTTCGTTCTCGTTGGCCTGCCGGAGCTGTTGCGCGAGTTCGAGGAATACCGCCTCCTGATGTACGGCGTTTTGCTCATTGTCATGATGCTCGTCCGGCCCGAAGGGCTGTGGCCGTCGGCCGTGCGCCGGCGCGAACTTCATGCCGAGGGGGAAATCGCTGAGCATGAAGGTATTCAGCCCGAACCCGTTCAACCGCTGATGTAAAGGTGTCACAATGACAAATATTCTGGAAGCAACAGACGTCACCAAACGCTTCGGCGGTCTCGTCGCCGTCAACCAGCTGAGCTTTGCCATCCCCAAGGGCAGCATCGTCAGCATCATCGGCCCCAATGGCGCAGGTAAAACAACGTTTTTCAACTGCATCACCGGGTTCTACCAGATCGACGAAGGCGACATCGTGTTCGATGGACACTCCATTAAGGGTAAGTCGCCCGATCAGATCACCCGGCAAGGTATTGCCCGCACCTATCAAAACATCCGCCTCTTCTCAAATATGTCGGCCATCGAGAACATTCTGGTCGGTATGGAGCCGCGCCTCACCTCGCGCTGGTTCGGGCCGCTGTTCAGGCTGCCGCAGACGAGGATCGAGGAGGAGAAAGCCCTCGTCGAGGCCAACGAATTGCTGAACTTCGTCGGCCTGCGCGGCAAGGGGGACAATCTGGCTCGCAATCTGCCCTATGGCGACCAGCGCCGGCTGGAGATCGCCCGCGCGCTGGCCGGCGGCCCCAAATTACTGCTGCTCGACGAGCCGACGGCGGGCATGAACCCGCGCGAGACGGCCGAGACGACCGAATTCATTCGCAATCTGCGTGACAAGGTCGGCATCACCGTCCTGCTCATTGAGCACGATATGCGCGTCGTCATGGGCATCTCCGAGGACATCACCGTCCTCGACTACGGCGAGAAGATCGCCGGCGGCACGCCGGCCGAAATCCAGCGGAACACCCGCGTCATCGAGGCCTATCTTGGCCGGGGCGCGGCGGGGTCGGCGCACCTGCAATTGAATCAACAGACGGAGACTGAGGCATGAGCATCCTCGAACTTGACAACGTCCACGCCTACTACGGCAAGATTCATGCCCTGAAGGGTGTCTCGCTGCGCGTTGAGCAGGGCGAGATTGTGACCCTCATCGGCGGCAACGGCGCGGGCAAAACGACAACGCTGCGCACCATCTGCGCCCTGATGCGGCCGACCGTCGGCTCTGTCATCTTCGAAGGGGAAGACCTGAGCCGCTACAAGCCAAGCGCGCTGGCATCCCGCGGGATCGCCATGGTGCCGGAAGGGCGCGGCGTCTTCGCCAAAATGACCGTCCTTGAGAATCTGGAGATGGGCGCGTTCCATCGCAAGGATAAGGAAATCGACGCGGATATCGAGCGCATCTATGACCTGTTCCCGCGCCTCCGGGAGCGCCGCACGCAGCTGGCCGGCACGATGTCGGGCGGGGAGCAACAGATGCTGGCCATGGGCCGCGCCATGATGTCGCGGCCGCATCTGCTGCTGCTCGATGAGCCTTCCATGGGGCTGGCTCCCGTCCTCGTGGAGGCCATTTTCAGCACCATCGTCGACATCAACAAGCAAGGCACGACCGTCCTCCTGGTGGAGCAAAACGCGCTGATGTCCCTCGAGATCGCCAATCGCGGCTACGTATTGCAAACGGGGGAGATCGTCCTGAGCGACGATGCCCGCGCGTTGAAACAGAATGAGATGATCCAGAAGGTCTATCTGGGCATCGAGTAAGTGTGGGGCAGGCCACAGGCCCGCCCCCATCCGCACCTGTCATGAAACTCCAGCTCTATTCCGCGGCCGACGTGCGTCGTGCCTTGCCCATGGCCGAGGCCATCGGCGGCGTCAAGGCCGGCTATGTCCAGCTCTCGGCCGGGCGCGCCCAGGTCCCGTTGCGCGTGCCGCTGAATGTGTCGCCCGATGACGTCACGCTCATCATGCCCTTCTTCACCCCCGACGGCGGCGGCGCGCTGGGCCTGAAACTCGTCTCTGTCTTCGGCAGCAATATCCCCCGCGGGCTGCCGCTCATCAACTCCCTCGTCATGGCCGTTGACCCGGCCACCGGCGCGCCTGCGGCGCTCATCGAGGGCAGCAGTCTGACGGCCATCCGCACCGGCGCGGCTTCGGGCGCGGCCACCGACGTGCTGGCCCGGCCCGACGCGGCCGTGGCCGCCATCTTCGGGGCGGGCGTGCAGGCGCGGCGGCAGCTGGAAGCCGTCTGCACCGTGCGGCCCATCGAGCGCGTTTACGTCCATAGCCTTGTGGGAGCCGAGGCATTCGCGGCCGAGATGGCCGGAGCCGGCCCCATTCCGGCCGACATCGTCATTGCCGCCGACGCCCGCGAGGCGGCCGCCAATGCCGACGTCATCTGCACCGCCACCACCACGCGAACGCCCGTCTTCGACGGCCGCGACCTGCGGCCCGGAACCCACGTCAACGGCATCGGCTCCTTCACGCCCGAAATGCAGGAGATCGACTCCGTCACCGTTCGCCGGGCGCGGGTGTTCGTCGATTCGGTCGAGGCGGCGCTGGCCGAGGCGGGCGACCTGATTATCCCGCTCAACGCCGGAATCATCGCCCCCGACCACATCAGGGCCGAACTGGGCGAAGTCATCGCCGGATTGAAACCGGGGCGAACCAGCCCCGACGATATCACCTTCTTCAAGTCTGTGGGGGTCGCCGTCCAGGACGCGCTGGCCGCCCAAATCATCCTTCGCAACGGCCCGGCCATGCGGCTGGGCACAACGGTAGAACTATGAGCACACTCCCTAAATCAGCACCGGTCGTCGTCATAGGCGGCGGCGTCATGGGCGCCAGCACGGCCTATCATCTGGCGTTGCGCGGCATGCGCGACGTCGTATTGCTGGAGAGTCAGCCCTTCTTCGGCCAGGGAGCCACCGGCAAGTGCGCCGGCGGCATCCGCTACCAGTTCAGCACAGCCATCAACATCCGCCTGTCGTTGTTGAGCCTGCCCATGCTGGAACGCTTCGAGGAAGAGACCGGCCAGCCCATCGACCTGCGCTACCCCGGCTACATGCTGCTGGCCACAACCGAGGATAATGTGGCTACATTCCGGCGCAATGTGGCCCTGCAACACAGCCTCGGTGTGCCCACCGAGTGGCTGGACGGCGACGAAGTGCGGCGGCGCGTGCCGGAACTGGCGGCCGACGACGTGCTGGCCGCCACCTACCACATCGGGGACGGTCTGGCCGACCCCAACGGCGTCGTGGCCGGCTACATCAGCGCCGGTCGCCGCCTCGGCGTGCGCGCCTTCAACGACACGCCTGCCACGGGGGTGGAAATCGAAAACGGCCGGATTGTTGCCGTCAACACCCCGCACGGCCGCATCGCCTGCGAGACGGTGGTCAACGCCGCCGGGCCGTGGGCCGCGCTCATCGGCGACATGGCCGGCGTCGCGCTGCCCGTCGTCCCCGTGCGCCGCCAGATGCTGACGACTACGCCGATACCCGGTCTGCGGCCCGATTTCCCGTTCGTCATCGATTTCGCCCGCAGCCTTTACTTTCATCGCGAGGGCGAGGGGCTGCTGACGGGCATGTCGAACCCCAATCAGGCCCCCGGCTTCGACGAGAGCGTCGACGACGATTGGGAACTCACGCATCTGGAAGCGGCCGTGGAGCGGCTGCCGCTGCTGGCCGGGGCCGGGCTGCTCTCCCATTGGGCGGGCTTGTACGAGGTGACGCCCGACGCCCACCCAATCATCGGCCGCATCCCCGCGCTCGACAACTTCATCGTCGTCGCCGGCTACTCCGGCCATGGCTTCATGCACGGCCCCATCGCCGGGCTGCTGGTGGCGGAGATGATCCTCGACGGCCGTGCCCACACCCTCGACATTAGCGAATTGGGCTACGAGCGCTTCGCCGAGGGGCGTCTCATCAGCGAATATAACGTGATTTAACCCGCCCTGAGCCGGCCGGTTGATCGCCTGCCGGCCGGCTCTTTTTTCTGTGTAATCTGTGAACCTGCGGGGTTCAACCCCTGCCAATCACGCCATAGTCGATATACTTGGCTCCCAGCCGACTATCTACTATGAAATCCCGAAACGCCTTCATCTTTCTGACGCTCTTTCTGGCCCTGCTGCTGCCGGTCGCCTGTGACGACTCAAAGGAGCCGGCGGCCGACGAGACCGCGCCTGCGCCGACCGTTGCCGCTGCCCCCACCGCCGACCTGCCGGTGGACGCCGACGGCGATCTGTTGGTCATCGCCACCGACGCCCCGCTGCCGCCCTTTGCCGACTTCGACCCGTTCGGCAAGGTCGTCGGCTTCAACAACGCGGTCATCGAGCGCGTCGCCGCGCGGGCCGGTATGGCCTATGAATTCGTCGTCACGCCCAGCGAGGGTGTGCTGGACAATATCGCCGTCGGCTCAGCCCGTGACTTCGACGCCGTGATGTCGGCCCTCATCATCCCCGAACTGCCGCCGCCGGGCATCGCCTTCACCCATCCCTACCTGGAAGTGGGGCAGGTGGTGATGGTGCTGGTCGACGAGAAGACCATCAACAGCGCCGCCGACATCCAGCCGGGCATGACCGTGGGTGTGCTGGCCGACAGCGCCGGGCAAGATGTCGCGGCCGCCCTGGGCATTGCCGAGACCGACATGTTCGCCACCTACGACAAGCCCTCGCAGCTCGTCCAGGCGCTCATCGATGAGGTGGTCGACGCGATCATCATCGACAGCTACGCCGCTGACTATTTCGCTCGTAACTTCCCGGAGCAGGTGCGCATCGCCGGCGGCGAAGGGCGCGAGGGGTGGCTTGACACCCGCGCCTACGGCATCGCCGTGGCCGCCGACAACGCGAAGCTGCTGGCCACGCTGAACGAGGCCATCGACGGCCTGCGCGAGGATGGCGAGCTGGATTCGCTGACTGTGACGTGGCTTATCTCCGAGCCGGACCCGGCCGCGGCCGTCGATCCCGGCGAATCGCGCGTAGGAACGCCGGCCACCGAGCTTTACATCGGCGTCGTCGGCCAGTTCACCGACATGGACCCGGCTTCGCTGACGACTGATTTCATCGGCTGGGAGATCAAGACCAACACCATGAGCGGCCTCTACCGCTTCAACCCCGACAACGTGCTGGAGCCGCTGCTGGCCTCGGCCCTGCCGACCGTCTCGGAGGACAAGCTGGAATACACTATCCCCCTGCGCGCCGGGTTACGCTTCCCCGACGGCAGCGAGTTCACCGCCGAGGATGTGAAATGGTCGCTGAACCGGGCCGCGGGGCTGGGCAATTTCCTCGTCAATACCTATCTGAAAGACAGCAACGGCGATAACTTCGCCGACGAGGACGCCGTGCAGGTGATGGACCCGTCCACGGTGAAGATCATCCTGAAGGAGCCAACCGGCTATTTCCCGGCCATTCTGGCCGTGCCGCCCTTCTTTCCGATTAGCAGCTCGTGCTATTCTGACGCCGGCGACCCCGGCAGCACTTGCGGGGCAATCGGCCCCTACACCATCGTCAGCTGGGACCTCAACGACCGCATCCGCCTGCGGGCTAACCCCGACTGGCCCGGTCAGCCGAAGCCCGCCTTCGAGAACATCACGGTCAAGTTCTATCCCGACGTCGTTTCCATGCGCCGCTCGCTGGTCGAGTTCCGGTCGGTCGATCTGGCCTGGACCGGTCTGACGTTCCAGGACTACACAGAGCTGACCGGGCTGGACGGCGACGGTAACGGCGCGGCCGACTACACCGGTTGGCAAGGCCCGTCGACGTTCAAGAGCTACATCATATTTGAACAGGCCACTCCGCCGTGGGACAAGGAGCGCGTGCGACAGGCGGCGGCCTACGCCATCGACCACGAGGCGCTGGCGGCCGTCTTCGGCGGCGCGCGGCTGCCGCTGCTCAGCCCCGTCCCCGACACGATCCCCGGCCATCTGGCCACTTTCCCCGCGCGCGACCTGACCCGGGCGCGCGACCTGCTGCGGGCCGAGGGTTACACCGAGAGCGCGAAGCTACCCATCACGCTGTGGTATGTCAACGACGGCCGCTATAGCAACAACGAGGAAGCTTACGCCAACGCCATCAAGGCCCAACTGGAGGAGACGAACGTCTTCCAGGTGGAGCTGGCCGGGGCGAGTTGGGACGAGTTCCGGCTACAGATATCGCAGTGTGGCTTCCCGGCCTACCTGCTTGGCTGGCCGTCACCGGGGCAACCGGTGAGCTATCTGGACGCGACGAGCTGGACGGATTTCTTCGTCACCAACACCAACCGCGTCTTCTGCTCCAACTACGAGAGCGTGACGATGACCGAACTAGTGGCCGAGGCGCGGGCGGAGGTGGATGAGGCGGCGCGACTGGAGCAGTACGGCCGCATCCAGACGCGGTGGGCCGACGAACTGCCGACGCTGCCCCTGACCCAGGAGCCGCGCCGGGCGGTGTCGCTGCCCATCATCGACGGCGTCCGCGTCGACGCGCTGGGCATGATGCATTATGAGTGGCTGACGAAGGCGGTGGCGGAGGAGTGATCGGTGATCTGTGAGCCCTGACCCACTGAGCACCGATCACTTTCTTCCATAACTCAGCCCAGTCGCTTGCGAAACTCGGCCGTAAGCGCGGGGACGACCTTGAACAGGTCGCCGACGATGCCGTAACGGGCCAGCTTGAAGACGGGCGCGTCGGGGTCCTTGTTGATGACGACGATAACCTTCGAGCTGCGCATGCCGGCCTGGTGCTGGATAGCGCCGCTGATGCCGCAGGCGATGTAGAGGTCAGGCGCGACGGTCTTGCCCGTCTGGCCCACCTGGTGGTCGTAGGAGATCCAGCCGGCGTCGACCGCGGCCCGCGACGCGCCCAGCGCCGCGCCCAGGGTATCGGCCAGCTCGCGCAACGGCTCGAAGCCTTCCGGCCCGCCCACGCCGCGGCCGCCGCTGACGATCTTGCTGGCGTCGGTCAGGCTGACCTTGCCGCCCTTGCCCTCGAAGCCGAGGATCTTGGTCGGGATGGCATCTTCGGCCACGGCCGCGCTGACCATTTCCGGCGTGCCGGTCTTGCCGGTCGGCTCGGCCTGGGCGAAGGCCCGGCTACGCAACGTGACGATCTGCGGCGCGCCCTTGGCGAAGGTGTCGCACAGCAGCTTGCCGGTGTAGACGGCGCGGGTCGCCTTCACGACGCCGCCGTCAACGGCCAGGTCGATGGCCTCGGCCACCACGCCGGCGTCGAGGTCGGCTCCCGTCCAGGCGGCCAGGTCGCGGCCGCGAGTTGACGCGCCGATGATGATCGCGTCGGGTTGACGCTCCTGGGCGAGCTTGACCACCAGCGGCCCGAGGGCTTCCAGGCGGCCGCCGGCCAGGGTGGCGTCGTCGGCGGCGATGACCGCGTCCACGCCCAGATCAAAAGCCGCGGCGGCCGCGCCGGCCACGTTCTGGCCGAAGACCAGCCCGGTGAGCGTCGCGCCCATGCCGTCGGCCACCACGCGGGCGGCGCCGATCGCCTCGCGGCTGATCATGTCGACTGCGCCGTCGCTGTTTTCAACGAATACCCACACTCCCCCGCTCATATGACCTTCTCCTCAAACAGCTTGTTGACCAGGATGCGCGCCTGTTCCTCGACGCTGTCGGCGACGATCATCTCGACCTCACCTTCGCGGGGCGGCATCGGGTATACCTTTGTCCAGTCCGTCCTGGCGGCCGCCGGGCCGGCGTTGCTGACGCCGATGTCGCCCGCCGACCAGGTGGGGATGACGGCCTTGCTGGCCTTGCGGATGCCCATGAACGACGGGTAGCGCGGCTCGTTGATCTCCTTGACGACACTGATGACGACCGGCAGTTTGGCGGTGACCGTCTCCTTGCCGTCGTCGGTCAGGCGCTCGACGGTGATAGTGCCGCCGTCGACTGATTTGATGGCCGAGACGTAGGTCAGCGGCGTCCAACCCAACGCGCGAGCGGCCTGCACCGGCACATGGCCGGAGTCGCCGTCGATGGCCTGCTTGCCGAAGAGCGCCACCTGCACGTCGCCGATCTTGTTGATGGCCGCCGCCAGCGTCCGCGCGGTTCCGAGCGTGTCGGAGCCGGCCAGCGCCGGGTCGGAGACGAGCACGGCGTCGGTGCAGCCCATGGCCAGGCAGGTCTTCAGGGCCTCGTCGCTCGACGGATCGCCGACGCACAGGGCGATGGCGTCGGACGCGCCGCGATCTTCCTTGAACTTGATCGCTTCTTCTACCGCGTATTCATCCCACGGGTTGACGACGTTGGGTTTGCCGCCGGGGTCTTCCCAGCTCACCATGCCGTCCTTCACCGAGAAAACCGCGGTCGTGCTGGGTGTTTGTTTCACACACACGACAACTTTCATAATCAAACCTCCATCAGAGTTCGAGAATTTTTCTCAGACAGAATTATCTTCCGCCGTAATTATCTTAGCCGGATCCGTCTCATCGGCCGGGGCTTCCGTAGCCAAAACATCGGCGTTCAGCGCGGCGACTTCCGCGAGCACGCGCTGGTTGGCAAACGCCAGCGTCATATCGCGCCAGGTGAAGTCGACGATGCGCGCCGCTTCGCGCACAGCCCTGCGCTCCGGCAATTCGGCCGCCTCGGCGCGTCGCGACAGCGCCCGGTGGACGAGCGCGCCGGCGGCCAGCGCCACGGCCAGCCCCACCGCCAGCCGGAACCACCACGGGTTGATCGGCAACGCGGCGAAGACCAGCGCCGTCACCATGATAACCGTCACCACGACGGCCGGCCATCGCAGGCGCAAGAGGCGCTCTTCCTGGCCGGAGCGGCGCGCCAGTTGACGGGCGCAATCGGCGCACAGGGGCGCTTCCAGGCGGCGGGTGAGCTGGCCGCGCCGTTTATACAGGGTTATGCGTTCGGCCGCCGGCCGCCCGCAGGCGACACACAGGCCGGGGAATCGCACCGCTTCGCCGGGCCGAACCCGAACTGTTATCTGTTGATCCATATTAATGGGCCGCCGGCCGCCTGTCAGGTGTCATGTGTCAGTATTTTGGGTGACACTTGGCACCTTCTCGCCGGACTCGCGATAAAGAGCGGGCCGGCCGACCTTTGAGCAACCTATCACCTTGTAATTATAATGTCGCAGTGCGTTATGGGCAATTTGTGCGAACCGGACGCGCGGCGGGGTAGGGCGAAAATTGCCTGCCATGGGACTATACAAACAGACCGCCACAAGATATATTCGTATGGATGGCTGATACGGATAACCAGGATTCAACGACTCCTTCCGGGGGTGCTCGCCGGGAAGTCACCAGGCGAGCGCAGCATAACTTTTGGCGGCGGCCGAAGGCGACGGCCGAAGAGCTGACAGACCGGCGCATCAAGAACTGGGCCGAGCTTTGGGCGACGATTATCCTGTCCATTGCGACGCTGATCACTGCCTGGGCCGGATACGAGGCGGGCAAGTGGAGCAGCCTGCAAACCGGGTTCAACCTCAGGGCCACGGCTCTGCGCATCGATGCCGGGGTGCAAGCCGCCGAAGTCCAGCAGCAAATGCAGGTTGATGTCGGGCAGTTCACGAGTTGGGTCAACGCCATAGGGGAAGGCAACCAACGATTGGCCGACTTCCATCGCGAGCGTTTTAGCGACACTCTCCGCCCGGCGTTCGATGCCTGGCTGGCCACCGATCCGCTGGAGAATCCGGACGCGCCGGCCAATCCATTTGAGATGGAGATTTACGAGCTGTCGATCCAGTCCGCGGTGAACGAGATGTACGCCTCGGGCGAAGAGCTTGTCCAGCTTGCGGAAGTGGCCGGCGGCATTGCCGATCGATATACCCTCATGATCCTCATTCTGGCCGGGGCGTTGTTGTTGGCCGGGTTGGCCCATCGTTTCGAGTGGGCGGAATTGCGCCTCATCGTCGTCGGCGTAGCCTTGCTGATCCTGCTCTATTGCACGATAGTCATCATTCGCCTGCCCATGGTATGAGCCGGGCGCAGAAAATGGGGCGAATCCGCCGGATGTCTCGCGGCAGCGTCCCGACTGGTGATCACGGTCCCGGCACAGGCGCGCAAATTGGTTCGGGGCCTGCTTGCGTCGCGACGCGGGATGTAGCAAAATTCGGGTCGATCGCGTCGCGATCGTGACGAAAAATTTACAAAGACGATCCTCAAAATCGGAGCAATCTCATGTCCATTGTCGAATATCCTTCAGGGTCTTCATTTCCCGGCGTCATCGGGCGAACCTTCGATACCTCTTCACCGGCCTGGCCCAAGCCGCTGCGTGCCGGAGAAGGCGCGCCCAACGTCCTGTTCGTGATTCTTGACGATACCGGTTTCGGCCAATTAGGCTGCTTCGGCAGCCCGATCCGCACGCCGAATCTGGACAGGCTGGCGGAGAATGGGTTGCGCTATAGCAACATGCACACGACAGCCCTGTGCTCGCCGACGCGCTCCTGCATCCTGACCGGTCGCAATCATCACTCCAACGGCATGGCCTGCATCACGGAGGGTTCCACCGGCTACCCGGGATCGAACGGATATATCCCGTTCGAGAACGGATTCCTGTCGGAGATTCTGCAACAGCACGGCTACAACACGTATGCGATCGGCAAATGGCATCTGACCCCGGCCGAACAGATATCGGCGGCGGGGCCATATGATCGGTGGCCACTTGGCCGCGGGTTCGAGCGTTTCTACGGGTTTCTGGGCGGCGAAACGAATCAATACTATCCGGAGCTTGTCTATGACAATCATCAGGTGGAGCCGCCCAAGTCGCCGGAAGAGGGGTATCACCTCACCGAAGACCTGGTCGACAAGGCTATCCAGTTCGTGGCCGACGCCAAGCAGGCGGCCCCCAACAAGCCGTTCTTCTTGTATTTTGCGCCCGGAGCGATGCACGCGCCCCATCACGTGCCGCGAGAATGGGCGGATCGCTACAAGGGAGCGTTCGACGACGGTTGGGAGGCGTATCGGGAGAAGGCGTTTGCGCGTCAGAAGGAGCTGGGTATTGTCCCGGCTGACGCGGTGCTGTCGCGCCACGACCCGGATGTGAAGCCGTGGGCGGAGTGTTCGGCGGAAGAGCGGCGCCTCTACGCCCGAATGATGGAGGTTTTTGCCGGGTTCCTGGAGCACACTGATTTCCACATTGGCCGCCTGCTCGACTTCCTGGGCAAAGTGGGCGAACTCGACAACACCATCATCATGGTGCTGTCCGACAACGGCGCTTCTGCCGAAGGCGGGCCGACGGGCTCGGTCAACGAGAACCTGTTCTTCAACAACGTTCCCGAGTCACTGGAGACGAACCTGGCGGCCATCGACGAGATTGGCGGGCCGACCACCTTTAACCATTACGCATGGGGCTGGACATGGGCCGGCAACACGCCGTTTCGGCGCTGGAAGCGCGAGACCTATCGCGGCGGCATCAGCGACCCGTTCATCGTTCACTGGCCGGCGGGCATCAAGGCCAAAAACGAGGTGCGGAGGCATTTTGCCCACGCGATCGATATGGTTCCCACGATTCTCGACGCGCTGGACATCGAAGCGCCGACGACCATTCGCGGAGTGACGCAAGCGCCGATCGAGGGTTTCAGTCTCGCGCATACATTTGATGATGCGACGGCCGCCGGCAAGCACCATACCCAATACTTCGAGATGATGGGCCATCGCTCGATCTACCACGACGGCTGGCGGGCGGTTTGCCCGTGGCCCGGCCCCTCGTTCACCGAGGCCGGTGCGTTCTTCGGCAAACCTATCCCGGCCGACACGCTGACCGAAATCGACGCGACGGGGTGGGAACTCTATCATGTCGACGAGGATTGGGCGGAGAATCACAACCTGGCGGCCGAAAATCGGGCGAGGCTGATCGAGATGATCGCCACGTGGTATGTGGAGGCGGGCAAATACAACGTCATGCCGGTTGACGGCCGGGGCGTGCAGCGGTTTGCCGAGGAGCGCCCGCAGTTGACCGCCGATCGAAGTCGATACACTTTTTATCCCCACACCCAGGCAGTCCCTTTCAACGCCGGGCCGCGGTTGCTCAATCGATCCCACTCGATCACGGCCGAAGTTGAGATTCCCGAAGGCGGCGCCGAGGGCGTGCTGGTATCCTACGGCGGCACAGACGGCGGTTACACCCTCTTTGTCCAGGATGGGCTGCTCCAGTATGTGCAGAACTATGTCGCGCGGGACTATCTCCACGTGAAGGCGGACAAGCCGTTGACCGCCGGGCGTCATGAGTTACGGTTCGAGTTTGAAGTGACCGGGGAGCCTGATTTTGCCCACGGCAAGGGCGCGGCGGGTCGCGCCCAACTTTACGTAGACGGCAAGCTGACAGGCCAAAGCGATTTCCCGCACACCACGCCCCTGAGCCTGGGATTGACGGGCGGGATTACCGTTGGGGCTGATCCTGGCGCGCCGGTTTGTCCGTTCTATCGTGCGCCGTTCGAGTTCACCGGCATTATCCACCAGGTGACTTTCGACCTGAGCGGCGAGTTGATCGAGGACGACGAGGCGACCATGCGGCGGGTCATGGCGCGCCAATAGGCAGACCGGACTTCCGCGCAACTGAATAGCGTCATCGCCATGCGCCGGGCACATGTCCGGCGTATGGCGATGATATTGGCCCGCACATCCTCACCTGAAGACAGGGTTTTTCAGTAGTCGGCCCAGTGGTTGAAGGTGTAGAGGTCAGGCAGCGG